>NC_016604.1:5193693-5499204 GCF_000230895.2 Mycolicibacterium rhodesiae NBB3
CGACTCCCCGACGCGGACCAGAAGCACTTCGCCGTAGCGCTTCGCAAAGACATCCCCGACCGTCGTGACATTGCCGCTAGCCATATCGCGAAATTACGTCTCCCACCGTCCGTGCGTGGAGAAAGCGTCGGTTTTTTGCGTTCAGAAGATCACGAATCAGCACCCCTGTGGCAACGGTGCGGCCGTTTGCCCAGCTCAGCTCGCCGGGCCGGGTTAATTGACGATAACGATGATTCCGGTGGCAAGCACTATTTTCGTGCCCTAAACTTCGCCGCAGCAACGTCCCGAGTGGTCATCCGCGGCCACACCCAGGCTCGGTCACACGGTGCGCAACAGCAGGGTGAAGGGAATTCAACAATGAAGAAACTCGTGGTCTCCGCGTTAGGGGCACTGGCACTCGGTTTGGCCGTCGCGGCACCCGCCCACGCGGACCAGGAAAGCTTTATCGTCGACCTCGCCAACAATGGCTGGGACGGACCGGTCGACGCGGCAGTAGCACTAGGCAACCACATCTGCAGCGACATCGCCGCGGGCGTGCCGGAAACCGAGACGCTGCAGACGATCTCAGACAACACCACCGACGGTGTCGAGCCGAAGGACGCGAAGACCTTCTACGACGCCGCCGCCGGCCACCTCTGCTGACGCAGACGCGAACCTCGGTCGGGTCTGCTACAGGTACTGACCGAGGTTCGACTCGGTGTCGATCGCGCGCGAAGCGCTCGACGACTTGCCGGTGACGAGCGTGCGGATGTAGACGATCCGCTCGCCCTTCTTGCCCGAAATCCGTGCCCAGTCATCAGGGTTCGTGGTGTTGGGCAGATCTTCGTTCTCGGCGAATTCGTCGACGATCGAGTCGAGGAGGTGCTGGATGCGGAGACCAGGTTGCCCCGTCTCCAGCACCGACTTGATCGCGTTCTTCTTCGCGCGGTCGACGACGTTCTGAATCATGGCGCCGGAGTTGAAGTCCTTGAAGTACATGACTTCTTTGTCGCCGTTGGCGTAAGTGACCTCCAGGAACCGGTTGTCGTCGATCTCGGCGTACATCCGGTCGACGACCTTCTCGATCATGGCCTTCAGTGTGAGCGACTTGTCCCCGCTGAACTCGGCGAGGTCGTCGACGTGCACCGGCAGGTCCTCGACCAGATACTTCGAGAAGATGTCCTGCGCCGCTTCGGCGTCCGGACGCTCGATCTTGATCTTGACGTCGAGGCGGCCGGGCCGCAGGATCGCCGGATCGATCATGTCCTCGCGGTTGGAGGCGCCGATCACGATGACGTTCTCCAGCCCCTCCACACCGTCGATCTCCGAAAGCAGCTGTGGGACAACGGTCGTCTCCACATCCGAGCTGACGCCCGTGCCGCGGGTGCGGAAGATCGAGTCCATCTCGTCGAAGAACACGATCACCGGTGTGCCCTCGGATGCCTTCTCACGGGCCCGCTGGAAGATCAACCGGATGTGACGCTCGGTCTCACCCACGAACTTGTTCAGCAGCTCAGGGCCCTTGATGTTGAGGAAGTACGACTTCGCCTCGCGCGCATCGTCGCCGCGGACCTCGGCCATCTTCTTGGCCAGCGAGTTCGCGACCGCCTTGGCGATCAACGTCTTCCCGCAGCCGGGAGGCCCGTAGAGCAGCACACCCTTGGGCGGCCGCAACGAGTACTCCCGGTAGAGCTCCTTGTGCAGGAACGGCAGCTCGACCGCGTCGCGGATCTGCTCGATCTGCCTCCCGAGACCACCGATGTCGTTGTAGCTGACGTCCGGGACCTCTTCGAGGACGAGATCTTCGACCTCGGCCTTGGGGATGCGCTCGAACGCGTAACCGGCCTTGGTGTCGACCAGCAGCGAATCGCCGGGACGCAGCTTGCGCGGACGCTCGTCGTCCTCGTCATCGGCCGCCTCGACCTCGTCGGGCAGGAACTCGGCGGCCACCAACGGTTCGGCCAGCCAGACGATGCGCTCCTCGTCGGCGTGCCCCACCACGAGCGCGCGGTGCCCGTCGGACAGGATCTCGCGCAGCGTGCTGATCTCACCGACCGCCTCGAAGTGACCCGCCTCGACCACGGTGAGCGCCTCGTTGAGGCGGACGGTCTGCCCCTGCTTGAGGGTCTTGGTGTCGATGTTGGGCGAGCACGTCAGCCGCATCTTGCGGCCCGAGGTGAACACGTCGACCGTTTCGTCGTCCTGGACCGACAACAGCACGCCGTATCCGCTCGGCGGCTGACCCAGCCGGTCGACCTCCTCGCGCAGCGCCAGCAATTGCTGCCGCGCTTCCTTGAGGGTCTCCATCAGCTTGGCGTTTCGGGCCGCCAACGAGTCGATCCTTGCCTCGAGCTGGTGGACGTCTCGGGCGCTACGCAACCCGCTCTGGGGCCCTACGGCGCTCTCCAGTTGCTCGCGCAGGAGGGCTGCCTCTCGGCGCAGTTCTTCCAATTCGGCAGCTTCGTCGCTGGACATACCGGACTCGTGGGGTGTGCCAAACCCTTCAGAACGCTCGGACTCGCTCATGTTGCGCCCCTCCCCGCACCTGATGTTGGTGCAGTAACAACTTCAAAGCTACCGGCGATTCAGCCTTTGTGTGTGCTCTAGGAATTCGACACACCAGCGCCACTTGTTAACCTCATTCTTGAACTGGGCCAATCGAAAGGACAATTGTGACCCTGAAAGCCCTCGTTAGCGGCGCGGCAGCGGCCGTTGCCATTGCCGGTGCCGCCGCAGGTGTGACCTACATTGCATCATCGTCTGACGCGCTGGCCACGCCGCGGGTCGCGCCGGTCGTGTGGGACATCCCGATGCCGGAAACACCCGCACCAGACCTGCAGGGCCCGCTGCTCACGACTCTCCAGGCGCTCGGTGCACCTGGCCTGTCCGCCTCCAAGGCGCCCTTCATCCAGGGCGGCATCGGCCGCATCGAAGGCCGCGTCGCCGACTCCAAGCTGCGCGAGGCGCAGGCCGACGGCAAGTTCCCGCTGTCGTTCTCCCTGGCGAACATCGATCAAAACGGCCCCGTGGTGACTGCAGACGTCACCGCGACGGCCGCCAACGGCGGGGTCGCCAGCCAGAACATCGCGTTCGTTCCCGGCCCCAGCCCCACCGGATGGCAGATGTCGAAGCAGTCGCTGATGGCGTTGATGTCCGCTGTCGGTTAAGCATCCTGGGCACCGCACGATCGGTGCCGTGAGCCTGAGCGCCGTCGCAATTGCGGCGGCGCTCGGGCTTGGTGCATGTAGTTCCGATACCGAGGAGAAACCGGCACCGACGACCGTCGCAACACCGCCGCCGACGGTTCCCGTCCAGGACGTGCCGGGCCCGCCCGGCGCTGCGCTGCCACCGCCGACCGCGCTGTCCGACGTGATGAACCGGCTCGCCGACTCGAATGTGCCCGGCGCGGAAAAAACCGGACTGATCGAATCCCCCGTGCCGGGCGACGCCGCCGCATTGGACAAGTGGGGGCAGGCCCTACGCCAGAACGGCTATGACCCGGTGACCTTCGAGGCCAGGGACCTGCGATGGGTGCAGGGGGCGCCGGACAAGATATCGGCCGTGGTCGGTCTCAAGACCGAGAATCCGCAGGCCGGCGACTTCTCGTACCCGATGGAGTTCATTCTCACCGGCACCTCGTGGCAGCTGGCGCGCCGCAGTGCCGATGAACTCCTGGGTGAGGACGTCCCGCAGGGATCACCGAGCGAGACGACGCCCGCGGCGCCCCCACCCCCGCCTGCGGCTCCTCCGACGCCGCCGCGGTAGGCGCGGATGTGGATCGGCTGGCTCGAGTTCGACCTGCTGCTCGGCGACGTGCACTCGCTGAAGGCAAAGCGGTCCGTCATACGCCCGCTCATCGCCGAGCTGCAGCGCCGTTTCGCGGTGTCTGCGGCCGAGACCGGCTCCCAGGAGCTCCATCGTCGCGCGGCCGTGGGGGTGTCGTCGGTGTCGGCGGATCGCGCCCACGTCGTCGAGGTGCTCGACGCCGCTGAACGACTCGTCGCCGCCCGACCGGAGATGGAACTATTGTCCGTGAGGCGGGGTCTGCGACGCAGCACAGACGACTAGTCCGAGGGGATCAGACGCTGCCACCGAGTTGGCGCTTGCGCCGCAGCGGCATCGGAGCGACGGCGCCCGGCGCCAATTTGCGCACGTTGATCAGGAACGCCGTATGGCCGCGCATCGTGTGTTGCGGGCGCACGGCCAGGCCGACCACATGCCACCCGCGCTGCATGCTCTCCCAGGCGCGCGGCTCGGTCCAGCATTTCTGTTCGCGCAGCGCCTCCACGGTCCGTGAGAGTTGCGTCACAGTCGCGACGTAGATCATCAGCACGCCGCCCGCCACGAGCGCGTTGGCGACGGCCTCCAGCACGTCCCACGGCGCGAGCATGTCGAGCACCACCCGGTCCACTTCGGGACCCGCGTAGTCGTTGATGTCCGCGAGCACCAGCTGCCAGTTGTCCGGGTGTTCGCCGAAGAAGGTGGTGACATTGCGCACCGCGTGCTCGCCGTGGTCCTCACGAACCTCGTAGGAGACGACCCGGCCCTCGGGTCCGACCGCGCGCAACAGCGAACACGTCAGGGCACCCGATCCCGCGCCGGCTTCCAGAACGCGCGCGCCCGGGAAGATGTCTCCCTCGTGCACGATCTGAGCGGCGTCCTTCGGGTAAACGACCTGTGCGCCGCGGGGCATCGACATGACGTAGTCGACCAGCAGTGGGCGCAACACCAGGAACTGATCGCCGTTCGTCGACTTGACCACGCTGCCCTCGGGCAGTCCGATCACGGTGTCGAGAGCGATGATTCCGCGATGGGTGTGGAACTCGCCGCCTTCGGCCAGCACCATCGTGTAGTGCCTCCCCTTTGCGTCGGTGAGCTGCACTCGATCACCGACGGCGAAGGGCCCGGTCCTGTTCACAGCTGTTCAGCCTGCCAGCCAACACGCCGTCACGGGTGGTCGGGTCTGTCCTAGTTCTTGTCGGGGTGTCGCCATACGCTGACCTCATGACAGAACAGCGGGAGTCGAGTGCCATCCGGCGTCCGGCGCTGTCACCGTCGCGGGCCGCCGACTTCAAGCAGTGCCCGTTGCTCTATCGGTTCCGCGCCATCGACCGCCTGCCCGAGCCCTCTTCGGCGGCGCAGGTGCGCGGCTCCGTCGTGCACGCTGCCTTGGAGGATCTCTACGCACTCCCCGCGGCGGATCGCGGTCCCGCGACCGCCATGACGCTCGTGGACCCCGCGTGGCAGCGCCTGGTCGAAACACGGCCCGAACTGGCCGAGGACTTCGCACCGGCGCTGCGCGCCGAACTGCTCGACGAGGCACGGGCACTGCTGGCCGGCTACTACCGCCTGGAAGACCCGACCCGGTTCGACCCGCAGAGCTGCGAGCAGCGCGTCGAGGTCGAACTCGAGGACGGCACGTTGCTTCGCGGCTTCGTCGACCGCATCGATGTCGCGCCCACCGGAGAACTGCGCGTCGTCGACTACAAGACCGGCAAGGCGCCGCCCGAGGCACGGGCCCTGGCCGAGTTCAAGGCGATGTTCCAGATGAAGTTCTACGCCGTGGCGCTGCTGCGTTCCCGCGGCGTGCTGCCCGCGCGGCTGCGACTGCTCTACCTGGCGGACGGCCAGGTGCTCGACTACTCCCCCGATCTCGACGAGCTGCTGCGCTTCGAGAAGACGTTGATCGCGATCTGGCATGCCATCCAATCGGCCGGTGCCACAGGCGATTTCCGTCCGAATCCGTCGCGTATGTGCGATTGGTGCGCGCACCATCGCCACTGCCCGGTGTTCGGTGGCACCCCGCCGCCATACCCGGGATGGCCGGCGGTTCCCGACGATGGTTGCGCCGCCGAGGACGACGTCGTGTTGCGCGCGTCGGAGCCCGCCGCGTGATCGATTGCTACTACCGGCGGATAGGTGCCGACGGCGATTGGAAAATCTTCGACTCCACCGACGGAACGCGCAGCAACTGGGATCCTGAAATCCAGCACGGCTCACCGCCTCTCGCGCTGATGACACAGGCGATCGAGGATTTGGCGGCGGGCTCGGGGTTGCGGGTCGGGCGTCTGACGCTCGACATCCTCGGAGCCATCCCCGTCTCGCGGGTCAAGGTGCGGGCCTGGATCGAGCGGCCGGGTAAGCGAATCGCACTGATGGTCGCGGAGATGTCGGCGGCGCGGGCCGATGGCGCCGATCGCGCGGTCGCGCGGGTCACCGCGTGGCTGCTGGCCACCAGCGACACCGCCGACGCGGCGACCGACCGCTACCCTGCCCTGACCGAGGGCGACGCCGTCCCGGTGCCCCATAGCTGGATCGGCGCGAAGGGCTATCTGGAAACGGTGATGTGGCGCCGCCAGTCCGAGACGTCCGAGACGGCGAATGTCGTCTGGATCAGTTCGCAGATACCGCTGGTGGATTCGGAGCCGACGTCGGCCCTGCAGCGGCTGGCGATGGTGGTGGATTCGTCCAACGGCGCAGGCGCGGCGCTGGATCCCGAGGAGTTCATGTTCATGAACACCGACACGGTGGTGCACCTGCACCGGCTGCCCGAGGGCAACGATTTTGCCCTTCGCGCTCGCGGGTCGATCGGTAGTGACGGCATCGGGGTGACAACCGCAGAGCTCTTCGACCGCCGTGGCTTCATCGGCACCTGCGCGCAGACGCTGTTGGTGATGCGCCGCTAGTCCAGCGGCTTCAGCTCCTGGAGCATCGTCGGCACCAGCTCACTGACGGTGGGATGGATGTGCATGGTGCGCGAGATCGCGGTGTAGGGCAGCTCTGCCGTCATGATGTCGAGGATCGAGTGGATGACCTCGTCACCGCCGACCCCGAAGATCGCGGCGCCGAGGATCTGCTCGGTCTCGGCGTCGACCACGACCTTCATGAAGCCCTGCGTCTCCCCCTTCTCGACGGCGCGGCCGACTCGGGTCATCGGCCGCTTGCCCACCAACGCTTTTCGGCCCGACTTGCGGACCTCGTCGACCGTCATCCCTGCGCGACCCAGCGGCGGGTCGATGTAGAGCGCATAGGTGGTGATCCGGTCACTGACCCTGCGGGGGTCGTCGTCGAGCAGATTCGCCGCGACGATCTCGAAGTCGTTGTAGGAGGTGTGGGTGAAAGCGCCGCGGCCGTTGCAGTCCCCCATCGCCCAGATGTGCTCGACATTCGTACGAAGCTGATCATCGACGACGATGTAGCCGCGGCGGTCGGTTTCGACGCCCGCGGCCTCGAGCCCGAGATCGTCGGTGTTGGGTTGACGACCGACTGCCATCAGCAGGTGGGTTCCGGCAATGGGCTGTACACCGTCGCGGGGCGTCACTTCGAAACCGCTGCCGCGCTTGGCGAATCGGATGTCACTGGCGTCGACGACGACGTCGATGCCCTCGGCCTCCAGGATCTCCTTTATCGTTGCGGAGACGTCCTCGTCCTCCCGCGAGGTGAGCCGTGGGCCTTTCTCGATGACCGTCACGCGGGCGCCGAAGCGGCGATACATCTGCGCGAACTCCAGCGCGATGTAGCTGCCGCCGATGACGACGAGATGCTCTGGCAGCGTGTCGAGTTCGAGGATGCCGACGTTCGTCAGGTAGTCGATGTCGGAGAGGCCGGGCATGTCGGGCGCTACCGCCCGGCCGCCGACATTCAGGAAAATCCTGTCCGCCTCCAGTACCCGGTCATCGACCCTGATGGTGTGTGGACTCTCGAAACGGGCGTGGCCACGGATCAGCGTCGCACCCTCCATACCCTCGATCCAGGACTCGACGCCTTCGCGGTCGCCGCGCACGATCTGGTCCTTGCGCGCCTTGACCGCGGACATCTCGACGGTGACATCACCTGTGCCGATGCCGTATTCGGCCCCGCGACGGGCCGTGTGGGCGGTGTGGGCACTGGCGACGAGGGTCTTGGTGGGAATGCATCCGTAGTTCACACAGGTGCCGCCGACGAGTTTGCGCTCGATCACGGCGACGGTCTGACCGGCTTCGGTCAGCCTGCCCGCCAGCGGCGGTCCGGCCTGACCGGCGCCGACGATGATCGCGTCGAACTTCTCTGCCATCGGAGGTTGATCAGACGAGGCTGACCAGGAAGGCGATCAGGAAACCGCCACCCACCGCGACGAGGTCCTCGATGAACGCGCCGGGCCGGTCCTTGCCGTTGTTGGCTTCGTAGAGCTTCGTCCTGACCGCGGCGCCGCCCAGTGTGCCCAGCACTGCACCCACGATGCCTGCACCGGTTGCACTGAAGGTGTGGAAGAACGCGCTGCCGATCACCGCGCCCGCGAACGCACCCATGATGAGGCGTGTGGCGAACTGCGGCGCCGTCTTGCGGCTCGGTGTCTTCGGAAGCTGATCGGTCACCAGTTCGACGAGCAGGAAGATCGTGAGGACGGTGACCGTGATCGGATGGGCCACCCACTCCGACCACTTGCCGTCGACGTTGATCCAGCCGAGGAAGGCCCCCCAGGCGACCACCGCCGGGGCGGTCAATGCTCGCAGGCCGGCGATCACGCCGATCAGCAGAGCGAGCACGATAACGAGGACCTGCGTCATGCCAACCTCCGTACCGGTGTAAACGACACCCGGACGCTAACACGCGTGCGGCGAGACGACCCGTCGAATCAGAAGCGGCAGAAGCGGATGTCAGACGCCAGGATCGCCTTGGCGCCGATCGCTGCGAGCTTGTCCATGATCGCGTTGACGTCGCGCCGTGGCACCAGCGCGCGCACCGCGACCCATGCCGGATCGGCCAGCGGAGCGATGGTGGGCGATTCCAGTCCCGGGGTGACCGCGGTGGCCTCGTCGAGCACGGTACGCGGACAGTCGTAATCGAGCATCAGGTACTGCTGCCCGAACACCACGCCCTGCACGCGTGCCGCCAGTTGGTCTCGCGCTGCGGAGTTCCCGGCTTCGGCGCCTTCGATCAGTACGGCTTCGGAGTCGCACAGCGGATCGCCGAACGCCACCAGATCATGCAGCGCGAGCGTGCGGCCGGACCCGACGACGTCGGCGATGACGTCGGCCACCCCCAGTTGCACGGAAATCTCGACGGCCCCGTCGAGACGGATCACCGTGGCGTCGATTCCCTTGGCCGCGAGGTCTTTTCGCACCAAATTCGGAAACGAGGTGGCGATCCGCTTACCCCCCAGGTCGGCGGCGGTCCACTCGCGCCCGATGGGACCCGCATAACGAAATGTCGAATTTCCGAATCCGAGTGCCAGCCTCTCCCGCACCGGTGCGTCGGAGTCGGCGGCCAGATCGCGCCCGGTGATCCCGAAGTCCAGCTGACCGGATCCGACATAGACGGCGATGTCCTTGGGACGCAAGAAGAAGAACTCGACGTTGTTCGCCGGGTCGATGACGGTCAGGTCCTTCTGGTCCCGGCGCCTGCGATAGCCCGCCTCCGACAGGATCTCGGCGGCGGACTCGCTCAGCGCGCCCTTGTTGGGAACGGCGACGCGCAACATGTCTGTCGTCGATGTGGGGGCACCTCCCGCGTCAGCTGGGGGACCGCTTGCGCGAAGAGAATCTGTCGACGATGAGCCGCTTGCGCGAAGAGAATCTGTCATAGCTTCGAGTAGACGTCGTCGAGGGTGAGTCCGCGGGAGATCATCAGTACCTGTGTCCAATACAGCAGCTGGCTGATCTCGTCGGCCAGCTCGTCGTCACCCTCGTGCTCGGCGGCCAGCCACACCTCGCCGGCCTCCTCCAGAATCTTCTTGCCGAGTCCGTGCACGCCGCCGTCGAGCGCGGCGACCGTACCGCTGCCCGCCGGCCGGGTGCGCGCTTTATCGCTCAGTTCGGCGAACAGGGCGTCGAAGGTCTTCACGGGACGCGATTGTTTCACGGCGCCGCGAGCAAAGTCACGGCAGTTTCACTGCAGCGTCCTAGCTCAGGTGGCGGCCTTGGGCGATGCGTCGTGCAGGACCTCGCCGTGCATGTCCTCCAGCGAAACGCCCTTGGTCTCCATCACCCACCTCCACACGAACAGGCCCGACAACACGGCACACAGGCCGTAGAAGCCGTAGGCCAGGCCGAGATGCTCGCGCAGGCCGGGGAACGTGACCGTGATGAGCCAGTTGGCCGCCCATTGACCCGCTGCGGCGATACCGAGCGCTGCGGCGCGGAT
The DNA here is from genome assembly GCF_000230895.2 of Mycolicibacterium rhodesiae NBB3. The sequence continues at coordinate 5,203,795 of NC_016604.1, forward strand.
GCGGTTGGGGAACATCTCGCCGAGCAGCACCCAGACGACGGGCCCCCACGACATGCCGAACGCCACCACGAACAGGTTCGCCGCGATCAAGGCGATCACTCCGGAAGCGCCGGGAAGGCTTGGGGTGCCGTCGGGGCCGATAGTCGCGTTGGCGAAGATGACGGCCATCGTGATGAGCGTGACCGCCATGCCTGACGATCCGATCAGCAGCAGCGGTTTGCGGCCGATCTTGTCGATCAGCGCGATCGCGATCAGCGTCGTCAGCACGTTGATCACCGAGGTGATGACGGTGTAGATCGCCGACTCGTCAGCGCTGAATCCGACCGCCTGCCACAGCACGTTGCTGTAGTAGAAGATCACGTTGATGCCGACGAACTGTTGGAAGATCGACAGCCCGAGGCCCACCCACACGATGCCGTAGATGCCGCCCGTCGGCTTCTTCAGATCGCGCAGCGACGGCTTGTCCTCACGCTCCAGCGTCTCCTTGATGCGGTCGATCGTGATTTCGAGGTTCTTCTGGCCCAGCAGCATGCTGAGGACCTTGCGGGCTTCTGGAATCTTGTGGCTGGCAACGAGATACCGCGGCGACTCGGGAATCGTGAACGCGAGCGCGCCGTACAGGACAGCGGGAATCGCCATCATCAGGAACATCCAGCGCCACGCGTCGAGACCGAACCACAACGGCTCGTTCGGGCCACCGGCCGCCCACTGCAGAACCCAGTTCACGGCGAACGAGGTGAAGATGCCCAATACGATCGCCAGCTGTTGCAACGACCCAAGCCGGCCGCGGATCGACGGTGGCGACGTCTCCGCGATGTAGGCGGGAGCGATGACCGAGGCCACGCCGACGCCGATGCCGCCGACGATGCGGAACAGGACGACCGACCAGACTTCATGGGCGAAGCCCGTGCCGAAGGCGCTGATCAGGAAGAGCGCCGCAGCGATCTTCATCACCGAGATGCGCCCGATCATGTCGGCGATACGTCCGGCGGTCATGGCTCCGGCCGCCGCCCCCAGGAGCGCCGACGCGACCGCGAATCCGAGTTCGGCGTTGCCGATGCCGAAATCCTCTTGGATCGAGTCGACCGCACCGTTGATGACCGCGCTGTCGTAGCCGAACAGCAGGCCGCCCAGTGCGGCGACCGAAGCGATTCGGACGGCAGTACCGCCCGATGAGAAGTCGTCGTCGGCGATCGGTAGTGCGGATTCGTCTCCGGCGGGGGCGTTGGAGCCTGCCATGGGCGTCCCTTTCGCAGCGGTGCGTGATGCGGGTCACTTCGAGTACCCCCGTCTTACCACTGGCAAGCGTGCCGCGTGGGGACTTACGCCGAGCGTTCTCCGATACCGTGGCTGAGGTCGTCGTAGACCCGGCGCAGGTCTGTGACGCTGACGCCCGCCAGCGAACTCACATGTGTTCGTCGATGACTGGTGGGCACCTCGACGTCGTTGGGTACCACCAGCACCGGGCAGCCGGCAGCCTCCGCCGCAGCCGTGCCGGTGACGGAATCCTCGATTGCCAGACATTGCCCGGCAGCGAAGCCCAGCAGCTCGGCAGCGCGTGCGTAGATGTCGGGTGCGGGTTTCGCGCGGCGCACCTCGTCACCACACACCGATGCGGAGAAGTAATGCCGACCAATGCTTTTCAGCGCCTGCTCGGTCAGACCACGACGTGTGTTGGTTACCAAGGCCATCGGGACGCCGTCGGCGAGAAGCGCGTCGAGCAGCTCACGCGCACCCGGCAACCACGGCAGGCCGGCTTCGAACAGTTCACCGGTCCTGTCGTGCAACCAGTCCGCGGACTCCGCCATCGCGGCCGGCTCGGGATCCAGACCGAGATCGGCGTAGACGGTCGCCATGACGCTCTCCGCCGAACCACCGACCGTCGACTCACGCACCTCAGGTGTCAGGACACCGCCGAGGCGCCCGTAAAGCTCGTGCATCGAGATGTCCCAGAGCTTTTCGGAGTCGACGAGGGTGCCGTCCATGTCGAACAAGACGCCCCGCATCTAACGAATTCCGTTCAAGTGCAGCAGGTCTCAGTCCTCCGGGTTGTAGCCGAGGTTGGGAGCGAGCCAGCGCTCGGCCTCGGCCAGGGTCCAGCCTTTGCGCTTCGCGTAGTCGGCGACCTGGTCCTGCGCCAGTCGGCCGACCACGAAATACTGCGACTGTGGATGCGAGAAGTACCAGCCCGACACGGCGGCACCCGGCCACATCGCCATCGACTCGGTCAGCTCGATGCCGGTGCGCTCCTTGACGTCCAACAACTTCCAGAGCGTGGCCTTCTCGGTGTGCTCCGGGCAGGCCGGGTAGCCGGGGGCGGGACGGATGCCCACGTACTTCTCGCCGATGAGTGCGTCGTTGTCGAGCTGTTCCTCGGGCTGGTAGCCCCAGAACTCCTTGCGGACCCGCTGGTGCATCCGTTCGGCGAAAGCCTCTGCCAGGCGGTCGGCGAGCGACTCCAGCAGGATCGCGCTGTAGTCGTCGAGGGCAGCCTTGAACTCCGTGATCTTCTCCTGACTACCGAGCCCCGTCGTGACGGCGAAGGCGCCGACATAGTCGGCCAAACCGGTGTCCTTGGGTGCCACGAAATCACCCAGCGACCGGTTCGGGATGCCGTCGCGGTGCTCGCCCTGCTGGCGCAGGTTGTGCAGCGTGGTCAACACCTCGGAACGCGAGTCGTCGGTGTAGACCTCGATGTCGTCGCCGACGACGTTGGCGGGGAAGAAGCCGATGACGCCGTTGGCCGTCAGCCACTTCTCCTTGATCGCGGTGTCGAGCATCTGCTGGGCGTCGTCGTACAGCTTGCGGGCGGCCTCGCCCGAGGCCGGGTTGTTGAGGATGTCGGGGAATCGACCCTTCATCTCCCACGCATTGAAGAAGGGCTGCCAGTCGATGAACTCGCGCAACTCGGACATGTCGTAATCCAAGAACTCGCGAACCCCGAGCCCGTGGGCGGGCACTGGCGGCGCGTAACCGTCCCACTCGATCGGCGTCCGGTTCGCGCGGGCCTTCTCCAGCGTCAGCATCGGCCGCTCGTTCTTCTGGGCGTGCCGTTCCCGCAGCGAGGCGTAATCCTTTTCGGTGGCCTCCAACAGCGCCGGCCGCTGCTTGTCGTCGAGCAGCGCGGCGGCGACCGGAACCGAGCGCGACGCGTCCTTGACCCAGACCACCGGACCGCTGCGGCGCGGCGAGATCTTCACGGCCGTATGTGCGCGCGACGTGGTCGCGCCACCGATCAGCAGCGGAATCTCCAGTCCCGCGCGTTCCATCTCGACGGCGAAGTTGGCCATTTCGTCCAGCGACGGAGTGATCAGGCCCGACAACCCGATGATGTCGGCGTCGTGCTCCTTTGCGGCGTCCAGGATCTTCTGGGCGGGCACCATCACACCGAGGTCGATCACTTCGAAGTTGTTGCACTGCAGGACAACTCCGACGATGTTCTTGCCGATGTCGTGGACGTCGCCCTTCACGGTCGCCATCACGATGGTGCCGTTGGTGTCCTTGGAGTCTGCCGTACCGTTCTCCTCTTTCTCTTTCTCGATGAACGGCAACAGATAGGCGACGGCCTTCTTCATCACCCGAGCCGACTTCACGACCTGGGGCAGGAACATCTTGCCCGAGCCGAAGAGGTCACCGACGACGTTCATGCCATCCATCAGCGGGCCCTCGATCACCTCGATCGGCCGACCCCCGGCGCCGGCGATCTCGGCCCGCAGTTCCTCGGTGTCGTCGTCGACGTGGGCGTCGATGCCCTTGACCAGAGCGTGCGTGATCCGCTCACGGACCGGGAGGCTGCGCCATTCGGCCGCTTGAGGGTCCTCGGAGTTCTCCTTGCGGTTGAACCGTTCGGCGATCTCCAGCAGTCGTTCGGCGGCATCCTCGCGCCGGTTCAGCACGACGTCCTCGATGCGGTCCCGCAACTCCGGGTCGATCGAGTCGTACGGCACCAGCGCACCGGCGTTGACGATGCCCATGTCCAGACCGGCTTTGATGGCGTGGAACAGGAACACGGCATGAATCGCCTCGCGGACGGGGTTGTTGCCCCGGAACGAGAACGACACGTTCGAGATGCCGCCGGAGATGTGCACACCCGGCAGGTTCTCCTTGATCCAGGCGCACGCCTCGATGAAGTCGATCCCGTAGGTCGCGTGCTCCTCGATGCCCGTCGCCAGCGCGAAGCAGTTCGGGTCGAAGATGATGTCCTCGGGCGGGAAGCCGACCTCTTCGGTCAGGACTCGGTAGGCACGCCCGCAGATCTCCTTGCGGCGCTCCAGGTTGTCGGCCTGGCCCTGCTCGTCGAACGCCATCACGACGACGGCGGCGCCGTACTTGCGGCACAGCCGCGCCTCGCGGATGAACTTGTCCTCGCCCTCCTTCATGGAGATCGAGTTGACGATCGGCTTGCCCTGCACGTTCTTCAGGCCGGCCTCGATGACCTCCCATTTGGAGGAGTCGATCATCTCCGGGACGCGGCTGATGTCGGGCTCGGACGCGATCAGCTTGGTGAACCGGTCCATCGCAGCGACGCCGTCGATCATGCCCTCGTCCATGTTGATGTCGATGACCTGCGCACCGACCTCGACCTGCTGCAGAGCGACCGACAGGGCGGTGTCGTAGTCCTCGGCCTTGATCAGGTTGCGGAAGCGGGCGGAGCCGGTGATGTTGGTGCGCTCACCGATGTTCACGAACAGCGAGTCCTCGGTGATGTTGAGCGGCTCGAGGCCTGACAGTCGAGTGGCCACCTCGACTTCCGGCACCTCGCGAGGCGGCATGCCCTCGACGACCTTGGCGATCTCGGCGATGTGCGCGGGTGTCGTTCCGCAGCAGCCACCGACCATGTTGACGAGGCCGGCCTCGGCGAAGTCGGCGACGTAGCCGGCCTGACGCTTCGGGGACTCGTCGTATTCGCCGAAGGCGTTGGGCAGGCCCGCATTCGGGTAGCACGACACGAAGGTGTCGGCGATGCGCGACATCTCGGCGAGGTAGGGCCTCATCTCCGGCGCGCCGAGGGCGCAGTTGAGGCCCACCGCGATCGGCTTCGCATGCCGGATCGAGTTCCAGAAGGCTTCGGTGACCTGACCCGACAACGTTCTGCCGGACGCGTCTGTGATGGTGCCGGAGATGATCACCGGCCAGCGACGTCCACGCTCCTCGAACAGCGTCTCGATCGCGAAGATCGCGGCCTTGGCGTTCAGCGTGTCGAAGATGGTCTCGACGATGAGCAGATCGGCCCCGCCGTCGACCAGGCCCCTGGCGGAGTCGAAGTACGCGGCGACCAGTTGGTCGTAGGAGACGTTGCGGGCTCCGGGGTCGTTGACGTCCGGCGAGATCGACGCCGTCCGGGTCGTCGGCCCCAACGCGCCCGCCACGTAGCGGGGCTGGTCCGGGGTGCTGAACTCGTCGCACGCCTTGCGGGCCAGCGCCGCGCCCGCGTAGTTCAGTTCGTAGCTGAGTTCGGCCATCCCGTAGTCGGACAGCGACACCGCGTTCGCGTTGAACGTGTTGGTCTCGAGAATGTCGGCGCCGGCCTCGAGGTATTCGCGGTGGATCCCCTCGATGATGTGCGGCTGAGTCAGCGTGAGCAGGTCGTTGTTGCCCACGAGATCGCTGGGCCAGTCGGCGAATCGCTCGCCGCGGTAGCCGGCCTCGTCGGGCCGGTCGCGCTGGATCGCCGTACCCATCGCGCCGTCGATCACCAGGATCCGCTGGCGCAGGGCTGCCGTCAGGTCGTCGCTGCAGTCGGGGCGGATGTTCGGCGCAAAGGCATTCGACTCGGAGACGGTCGACTCAACGGCAGTCATATGCACTCCTTCCGTAACGGAAGGCGTCCTTGACTTCGCCGAGCGTGGCGGACCGGCAATGACCCGGGACCGTTGCAACGCCTCTCGACCGCAGAAAGTCTACGCCGTCGCCCGGTCGGCGTCTGGGACGCCCGACTCACCAAGATTAACCGGACTGCAACCGAACGTATTTCGACTGCACTGCGAAGGCAGCGAATTCAACCCGTGTGGCGATGCCGCTCCAAGCCACCACACAGGGCTTACGCTGGCCTGGTGACGCCGAAACTGCCCGAATTGAGCGACACAATCGTCGTCGCGGCCTTCGAGGGCTGGAATGACGCAGGCGACGCGGCCAGCGATGCGTTGGAGCACCTCGACGCGATATGGGAAGCCGAGCCGATCGTGGAGATCGACGACGAGGCGTACTACGACTACCAGGTCAATCGACCCGTCATTCGGCAGGTCGACGGCGTGACGCGCGAGCTGGTGTGGCCCTCGATGCGGATTTCGCACTGCCGGCCCCCGGGGTCGGACCGTGACATCGTGCTCATGCACGGCGTGGAGCCCAATATGCGATGGCGCACCTTCTGCGCAGAGTTGCTGGCGATCGCCGACAAGCTCAACGTGCAGACGGTCGTCATCCTGGGGGCGCTGCTGGCCGACACGCCGCACACCCGTCCGGTGCCGGTGTCGGGCGCGGCCTACTCCCCCGAATCGGCGAAGGTCTTCGGGCTGGAGGAGACGCGTTATGAAGGTCCGACCGGCATCGCCGGGGTGTTCCAGGATGCGTGTGTGCAAGCCGGTATCCCGGCGGTGACGTTCTGGGCCGCGGTTCCGCATTACGTTTCGCAGCCGCCGAACCCCAAGGCCACCGTGGCGCTGTTGCGGCGCGTCGAGGACGTGCTCGACATCGAGGTGCCGCTCGCCGATCTGCCGACGCAGGCCGAAGAGTGGGAGTCGGCGGTGACGGAGATGACCGCCGAGGACGACGACATCTCCGAGTACGTGCAGTCGCTGGAGGAACGCGGCGACGCCGAGGTCGACATGCACGAGGCGGTCGGCAAGATCGACGGCGACGCCCTGGCCGCTGAGTTCGAGCGCTATCTACGCCGCCGCGGGCCAGGCTTCGGCCGGTAGGCCGAAGAACGCACACAGCGGCCGCTAGGTTCTTACCTCCATCGCATTGCGCCGAGATCAGACTTATCACGCGCCAGCAGGTCCGAAACCGTACCGGAACCTGATTTCGGCGACGCGGGAGCTCACACCTTTTCGGGTTTCGGCGCCTGCCAGACGCCGTTCAGGGCGTCCGGCTTCGGCCAGTACAACCGCAAGACCAACTGAAACGGTCCCTTGGGCGCCGGCAACCAGTTGGATTCTTTCTCGATGCCCGGCGATCCGTTTTGGATGTAGATGGTGTAACCACCGTCGGGGTCTGGCACCAGGCTGGGCAACATCGGTGAGTTGATCAGGTAGCGCTTCATCGAGTTCTCGACCAGCAGGCTCTGCGGCAATTCGTACATGGTGAGCGACCAGAATGCGTTGACCGGCGGAAGCTGATCTTTGGCGAACCGGTACGTGTAGTTGTTGGCACCGGTCAACGGCGCACCGGTGGCGTCGTTGAACGCTCCCACGTAGATCGCCTCGTCCTTGGAGTTGCCGTAGATGCCCACCACCGCTGCGGCCATCCGATACAGATAGTTGGTGCCAATCGTTTCGCGGTTTCCGGTGATGTCACCCGAGGTCACTTCGCCGGTGTCCAGCTTCTCCTTCTTGAAGGTGTCGAACTCCTGCCAGGCGTCGGCCATTCCGCCTTCGACGGCGTCACGCATCTCTGGGGTGAGCTTGTCGGCGTCGAACCCGCCGTCGGGGCCGATCCCGATGGTGGCGAACCGGGTTCGCAACTCCTGTTCGTCGGGCAGCGGCGGCGCGAATTTCAGCGCGAAGTTGAGGATGTCGAAGAACTGCGGTGAGGTTTTCTGTTGGTCGCGCGTCAGCGGCGGCACGAAGTCGATCGCGGGGGCCGGCGGCGGCCCGGGTTGGTTGAGGAACACCGAAAGCGGCGTCACCTGGTAGCCGGCCTGGATCTTCTTGACCTGGTCGATGTCCGACGGCCCGAACAACTGGGTGCGGTACAGAACGAGCGCGAGGTCGGTGTCGGAGGTGATGACCTCATCGATGCCCTCGGGCTTCACACCACGCCAGTTCGGGCCCGTCAGAAGGTATTTGCCACCGCCGTTACCGGTCGTGCGGCTGCCGACGTAGGCCATGTTGTAGGTGTAGAGGTCGATGAACTGCAGCGAGTAGTAGCGGTCCTGCTCGACTGGGGGAACCGTTAGCACCAGCGGTTCGGTGCGCAGGTCGGCACCGACCGCGGAGTACGGCGTATCGGAGTTCGGCGTCTGGATCGCCTTGTCCGCAGGCGTGTAAACCTGTGCGCTGTTGTGTATTTCGTTCCAACCACCCTTGTACTCGGGGTCCTCTTTGTTGACGAAGTACGAGTACATCACCCGGTAGTTGTCGACCAGCGGGAAGCCGTAGATGTAGGCCTCTTTCGCGATGGCGCGAGTCTGTTCGAGGGACACGGCGCTCGGACTCTCTGGTGACGGTGTCGGTGTCGCGTTGTCGTCGGATTTCTCGGTGCTACAAGCCGCCAGCAGCGCGAGGGCGGCGATCAGAGCTGCGATGCGGCGGATCAACGCTTTTCGAGCGCTTCTGTGCGGGCGCTCATCGAACGGCCATGCGCGGCCACCTCCGCGTCCATCTTCTGCAACAGCTCCGGAACGTCCTTCAGCGTGGTCGATTCGCCAAGCCTGGACGACAGCAACGGTTTCAACCAGCGCAGCAGGCCGACGAAACTCGGGCAGTTGATCTGGCGTTTGCGACCCTCGATGCCCCTGACGAACGCCTCGCCGCATTTGTCCACCGACGTGGTCTTGCCGAGGGGCCCCGGAAGCTTGCGCAGCATTTCCTGGAAAGCCGTTGATTCGTCCTTGGTCTCCTGCACCAGGGGCGTATCGATCCACAGCATGTGTGCGGATCCCACGTCGACACCCCGGTGTGCGAGCTCGAGGCGAAGAGCGTTGGCGAACTGCTCCACGGCTGCCTTCGACGTGTCATAGGGAACCATGCCCGCCGCGGGCGCGTAGGCCGCCGCGGAGGACACGATCAACACATATCCCCGTCGCTCGATGATCGACGGCAGGGCGGCGCGCACGGTGTGAAACACGCCCATGACGTTGACGTCGATCAGCGTCTGGAACGCCTTGGGATCGACGGCCAGCAGCGATCCGTGGGTGGCGATTCCCGCGTTGGCCATCACGACGTCGATGCCACCGAACCGTTCGATTCCGGCATCGGTGGCCTTCTGCATGGCCTCGAGGTCACGGACGTCCGCGACCGCGGTCAGCACGTCGTCACCGCCGAGCCTGGTGGCGAGATCCTTCAGCGGGGCCTCATCGAGGTCGGTCAGTACCAGCTTGGCGCCCTCGTGGTGCAGGCGGCGGGCCACTTCGGCCCCGATGCCGTTGGCAGCGCCCGTGATGAGGACGACTTTTCCGTATAGCGAACCCATGGCCGTCAAACGTACTCCGCACCCCGTCCGCGCGGTGCAGGGCTACAGCTCGATACCGAGCAGCGCGTCGACCGCAGTCGCCACCGCCTTCGGCGCGCCGGCGTCGTGACCTCCGTACGTGAGCGCATCGGTGGCCCAGCCATCCAGCGCGGCAAGCGCTTTCGGGGTATCGAGATCGTCTGCCAGGTAGCGGCGGACCCGGGCCACCACATCGCCCGCGTCGGGCCCGGCCGGCAGGGCGACCGCGTCGCGCCAGCGCTGCAGCCGGTCGTTGGCCTCAGCGAGAACCGCCGGGCTCCACGAGCGGTCGGCGCGGTAGTGGCCGGCGAACAGCCCCAGCCGGATCGCCGAAGGGTCGACGCCGTCGGCGCGCAGCGCGGAGACGAGCACCAGGTTCCCCCGGCTCTTGCTCATCTTGTGGCCCTCCCACCCGATCATGCCCGCGTGCACGTAGTGGCGGGCGAATCGCCGCTCCCCCGTGGCAGATTCGGCGTGGGCGGCCGAGAACTCGTGGTGCGGGAAGATCAGGTCGCTGCCGCCACCCTGGATGTCCAGGCCGGTGCCGATGCGGCTCAACGCGATCGCGGCGCATTCGACGTGCCAGCCTGGCCGCCCGGCCCCGAACGGCGACGGCCAGCTGGGCTCGCCGGGCCGCTGCACCCGCCACAACAACGCGTCCAGCGGATCGCCCTTACCGGGACGGTCGGGGTCGCCACCGCGTTCGGCGAACAACCGCATCATCGTGTCGTGGTCGTATCCCGACTCATAGCCGAATTGCGGCGTGGCGTCTGCGCGGAAGTACACATCGGGATATTCGGCATCATCGGCGATGTAGGCCGACCCCGCGGCCAGCAGCTTCTCGACAATCTCGATGACCTCGGCGATCGCCTCGGTGGCCGCGACGTAGTCGTGCGGCGGGAGCACCCGAAGGGCCGCCATGTCCTCGCGGAAGAGTTCGGTCTCCCTGTCGCCCAGTTCGCGCCAGTCGATGCCGTCGCGCTCCGCCCGCTCGAAAAGCGGATCGTCCACGTCGGTGATGTTCTGCACGTAGTGCACCTGGTGGCCGGAGTCCAGCCACACCCGGTGGACCAGATCGAACGTCAGGTAGGTGGCGGCGTGACCCAGATGGGTGGCGTCGTACGGGGTGATGCCGCAGACGTACATCGTGGCCGTCTGACCGGCGGATACCGGGCGGACCTGCCCGTCTGCGCTGTCGTAGAGGCGCAGCTGCGGACCGCGGCCGTCGAGCGCCGGGAGGGTCGGCGCCGGCCACGATTTCATAGCGTCGACTTTAGGCATCAGGGGATTCGACACCGCGAGCGGCCGATTCATTCCCGATCAGCGGTTCCGGTATGCCGAGAGGATGCCCTCGAGCAGCACGTCGGCCAGCTCCGCCCGGCACATCAGCAGGTCGGGAAGATAGGGATCTGGGCGGTTGTAGATCAGCGGCGAGCCGTCCAGGCGCGTCGCGTGCATGCCCGCTGCCGCGACCACGCCGGCAGGAGCCGCCGAATCCCACTCCCACTGTCCGCCCGCGTGGATATACGCGTCGACGTCGCCGCGGACCACGGCCATCGCCTTGGCACCCGCCGATCCGATGCGCACCAGCCGGATGTCGAGCCGGTCGCGCAGCCACCACAGCACGGGCGGTGGCCGGTTGGCGCTGGCCGTGATGAGAATCGGCCCCTCCTTGCGCGGCGGCGGCGGCGTCACCGTGTCGGTGCGGTACACCTCGCCGCGAGCGGGCAGCGCCACCGCGGCATCGGTGATGCCGCCGTTCGGACCGCGCGTGTGAAACGTCGCCGCACCGGCCGCGCCGTAACGCTGCCAGAGCGCGATGTGCACCGCCCAGTCCGTTCGGCCGGGCATCGAGAATTCGTGGGTGCCGTCGACCGGGTCGACGATCCAGACACGATCCGCCTCGACACGGGAAAGGTCGTCGGCCGCCTCCTCCGACAGCACGGCGTCGTTGGGACGCTCGTCGCGAAGCCGGTTCAGGATCAGGGTGTTGGCGCTGCGATCACCCGTGTCTCCCAGGTCGTACGGATCGTAGAAGCCGATCTCCTCACGGACCGCAAGCAACATCTCACCGGCCTCCTTGGCCACATCGGCGGCCAGCGCCGCATCGGTGAGAGTCATCGAGTCAGTATCGCCTAGAACGCAGGCCATGGAATCGGGCGCCGCCGGTCCGGCGACGGCATGATCGGATCATCAAGCAGCGCCAGGGTTCTCGCCAGCAGTGCGGCGATCTCTCGTTCGGTGATGTGCTCACTCAGCGTCTCCGGCAACCCGTCTCGCAGTTGGTCACGCAGACTCGCGACCGATTCCAGGGTCGGATCGTCCACCGGTTTGCCCGCCCACCCCCACAACACCGTTCGCAGCTTGTCCTCGACGTGCAGACTCACGCCGTGATCGACGCCGTAGACCTGTCCGTCGACCCCGGACAGGATGTGCCCGCCCTTGCGGTCGGCATTGTTGATCAGCACGTCGAAGACGGCCATCCGCCGCAGCCGGGCGTCGTCGGCATGCACCAGCGTGACCTCGTTGCCGGCGTAGTCGTATGCCTGCAGGATCGGCAGGAAGCCGGGTGGAATCTCCCCGGCGGGCAGAAGGTCGACGAGGTCCGGCCCGGCCTCGGGTTCATCGCCGACCTCACCGAGGCTCTCCCCCGGCTGGTCCACCCACAGCTGCAGCATCCCGCGTCCGGCAGGCCCTTCGCGAATGATGGTGTACGGCACGATGTTCCAGCCCAATGCGCCGGAGACCAGGTATGCGCCGAGTTCACGGCCCGCCAGCGTGCCGTCCGGGAAATCCCACAGCGGGGCTTCGCCCGCGATCGGCTTGTAGACGCAATGCGCCTGTCGCCCTTCGAGATGCGCTTCGCACAGGAACGTGGCGTTGCTCGCCGAGCGGATACGTCCGATGACGGTCAGTTCGCCGCGTCGCAGCACCTCATCGGGCTCACCGCTACTCGTCGGCGTCATCGTCGGAACCGGCGATTTCACCGCGTAGATAGCCGTTGGTGCGCACACAGATGTGGCCCTCCGGATCGAGCGGTTCGTCGCACAGCGGGCACGGCGGACGGCCCGCGGAAATGACCCGGTTGGACCGCGCCGCGAACTGGCGAGCCGATTCTGGAGTCAGGAAGACGCGTACCGCGTCGGGGCCCTCTTCGGCGTCGTCGAGCACCACCGACGCGTCGAATTCGGTCTCGGACACCGCGAGCAGTTCGACGACGACGGTCTGCGCCTCCGAGTCCCACCCGAGGCCCATCGTTCCGACCCGGAATTCGGCGTCGACGGGGGTGACCAGCGGGCTCAGATCGTCGACGTCAGCGGTTTCGGGCGGGATGGGAGTGCCGAATCGGCGATTGATCTCGAGTAGCAACGCAGCGATCCGCTCGGCGAGCACGGCAACCTGTTGCTTCTCCAGGATCACCGACACCACACGCTTGTCGTGCACGGCCTGCAGGTAGAAGGTCCGGTTGCCGGGCTGCCCGACGGTCCCGGCCACGAAGCGGTCGGGTGTTCGGAAGACGTGAATTGCGCGGGCCATGGCATCTCCAAAATACCGGTAGCGGCTGCGTCAGCCACAATCCCAGGTCAGTACGACTAGCCGGTCGAGCCACCCACCACCGCGTCCTCGGGTGGCACCTCGTCCTCCTTGGAGTCGTCTTTTGACGCGTCCTTCGGCGGTTTTGCCAGCAGTCCGGCAGTCAGTTGGTCGCCGGTGTGGTTGACGTGGATGACGAACGGACGGACGGCGGTGTATCGGATCACACTCATCGACGCGGGATCCGCGGTGATGCGCTGAAAACTGTCCAGATGCGTGCCAAGGGCGTCGGCGACGACCGCCTTGATCACGTCACCGTGTGTGCATGCGATCCACAACACGTCGCCTTCGTGCTCTTCGGCCAGGCGGCGGTCATGCTCACGCACCGCGCCGACCGCACGTGCCTGCACCGCGGCCAGCCCTTCCCCGTCGGGAAACACCGCCGCGCTGGGGTGCTGCTGCACCACCGACCACAGCGGCTCGGAGACCAGCTCGCCGATCTTGCGGCCCGTCCACGAGCCGTAGTCGACCTCGGAGATGCGCTCGTCGACGACAGGCTCCAGACCCAACTCGGCTGCCAGCGGTTCCATCGTGCGTTCACAGCGCAGCAGCGGTGAGCGGACGATCGCCCGAATCGGCAGGGCTCCTATCCGTCCTATCAGCCCCTGGGCCTGCTCGCGGCCTTTGTCGTCCAGGTCGACGCCGTCGCTGCGACCGGCCAGCGTGTGGGCGGTGTTCGAGGTCGACCGTCCATGGCGCACCAGAATGACCGTCATACCGCCGACACCACACCCGTGCCGAGCAGGATCAGCACGACAGTGCCGAGCGCGACCCGGTAGCCGACGAACCAGTACATGCTGTGGCGCACCAGGAATCTCAGGAACCAGGCGACCGCTGCGAATCCGACGACGAACGCGATCGCCGTCGCCACCAACAACTGTGGACCGCTCGCGCTCATCCCCTCACCGACGGGATGAAACGCGTCCGGCAACGAGAAGAGTCCCGATGCGAACACCGCCGGGATCGCCAGCAGGAAACCGAATCTGGCGGCGAGTTCGCGGTTCATCCCGAGAAACAACCCCGCGCTGATCGTCGCACCGGATCTGGACACACCGGGCACGAGCGCGAGGCACTGTGCGAGGCCGACGATGACGCTGTCCTTCCACGTCAGCTGTTCGACGCGGCGCGTCTGGCGGCCGTAGTGCTCTGCGGCCGCGATGACCGCCGAGAACACGATCAGGGCGATCGCGATCAGCCACAAATTACGTGCGCCCGTTCGGATTTCGTCCTTGAACAGCAGGCCGAACGCACCGATGGGAATGGTTCCGATGATGACCCACCAGCCCAGCCAGTAGTCAGCGTTTCGGTGTGCGGCCACGAACAGACCGTTGAACCACGCTTTGACGATGCGGGCGATGTCGCGCGCGAAGTAGACGAGCACCGCTACTTCCGTACCGAGCTGGGTCACCGCGGTGAACGACGCTCCGGCGTCTTCGGCGAAAAACACCCGCGACGCGATCGCCAGGTGGCCCGACGACGACACAGGCAGGAACTCGGTCATGCCCTGAATTATCGCGAGAACGATCACCTGGACCCACGACATCGCCGGCACGTCCGTCACGACGACGACCGTACCCGGGGTGTCAGCGGTTGGTACGCGCCACCGGCTGCGCGGCGGCCACGGCGTCACGCACCGCGGCTGCCAGGCTTCGTTCGTCGAACAGGTCGATGTCGGTCAGCTTGCGGCTGGCGACCGCGACGACGTCCTCGTCGTGCGGAACCGGCCCGGTCAGCCGCGGACGGTAGACCTCGACGAGCAGAACACGACGCTCGACATGAAAGGAAAAGCTCCGGCCGTCACCAACTTGGCCAAATCCACTCGCGTGCAGACCAGCGGAAATGTCTTCGATAGCAAATTCTCCGCTGCCCAGTTCTCGCTCTGCGGCAATGGTCATGACTTGACCATAACTCGACTCATGCCGGCTCCGCGAGGGGCGCGGCGAGCGGCGTGCAATTCACGACGAGCGGTCTGCCTACACTGGCTGGTCGATACTGATCCAATTCGCACCTCCGAGAGTTACCCCTTGCCCATCCGCCTAAACATGTCCAGGCAAATCATTTGGTTCTTGACGTTCGCGCTGTTCATCGCGGGATTGTCGGGTTGCGACTCTGATTCTTCCGATACGCCGCCGCCGACCATCGTGCCTGCCGAGGCGGCGGTGTCCCCTCCCACGACCGGCGCGCCGGACGGGACGGTGCGACCTCTGGCGGACCACGCGCTGACCGCGCTGTTCGATGCCAAGACGTCGTCGCTGGCCGTGCTCAGCTCGGCACCCGCCGGCCAAGCTGTCGTGACGTTGATCACCAGTGCCGGTGGTACCCGGACGGTGCCGTTGCCCGAGTCCGGGACCGCGATGACCGGGGATGACGCGGGACAGCTGTATGTGTCGACCCGAGGCGGCTATTTCCGGGTAGACCTGGCCGTGGGCAGCGCGACGCTGGTCGGCGTCGAGGGTCAGCAGGGCACTGACTTCACCGCGATCGCGCGTCGCGAGGACGGCAAGCTCGTGCTCGGCAGCGCCGACGGCACCGTGTTCACGCTGAGTTCCGATACCGCCGTCGGCGCACGACTGAAGATCTTTGCTCGCGTGGATAGCCTTGTCACACAAGGTAATACCGCCGTGGTGCTGGACCGGGGACAGACGTCGGTGACCGCACTATCGGCAGACGGTACCTCCGATGAGCATGCCCTTCGGGCCGGCGAGGGCGCGACCACCATGGCGGCCGACGCGGCGGGCCGCGTGCTCGTGGCTGACACCCGGGGCGGCCAGCTGCTGGTGTACGGCCTTGACCCGCTGATCCTCCGCCAGGCCTATCCGGTGGCTGATGCGCCGTACGGCCTGGCCGGAACGTCGACGCTGGCCTGGGTGTCGCAGACCGCCTCCAACGCCGTGGTTGGCTACGATTTGTCCACCGGCATCCCCGTCGAAAAGAAGCGTTATCGAACCGTGCAGCAGCCCAACTCCCTGGTCTATGACGAATCGTCTGGCACCCTCTATGTGGTGTCGGGCTCAGGGGCGGGTGTGCAGGTGATCCCCGATGCGGCGGTGGGCTCGTGACGACGATGCAGCGCGGCCGGATGCCCGAAGGCTGGGATAAGGATCTCTCCGACGACTACGAGTGGATTCCGTTGCGGCTGCCGCCCGACTTGACCCGGATCAACGCCTCGACCCGCTTGTCCATCGAGGCCGAATACCGCGGCTGGGAGCTCACCCGGGTGCGGCTGTACACCGACGGGTCGCGGCGCGTGTTGCTGCGCCGCAAGAAGTCCGCAATCCGTGGAGCGGCGATCGCGGAGCAGCCCGACCTGTGAACTCGTGATGTACCGCGCGCTGCAGCGGGTGCTGTTCCTGTTTGCACCCGAGCGCATCCACACATGGGTTTTCGCACTGCTTCGAGCCGTCACCGCCCTGGCCGTCACCCGCCGCCCGCTGACGCGGTGGCTGGCACCCCGCGATCCCGTATTGGCCAGCACGGTCTTCGGAGTGCGATTCGATGCGCCGCTGGGTTTGGCGGCCGGCTTCGATAAGGACGGGCGCGGACTGCGGACCTGGGGCGCACTGGGTTTCGGCTACGCCGAGGTCGGCACGGTGACCGCGATGGCGCAACCGGGTAACCCGCAGCCCAGGATGTTTCGGCTCACGCAGGACCGGGCGCTACTCAACCGGATGGGGTTCAACAACCACGGGGCGGGCGAGTTGGCGATCCAGCTGACGCGGCACACCGCCGAAGTGCCGATCGGTGTCAACATCGGCAAGACCAAGACCACCCCTGCGGAGTCTGCGGTCGACGACTATGCCGAAAGCGCCCGCCTGCTGGGGTCGTTGGCGTCGTTCGTGGTGGTCAATGTCAGCTCACCGAACACACCTGGATTGCGCAATCTGCAGGCGGTCGAATCGCTGCGCCCAATCCTCGCCGCGGTCCGCGCGGAGACGACAACGCCCGTGCTGGTGAAGATCGCGCCCGACCTGCCCGACGCAGAAATCGACGAGATCGCCGATCTAGCAGTCGAATTGGGGTTGGCAGGCATCGTCGCGACCAACACGACAGTGTCGCGTGAGGGACTGAGCACTCCCGGCGTCGACGAGCTCGGCGCCGGGGGCATCTCCGGTCCCCCGGTCGCACAGCGCTCCGCGGAGGTGTTGCGTCGGCTGTACCGGCGCGTCGGCGACCGACTGGTGCTGATCAGCGTCGGCGGCATCGAAACCGCCGACGACGCCTGGGATCGCATCGTGTCCGGTGCGTCATTGCTGCAGGGCTACACCGGGTTCATCTACGGCGGCGGCCTGTGGGCCAAACGCATTCACGACGGCCTGGCCCAGCGCTTGCACGACGGCGGCTTCGCCTCGTTGGCCGACGCCGTCGGCTCGGCCGTACGCGATTAATCGGGGCGGCCCTGTTGACGGGTTGATTGCACGCACCTGATGCGCGAAATCAGCCCCTTAGCGCGGTACGCGACTACTTCTGCTCGTAGGTCCCGGTGATGATCGCGCGGGCGATTGCGTTTCCGAACAGGTTGAAGCCCAGATAGGCCGGCGTGGCATCGGCGGGCAGGTCGAGCTTTTCCACACCGACGGCGTGTACCGCGACGATGTAGCGGTGATGGCCGTGTCCGGCGGGCGGGGCGGCCCCGATGAAGCGCTTCAGACCGGCATCGTTGGCCAAAGTGAGTGCTTCGCCGGGCAACCCGCTGCCGTCGCCGGCACCGGCGGGCAGCTCGGTCACGGTCGCGGGGAGGTTCGCGACGGCCCAGTGCCAGAAGCCCGAAGCGGTCGGTGCGTCGGGGTCATAGACGGTGACCGCGAAGCTGCGGGTCTCCTCGGGAAAGCCCGACCAGGACAGCTGCGGCGAGATGTCGGAACCGCCCGCCCCCATGATGCCGCTGACCTGTTCGTTGGCCCACGGCTGGCCGTCTTCGAACGACTGCGAGGTCACCTCGAATTTCGGGAGGTCGGGCAGAAAGTCGTAGGGGTTGTAGTCAAACGCCATCTTCTGATCCTTTCGTGTGGTCAGCAATGCAGCAGGAAATGTTCGAGAACTCGAGTGCCGAACTTCAGTGCATCAACGGGTACCCGTTCGTCCACGCCGTGGAACAGAGCGGCGAAGTCGAGTTCGGGCGGTAACTTAAGCGGCGCGAACCCGAAACACCGAATCCCCAAGCGCGCGAAGTGTTTTGCGTCCGTACCGCCAGACAGCATGTACGGGACGGTGCGGGCGTCGGGGTCGGCGGACAGGATCGCGGTGTTCATCGCGTCCAGCAGTTCGCCGTCGAAACTGGTCTCGTACGACGGCAGGTTGGTGATCCATTCGCGGGTGATGTCGGGGCCGATGATCTCGTCGATCTCGCGCTCGAAGGCCGCGAGCCGGCCGGGAAGGACGCGGCAGTCGACGACTGCCTCGGCGGTCCCGGGAATGACGTTGGCCTTGTATCCGGCCTTGAGCATCGTGGGGTTGGCCGTATCGCGAAGCGTTGCGCCGACAATCCGCGCGATCGGGCCGAGCTTGGCGATGGCTCCTTCCAGATCAGGCGAGTCGACGTCGAATGTGTACCCGGTCTCCTCGGAGACTGCGGTCAGGAACTGCTCGACCGAGTCGGTGAGGATCACCGGGAACTGATGCTTGCCGAGCTTGGCGACCGCCTCGGCGACTGCGGTGACGGCGTTGTTGTCGTGGATCATCGACCCGTGTCCCGCGCGACCGCGCGCCGTCAGCCGCATCCACATCATCGCCTTCTCGGCGGTCTCGATCAGGTACAGCGTCCGCTCACCGCCTTCGCGGCGTGGGATCGTCAGCGAGAAGCCGCCGACCTCCCCGATCGCCTCGGTGACACCGGCGAACAGGTCTGGCCGGTTCTCGACGAGCCACTTGCAGCCGTAGTTGCCGCCCGCCTCCTCGTCGGAGACGAAGGCGAAGACGAGGTCGCGCGGCGGGACGGTGCCGGAGCGCTTGAAGTGCCGGGCGACGGCGATGATCATGCCGACCATGTCCTTCATGTCGACCGCGCCGCGACCCCAGACATAGCCGTCCTCGACCGCGCCGGAGAAGGGGTGCACACTCCAGTCGGCCGCCTCGGCGGGCACGACATCCAGGTGACCGTGCAACATCAGGGCGCCGCGTTCGCGATCGGCGCCTTCCAGCCGCGCGAACACGTTGGCGCGGCCGGGCGCCCCGGCTTCGATGTATTCGGTCTCGTAGCCGACTGCCTGCAGCTGTTCGACCACCCAGGCGGCGCATTCGGCCTCACCTTTGGTGGTCTCGGGCTCGCCGGTGTTGGAGGTATCGAAGCGGATGAGCGCGCTGACGAGATCGACCACCTCGGCTTCGGCTGCGGACTGAGAGCTCACAGTCACCATTCGTACCATTGCCCCGCTCCCTTGGTTTGGGTGCGGCCTGGGTGATCCGATAACCTAAGCTGCCTTCGAACTGGTCCGAGTGGCGGAATGGCAGACGCGCTAGCTTGAGGTGCTAGTGCCCTATTAACGGGCGTGGGGGTTCAAGTCCCCCCTCGGACACGTCCGGCGACACGACTTAAGTCGGCAGTCGCCGTGACTCGCCGAAGATGCGGGTCGTAGTCGAGACGCAGGCCCAAGCTTGCGTACACCTCGGCGCGCTCAGGCCCGGTTGCCGCGCCGAGGACCGCTGACAGTCCACCCAGTTCCTCGACTAACTCGCTGATCTGTGCGGCAGACATGGCGCGGGGCCGCTCCGCTCGCTCAAGACGTGCCCTCAGCTCGTCGCGCTCGGCGGTACGTTGACGCAACGCAGCCGTTAGATCCTCAACGGCCACGCCAGACTCCACGGCGGTAATCAACGCAGCCACCTTGGCATTCGCCTCGCTCAGCTGGCGCTGCAAGCCGGCGTAGCCAGGTCCGGCCGCCGGGTCCACGTCCTGCCCGCGTGCGAGGTCTTCTGGATCGGCCAGAGTTGCGATCCATTCGTCAAGTCGCGCAGTTACCTCGTCTTCACGGAGATAGACGGTGCGCGGATGATCACTCAGGTCCACAGGTACAGAACGTGACTTGCCGAACTCACAACGGTAGAGGATCCGCGTTGTTTGCTTCCCCGGTCGGGCGGCGCCCTGCATTCGCCGTCCACATGCGGCGCAGAACAGCAGCCCACGCAGCGCATACGGCACCGTCGATTCTCTGCTGCACACAAGACCCGGACCCCGCCGCGCCTGTTTCCGAAGACGAACAGTCTGCGCCAACTCATCAGGGATCAACGCTTCGTGCGTGCGTCGGTCGGGTGCGATCCAGTCGGCCTCATCGCGCCACCGCATGCGAGTCTCATACCCAGCAGCGACATCGTCGGGATTGACCAGGACCTCGTATTTCTCTTGCTTGCCCCACACACGAATACCGCGGTACACCGGGTTGTCGAGTATGGCGCGGATCGCCGAATGGGACCATCCTCGTGGGTCACGATGCCGATTCCGCGCCGGGTCGTATTGGCTCGGTGATGGCACTCCATCGTCGGTGAGCTGCTGTGCGATGTAACGCAAGCCAGCACCATCGGCATACATGCGATAGATCCGCTCGACGATCGGAGCGGTCGCGGGGTCAGGTTCCAGGCGGTGAAGCCGCTGCCCAAGACTTGCCTTGGCGGGGTTCGGGTGCGGGCCTGCATCGACGAGTCGATAACCGTACGGTGGGCGGCCACCGAGATACCTGGCGGTGTCCTGCGCGAGCGCCGACATGGCCGTACGGACGCGCATCTGGATTCGCGCGCGCTCTCCCTTGCTCATTCCGCCGAATAGCGTCATCACCAGGTCGTGCGCCTCAGAGCCGGGATCGACCGCTCCTCCGACCTCGGGCACCCACAGGCCGACCCCGTAGTGCGTGAGGACAGGAAAGGTGAGCGCGAACTGCGGCCCGTAGAACGCACGGGCGGGTTCCCCGATCACTACGGCATCGAAGCCACGATCCCTGCTGATGACATCGGCTAGGAGACGTGACGCCTCTGGCCTGCGCTTCCACGGTAACGAGCGGCTCTGTCCGACATCGAAGTAGTCAGCGGCGAGGACCCCGCCATGCGGGGTGATCAGGTCGATGGCACGCCGCTTCTGCCAACTGCGGCTCGCTTCCGGGTCTTGAGCGTCCTCGGTACTCACTCGTCCGTAGAAGGCGAACCTCAGGCTCACGCGACTCCCCTCTCCAATTCGAGCATCCGGTCCCGCACAGCCAGTATGACGTGTACCAGCGCGCGGTTGGCCTCGCGCGGGAGTCGATACTGGTTCGGCAGGTCAATTTCAACACCTCCCCCTGACATGGTCGGCGCATCGATTCGAGTGCCACAATCGGAGCGAGCACATGCTGTTCGGGGTCGGTCAGCCATCGCGTCCCCCTGGCGAATCCCAATGTTGGTGGCGGGCTTGGCGACGGACTTCCATCAGTCCGATGCGACGGGCATCGATGCGTTGGAGGGCCGCGGAGTGGACAAGAGTGCGGTCGCCGAGGCTGGTGGCGCCGGCACCGTCAAACTCCCACGCCACCAGATCATCGCCACCGGTAGAGTCGAAGTCGGTACCATGTTGGTGCCCAGCGTTTTTCAAACGTTGTTCACGCGTCCAGGTGGCGCGGCGTTCACGCAGCGCGGTCATCGTTGTGGAGTAGCGACGCGATTTGCTCGTGATGTGACCTCGGTAGCCGAGTGTGTGCAGCCACCGACCGATACCAGCCAGTCCCCTGTCGGCGAGTTGGCTGATGGTGGTCAGGATGGCCCGGACGTGATCGGTGACGTCGAGGTCGGCGATGGCCTCGGTAGAGATGCGTCGCGCGCTGATCCCGACGTCCGCTAACGATTTGGTGACGTATTTCGCGAGGTATCGGGCAACGCGGCGGCCTGCCAGCATCCGGACCTGTGACGAATCCTCCTCCACAGCACGGCTTTCCGTGCCAGCGGACCGGTTATCGATGGGCTGGGTGTCAACTTGTGTGCCGAACCTGATCACCTGTGTCGCGGCATCTGAGGTTGAGTCGGTGACCGTCACGGCCACGGTTCGGGCAGCCTGTTGGATGGTGGTGGCCAGTTCGGTCGCCGTGACGGGCGCTTGCCACTCCTGACCGCCGCAGTTATCGGTGTCGCGCGGATCGAGACGGATCACGGCATGAATATGCGGGACGAGCCGGGCTTGGAGTTCGACGACTTTGATGAAGCTAACACGCACCGTATCGGGGTCGACCCCCGAGGCGCGTAGCTCTCGGCGCAAGGTGCGTCGCAGGGTGATGGTAAACCGTCGCCACAGTTCCGGCAGATGCCAGGCGAATAGGACATGCCCGGCGTAGTCGTAGCAGTCCGCGCAGATCGGCCGTCCCACATGGGTATCACCTTCATGGTGGGTTATGTTGCACCACAGTGGTTTTCCATGTGGGCAGCGGCGGTAGCCGCCAATATGGTGGTGGTCGCGGCACACCCGGTGTCGCATATCTCCCGCACGCACGGCGGTGTGGACGGGCCCGTAGCTGGGTGCGGTGAGGGTGACGAACACCTGTGGACGATCGGCCACTGCTACAGGGATGTCGTGGTGGCCGCCGGCCATGCCAGCGTGCACGAGTTGCCACGTGTCGCGGGCGTACAGGTCTGAACACGATGGACAGATCTGGGCGCGGCGGTTGTTGCACCGTGTCCACACCACCCGATCGCGCCCGAACTCATCGGTGCCCGTAAGTTGGATGGGGTGGGCACAGAAGCCAACAGATTCCGCACGCCGCCACCATGATTCGAATCCCATCGAGGACGCGCGACGCACCATCTGGTCGACCACCGCGGTCGTGTCGATTGTGGCGGAAATCCCGGGTAACGCCAGCACAACCGCGGACGTTGCAGTAGTCACCGTTGACCCCGGTCGGTATCGCCGCGCTCGCCATTTGACTGGTTGGTGCGGTTCGCGCCACACGGTAGCCGGAATCGTGCGGCCAGATTGCTGATATCGGAGTCGGTGACGTGAAATGCTCTTACCCGCACCGGTTGACCGGTGCCATCGACCATCATGTACCCGACACCCGGCGTCGCATCAGAGATCCGGTCGCACGCCGCACCCGCATCTCGTGCTCCCTGGCCAAGAACCATCGCGGTCTGGGTAGCTTCGGTCAGCCGCAACCCGATTCGCACGGTGAACAGCTGCCGCACCGGCAGGGTGTCCTTGGCTGGGTCTTGGACCGCGGCCACTACTGAGATCCCGACGGCTCGGCCCTGAGAGAGCAGCAGGCCGAGGAGCTGTTCGATTTCGGTGCGGACCTTGCGGTCGGTCACATACGCAGTCAGTGCGGCGATTTCATCAATCACCACTACGAACAACGGCTCAGCCTGTGTGGGGGTGTGTAGGCGCGTTTTACCACGCAGCCGATTTGCCCGCGTGTGCATCACCTTCACCAGCTGGCGCAGCAACTCCAAAGTGGGGTCAGTGGCATCGTGGGTGAACACCGCGAACATCGGTGCTCCGGCTCCAAGTTCCATGCCCCCTTTGGGATCGATCACGCACAACCTCACCTGTCCGGTTCGCAAGTCGGGGGCAATGCCCGCGATCAGTGACCACAGCACGCTGCCTTTGCCTGCACCGGTCGCCCCGGCGACCAGGATATGATGCCCCAGCAGCGGCAGCTGCCACCCGCTGCGGCTTTCCATGATCCCGACCCGCACGGACGTGAGATCGACGATGGTCGCTGGCGTGGGCATCGGTAGGGCGATCGGTTCGGCGAGCACGTCGCCACGCATCAGGGTGATCCGCAGTTCTCCTGGCGCAATGGCGGTGATCGTTAGCCGATCGGCACGCCACGCCGCAGCCAGCGCCTCGGCCTGTTTGTGCCAGTCCTGCAATGACTGGCCGGTCACGACTCGCAACCGGAGCACATCGGACCGCACGCCGATCTGCACTGACTGCAGTGCCGGTGTTAGAGTCCGCTCGCCGAGCTTGGCGGTCAATCCATGCAGGGCGCACACCAAGTTCCAGCTGCGCGTGTAGCGCCACCACGTCAGCCAGCGCCGGCGCACCGGCCCGGTCACCCAAGCGTGAAACGATCGGTGATCCAGCCATGCCCACGCCATGTACCCGATGCTGACCACGGCGGCCGCGATCAGTCCTGGACGCACCCCATGAGTGATCGCCACCGCGATGCAGGCGATGATCGGGATGCTGATGGCGGGAAACAAGATCGCCCACCACAGCAGATACCCCGCCGCCTTGAACAGTGAGACGATGAGGTCTTCGATCCATTCGTCATCGCTCGACTGGGTGTTGTTGGTGCCCTTGTTGTTTGAAGCCATAACCACTACCTTCCGGCGCCGTTGTGATGTGAGGATGAATGGGTCCGGGTGGGGCGTGACACCATGCCAGTGACACGCCCCAGTCCCGTGTGCTTACTTCGGTGCGCGCGACGCCTGGTCACTCGACCCGGCCACGATCGCGGTGATGGCGTCGGCGCGGAACGCCACACCGCTGCGATCCCCCTGTGCCCACGGGATCGCCACCAATCCGGAAACCGAGACCGGTTGAGTAACAGCCAGTTTCGGGTCACCCGCGACAGTGACATTGAGTACTTCACCACCGGTGTCGTCGAGGGCGAGGAGTTGCGTCGCAAACAGCGGCAGCCCGGTGCTGGTGTCAACCTTGGGGCTGCCTGTCTCGAAATTCAGCCGGGGTTCGGGCGCCCGGGTCACGATGAACTGGGTTGCTGATGTATCGATCTTCAATCGCATTGCTGTGCTGTCCTTACTTGTTTCGTCTGCGGTCATTGGTGCCCGCGAATCCAAGAACAGCCCGTCGACAGCAACCGCCGGAAGCCACCGCCAGTAAGAGCCAGTAACAGCGCGGCACGCGCACGATCGGCTGACCTGCGCTGATGTGTGAGGCATGATCAGAAGATGGCGGCAGTCGACCCACACCATGCGCTCAACGCGCAGCGGCTCCGACGTGCCCGCCTGGAATATGGATTTAGTCTCCAAGAACTTGCGGCCGAGGTCGAAAACGTTCGCCGAATGCGCAGTGACCGCGATGTTCCACCCCGCGAATCACTGCGTCAGATGATCATCAGCATCGAACGTGGCGGCCCATTCGGGGAAATGTGGCGGGCGGACCTTGCCGCCGTTTTCGGCCGCGATCCCGACGAGATCTTCAGCGTGCCGACCCAATCACCGCTGCCACACCCGTTGCTTCTGGAATTGCCTGTCGACGAGGAAGTCTTGTCGGTCATCAGCGCGCAGCGGGCTGCACACATCGAGGCAGACCACGCCTTCGGCGCCCAGCACGCGCGGCCGTTGGTCGAGCGTGATCTCGACACCGTCGAAGCGCTGATCAAGACTGCGCCCCGCCGGCTCAAACGTGCCATGGCAGAAGCTGCGGGAACCATCGCCGAAGTAGCTGGCTGGATCGCCCAAGACCTCGGCGATCATTCGGCTGCCCAAACGCTGACGCACAAAGCGTTCTTGCATCTCAGGGCGGCCAGTCCCGAGCTGCGTGCGATGATCCTTATGCGGCAATCGAACATTCTGACGCGCAGTGACGCCAACTTGGCCGTCGACCTCGTAACCGACGCCGCCGATCTCATCGAAGGCCGCGACGCAGGGCGGCTGACGGCCAGCATCGCCCGCCAGCAGGCCCTTGCGGCCCTGCACAATGAAGACGAACGAGGCTTTTACCGCCACGCCACCGAGGCCCTCGAACTCGGCGACATCGAGCCCGTCACCAATGACCGGGCTCCATACGCCCATGCCGCTTACGTAGCCAGTGATATCGCATCCGGATATCTACGCCTCGGCCGTCCTGAGAAAGCTCTTGAGCTGCTGACCAACCACCACACCGAATGGACTTCACAACAACACCGCGACCGCGCCGTCGCCGACATGCGACTACTCCATGCCTACATCGCGATCCGCGACTATCGCCTCGCACTTGCACTAGCTGACACCGCCATCCCCGCCTACCTGTCAGCGCCATCGCAACGAGCGCGCCGACACCTCGCTCAGGCAGGCAAACTCGTCCGCGACCGTCGACGGCGAGACACGAATCCTGTCCTGCAAGAACTCGCCGCGCGCATCAAGAAAGCCACCCAAGGAGCCCATACATGAGCCGCCACATCATCCCCGACACCAACACCAAGGATCCCGCCGCCACCAACACCGTGGCAGTGCTACCGATCGGCTCCTTCGAACAGCACGGCCCCCACCTACCCCTCGGTACCGACACTTTCATCGCCTGCGCCATCGCAACGGCAATCAGCCAGCATCACGACGTTTTCCAACTGCCACCGATCACGTTCGGATGCTCCCACGAGCACGCTGCCTATCCCGGAACAGTCAGTATCAGTGCCACCACACTGGCGGCCGTCATCAACGACATCACCCAGTCACTCACCCAGCAGGCAGTACACGGACTCGTCATCGTTAACGCCCACGGCGGCAACGCCGTACTCACCAACGTCGTGCAGCAGGCCAACCAGGCCGCCACTCCGATCAACGTGGGACTCTATCCAAGTCGCGAAGACTGGACCGAAGCCCGCACCGCCGCTGGGATCACCAGCACCAACCACGACGACATGCATGCCGGCGAACTAGAAACCTCCATCCTGCTCGCCACATACCCGCGCTACCTGCGCAACGGGTGGGACACCACTGATCACAGCGCCAGCGACCGCCGCTACCTCACCACCGTCGGCATCAGCGCCTACACCCCCACCGGTGTCATCGGCTACCCGTCTCGGGCCACCGAAGCCAAAGGCCACGCCCTGCTCGATCACCTCGGCCGCAACGCCGCCGCCCTCATCACCCTGCTGACCGGAGCGCCCCAACACCAAGAGCGCCAATAACTAGGCTCTCGCGTGCAAGCCTGCGGCTACCTGCGGGCTTCACTACGCTCCCTCTGCTCCCGTCCGCTAGCGCTCCCGTCCGCGCCGGTCGCTACGCTTCGCCCTCCGTCCGCCGCTCCCCAAGCAGCCAGTAAAGTGGCTCTTCCGGATTTAGAGTGCGTCGATCTGGTGGGCGAGGTTGCCGCAATGCAGCAGTGAGCGGATTCGGTAGTGGGTGAGGTTGCGGAATCCGAGGGCGTTGCGGCGTAGGGCTTCCAGGCGGCCGTTGATGGCTTCGGTGGGGCCGTTGGAGGCGTGGTGGTCGAAGTAGGCCAGTACGTCGGAGCGGCGGCGCCACAGGGTGCGCCCGAGTTGGGCCAATTCCTCCAACTGTTCGGGAACGCCGCTGCGCAGCGTGGTGATGGTCGTGGTCATCATGGCCTTGCCGCGACGTCGGTCGGGGTGGGCGTAGGCGGCGATCATCTTCTGGTAGAAGCCCCAGCAGACCTCGACGCTGAGGTGGTTCTCGTCGGCGAAAACGGTTTCCAGCCGGGTCTTTTGGCGTGTGCTGAGCAGCGGGTAGCGGGTGCGCAGCGTGCGGCGCACCCCGTAGAGCGGATCCCCGGTGCGGCCGCGATGCCCCTGGGTCTGCTGTTGAATGCGCTGGCGGCACAAATCCAACTTCAGACCCGCCAGCGCGACGACGTGGAACGGGTCCATCACCGAGGTGGCCTCGGGAACCTGCTCGGCCGCGGCGGTCTTGTAACCGCCGAACCCGTCCATGGCAACGACCTCGATGCGATCCCGAAACGCTGGGCTTTGGGCGAGCAGCCAGGTCTTGAGCGCGGCAGCCGAACGCCCAGGGACCAGGTCGAGTAGCCGCGCCCGGCCGGTGCCCTCGAGCACCGCGGTGAGGTCCACGATGACCGTGACGTAACCGTCCTCACCGGCCCGACGGACATGGGACCAGCGGTGCTCGTCCACGCCAATCACCCGGACCCCGTCGAGCCGGCCGATGTCGGCAGCCACGATCATCCCTGTGGCGTTGACGGCGATGGTGTTCACGGTGTCCCATGACAGACCCAATTCCCGCGCGACGGCGGCAACGGTGGCCCGGTCGATCATCAGCCGGCGGCAGATGTAGCGGGCACAGCGCCGGGTGGTCGACCACCCGCGGCGCGCGAGGCGATCGGTGTTGTGGGCGAACACTTCCCGCTCGCAGTCGGCGGCCACGCACCGATAGCGCGGTACCCGAACGTGCAGTCGTAGCGGATGCCCGACCACGGGCACATCGGTGACCCGGCGGATCACGGTGTCGCGGTAGACGCCGTCGACACCACACCCGGGGCACTGCCGTCGGCCGTCGTCGAGCAGATTGCAGAACACCACCGTGGCCTCGGCGTCGACGGCGGCATCGGTGATCGTCACCCCGAGTTCGACCGTGCGCACGATCGTGTCGGCGACAACAGCAGCAGGCAACGACGTAGAGTCAGGCACAGGGCTCCCCGGTGGCAGATCTGCAATGGTGTGAGAACCTGCATCCTCTGCCTGCCGGGGCCCGTTTCAGCTCACCGACACGACCTGCAATCGCGGCTAACCGCCACGCTCACCTGCACTCCATTTCCGGAAGACCCAGTAAAGTGAGCGCGCTCTGATCGGATCAATCACTGGCAGCAGGCAGTGACTTCGAACAGCACGGCTTCCGCATAGTGCCAACGCTGTCCTCGGCCAACCCGGCCGGCCCCCGTTGACCCAGCCGCGACTACATCCGTGCCGGCGGGCGCGGACAACGCCTGACCTGCGGTGTGAGAACTTTCTTTACTGGGATCAAGTAGCTAGAGTCCGATACGCTTGGCGATGATCTCGTTCATGATTTCGTTGGTGCCGCCGCCTATTCCGAGAATCCGGCAGTCTCGATAGTGTCTCTCGATCTCAGACTCACGCATGTAGCCCATCCCACCGAAGATCTGAACCGCCTCGTTGACCACGTAGTCGCACGCATACACAGCGGTGTTCTTGGCCATCGACACCTCGGCAACAACATCCTCCCCCGCTAGCCACCTATGCATGACCGCACGGGTGTAGGTGCACGCCACGTCGACCTGTCGAGCCATCTCGGCAAGCTTATGGCGAATGACCTGGCGCCCCGTCAAGGGTCTACCGAACGTTTCACGCTCCCGCGCCCAACTCTTGGCGAGATCGAGAGCCCGACCCGCCGTCGCGTACGCCTGGACAGCGATGCCGAGCCGTTCAGCCTGAAATTGCTGCATGATCTGCAAAAACCCGCTGTTCGCTGCCCCCACCAGGTTCTCAGCCGGTACGCGAACGTCGACGAAAGACAACTCGGCGGTGTCGCTACATCGCCATCCCATCTTGTCCAATCGGCGGGACACTTCGAATCCAGGCGAATTCTTGTCGATCACGAGCAATGAAACTCCACCGTAACCCGGTCCGCCGGTGCGTACCGCCGTAGTAACGAAGTCCGCCCGAACTCCGCTGGTGATGAACGTCTTTGCTCCGTTGACCACGTAGGTGTCGCCGTCGCGCACTGCGCGTGTGCGCAAATTCGCGACATCTGAACCTGCCCCAGGCTCGGTAACGCCCAGCGAGCCGATCATCTTTCCTGCGAGCGTCGGACGGACATATCGTTCAATCAGGGCTTCGGAGCCATTGGCGGCAATGTGGGGAAGGGCAATGCCATGGGTGAACAAGGCGGCGCAGACGCCAGTGGACCCACCTGCGGCCAGGATGGCCTCAGTGACCAGTGCAGAGTCAATCGCGTTGCCGCCGCTGCCGCCGACTTCTTCCGGGAACCCGATTCCGAGAAGCCCCACCTCGGCAGCATTGAGGTGCAGGTCGCGTGGAATCTCACCCACCTGCTCCCATTGCGCTAGCTTCGGCGCGATTTCACGTTCGACGAAAGACCGCGCCATCTGACTCAGCGCTCGTCGCTCCGGCGTGGTCCACACCTCCGGGGCGACAACGAAACGAGCTGCCCCATCCTCGCTTGCCATGGTCGTGCCAGCGTCCGTCATCTCAGCCTCCGAGAGAATTTGATGGATGATTGATTACGAGGTGTCTAATAACTTGCCGTCCTCAGGACGGGAAAGGAGGACGCGACGCGCAGCAGCCTAAGCGGTTCGGCGGCGTGTAATCTGCAGCGGCGCAAGGACATGAACACGAGCAGTGGAGCATGGTTCTCTTCAGAACCGGACGAGCCCTCGAATGTTTTTTCCTGAACGCATATCCTGGTAGCCCTCATTGATTTGGTCGAGGGAGTATTCGCGGGTGACCAACTCGTCGAGCTTCAACAGCCCGGCGGAGTAAAGCTCGACCAGCCGCGGAATATCGTGTGGCGCATTGGATGAGCCATACAAAGCGCCACGAATCTGCTTCTCGTAAAGCGTCATCTCCAGCAGTGACCCTGAGATCGACGACTCGTCGGGATGCCCGATGGCCGTAACCACGACGCGTCCGCGCTTTCCGACCAAGGCCAGCGCTTCGGCGGTATAAGAGGCCTCAGCCACATCAGTGGTGAGGATGCAGACATCGGCCAGCTTGCCCAGCGTCATATCGCTGACCAGCGACCAAGCTTCATCCATCGAGGCGGCGGCATGCGTCGCGCCGAACCCGCTCGCTTGCTCTCGCTTGAACTTCACCGGATCGACCGCCACAATTGCTAGCGCCCCCGCGATTCGCGCGCCCTGAATCGCATTCATTCCGATTCCGCCTGCTCCCACTACCACGACGGTGTCCCCGGCGCGCACCTCCCCAGTCCGCACCGCAGATCCGTAGCCGGTCGTGACGCCGCAACCGATCAAGGCTGCCCGATCCAGAGGGATTCCGCCGTCAATCTTGACCACGGATGCCTGCGGCACCACTGTGTACTCGGAAAACGTTCCGAGCAAACACATCTGCCCGACGTCCTCGCCTCGTGCGTGAAAGCGATAGGTGCCGTCGATCTGCGGTCCCATCATCAGCGCCGCTCCCAAATCACAGAGATTGCCCATGCCGCGCGCGCAGTAGGAGCAGCGCCCGCACGAGGGAAGGAAGGTCAAGATGACAGAATCACCTTCGGACAGATCCTCAACCCCTTCACCGCACTCCACGACTGTGCCAGCACCCTCATGGCCCCCTACTACCGGCAATGGGATCGGGAGGTCGCCGGTCACCAGATGTTCGTCGGAATGGCACAAGCCGGTGGCCGCCAGCCGCACGAGGACCTCCCCGGGACCTGGCGGATCCAACTCGACTTCTTCGACCTCCCACTTCTGCTCCAAGCCCCACAAAACAGCGGCACGTGTCTTCATGCTGAAATCCCTTCTATCTAATGACGCTTCTGAAGTAGTTATCCCGACCGCGCACGGTGGTCGCGAGAACTGTCCTGTAGGACGTCCCGGCATATCGCCTATAGGCCGCGGCGGCCGCTCGCCCGCACCCGGGCTCGTACCGGACTGACATCACACATCGAGCAGGTCGTGACGCTTGTCGGCTTCGAGGATTGCCCGATATTCTGGAAAAAGGTTTTTCGCCTGCGGTATGAGCTTGATCAGTTTCGTGACAGGACCTTTCGCTCGTACAGTTCCTTTGGCCATCGCCATGGTCAAGTTCACCTTCCCCAACCAGAACCTGTTACCGGTATCCGCGGACATGAACAATTCGACATTCGGTGTAACGCCACTGTCCGCGCCGGTCTCTATCACCTTCTTCGGCATATCCACGGTTACTACCGCATCCGGATCGGTGTAGTGGATCCGCAACACCACCCCGGACCCGGCAAGTCTGTTCGCAAGGTCTTCGTTCTCCAAACCTCGTCGAAAGATGCCGGCGAGGTAGCGGTAAACCTCTTCCGCATCAGCGAAGACAGCCATCGTGAATCTCCATTCTGTTGACGCAATCCAAGCACTCACAAAGAAATCCGTTGAGTCGCACCCAGTTTGATTTCCTCCGCAGGCAATCAGAAATCATAGGGGTAGATTTCCTGCCTCCCTCAGCGCCTGCGCGAGTCGACGTTCGGTTTGCGGCAACTGCGCAGCGAGGGACGCCGCGCCACTCGCTCGCGAGCGCGGATCTGCACCGCGTTCGTAAGCGGTGTGCGCAACAGCGGTCCACAACTCAGATGCGGACTTCGCAGCCTCCGCTGCTCGGAACGCAGGTTCGAAACTCAACTCTTCAGCGACGCGCCGACATCCACGTGCCTGCAGATCTCGGAACAGACCGCCTCCGGTTCCAGCCTTTTCGATGAAGGCGCTCAGCGCAAACAAGGCACCGTCGAGGGTGTCGTCGTCAAAGATCTCCGGCCACCGCTTGAGGTCCTCCACAAACGTCGACACCCCTGGTAACCCACGCACCTGAATTTCACAATCGGAGCCCTCGGTGATCGGCGCGCTCACAAACGAACCCTGCATCGCGTCCGCGGACCTGCGGAAGGCCGACTGGGCAGCATTGCCGAGATCTGGTGCCGCACGGGGCCACTCGACCACGTAGGTGGTGTGCCGCGTGGGGACGGGAAATCCCGTCGATGCCCGTGCCTTCCGTAAATTCTCATAAGGCACGGCTTGAGGTGTATCGCGATCGTTATCGACCACGAACGCGAGTTCCTCGTCGTCGTCGTACCCTACGATCACGACATCGTGCCGGCTCATACTCAGACGTGTTCTCAGATAGGGCAATTCGGCGATGTCAGTCCACACCATGACTGGCGTACCGGCATCGATCTGTTCGGTCACCCATTTCCAACCGAGATCGGGGTCGTCTGTCGAACGGCACTCGAAGCGCGCGCCCAACCGGGTCAAGTATTCGTCTTCGAGGTCCGCGCTGCGTCCAACGAGGTAGATCGGTGGACGTAGGTGCGCCGAGCGAACATACGAGAAGTCGAGGGCCCCGCCGAGGGCAAACACGATACCTTCGTCCGGGGTGTCATCACACCAACGGATCCCCGCCCATTCGGTCAAATCCCGAAGGGCACCCGATCCGCAATGGCCGCCCATGTCGTGGCGATACGGCACCACCATCGATGCCATCAATCCTCCTCCAGGTGACTAACGTGCAGGCGGCAACTCATCTGAGTCATAGGGAACGCGAGATGATTTCCTTCATCACCTCGTTCGTGCCGGCATAGATCTTTTGCACGCGCTGGTCCACCCACAATCTGGAGATGGGGTACTCGGTCATGTAGCCATATCCGCCGTGAAGCTGCATACAGTCATCGAGTACCTTCATCGCTCGTTCAGTGGTCCACCACTTCGCCATGGCGACGGTCTGCACGTCGAGTTGACCCGCAAGGTGCAGGTCGATGCAGTAGTCGAGGAACACTCGCGCGATGCGCGTTTCGGTCGCGGCTTCAGCCAGCGTGAACTTGGTGTTCTGAAAGCCAAAGACAGGCCGACCAAACGCCTCCCGCTCACGCGTGTACTTGAGCGTCTGCTCCAGGGCAAGTTCCATCGCTGCGACAGCCCCCACCGCGACGATCAGTCGCTCTTGTGGCAGCTGCGTCATCAGCTGAATGAAGCCCTGTCCCTCAGCCTGGCCCAGTAGATGCGAGCGCGGAACTCTCACCTCATCGAAGAACAACTCGGAGGTGTCCTGGCCGCGCTGGCCGATTTTGTCGAGAACCTTGCCACGCCGGAATCCCGCCCGGTCAGCCTCGACAGCGATCAAAGAGATGCCCGCAGCGCCCTGGCTCGGATCTGTCTTGGCAACAACGATGATGAGGTCGGCCTGTTGGCCGTTGGTGATGAAAGTCTTGGAGCCGGTGATCACGTACTCGTCACCGTCAAGGAGGGCCCTTGTCTTGACGCTCTGGAGATCGGACCCGGTCCCCGGTTCTGTCATGGCTATCGCCCCGATCATTTCACCGGACGCCATCTTGGGAAGCCACTTCGCGCGCAACTCTTCAGTCGCGTACTGCAGGATGTAGTGGGCCACGATTCCGCTGTGCAGTCCCGCGCCCCATGAGCTGTCACCGATGCGGGCCTGCTCTTCGAGCACGACCGCTTCGTGCGCGAAAGTGCCACCGCCTCCACCGTATTCCTCAGGTATAGACATGCAGAGCAGGCCCAGCTCGCCCGCTCGGTTCCACAGTTCTCGGTCGACGTGGTGCTGGTCTGCAAAGCGTTGCGCATGCGGCGCCAATTCGGCCGAGAAGAACTTCGCAGCGAGGTCACGAAGCTCGAGTAATTCGGCATTCATCCAGGGAGAGATTGGGGAGGACATAATTACCTTCCGACTGTTGGAATTCCAGGGATTTGACGTTATGACGTTTCGATTTCGATGAGGTATTCACCGGCAGAGTGGCGCGCACGGATGGCCTTTTTGTCGTACTTTCCGACGCTCGTCCTCGGAATATCGGACACGAAGCTCCATCGCTCAGGAATCCACCATTTGGCGACTTTGCCCGAAAGGAACGATCGGAGTTGGTCAATGTCAACGTCGGTTCCGGGGTGGACGACGACAAGCGCCAACGGCCGTTCCTGCCATTTATCGTCCGCGACGCCGACTACCGCCGCTTCGTACACGGCAGGGTGCCCGATCAGCGTGTTCTCCAGCTCCACCGTGGAGATCCATTCGCCACCTGACTTGATGACGTCTTTCGAGCGGTCGGTCAGTGTCAGATAGCCCTCGGCGTCGATCCTGCCCACATCACCGGTACGCAACCATCCTTCGTCGAACTTCTCCGTATCGTTGTCTCCGAAATAAGAACCGGTAATCCAAGGGCCACGCGCCTGAATTTCCCCAACTGATTGCCCGTCCCACGGCACGTCTTTCCCGTCGTCGTCCCGCAACCGGATTTCGACACCGCAGATCGGCCGGCCCTGGGATGCGCGCATCTCCCATCGTCGCGTCGCGTCGGCTCTGCTAGCCGGACGTGCAACGGTCGCCAGCGGAGAGGTTTCGGTCATACCCCATGCCTGCACAATGGGCACGTTGTACTTCTCTTCGAACGCCCGCATCAAGGAAAGCGGAACAGCAGATCCCCCGCACGCGACCAGCCGTAGCGAAGAAATGTCCCGCCCAGGGTGCGAATCCAGATATCGGTCGACGTCGTTCCAGATCGTCGGCACTGCACCGGCCACGGTCGGCCTGGTGTCTTCGATGATCGACACCAACGGTTCGGCTTGGAGATACCGGTCAGGCAGCACCAGATCCGCACCGGACATCAACGCTGCGTAGATAAGCCCCCACGCATTGGCGTGAAACATTGGGACGATGGCCAGGACACGGTCGGCCTCGCTGACTGACAAAGCGTTAGCTGTGCAGGCGGTCAAGGAGTGAAGGTACGTCGAACGGTGGCTGTAGACGACGCCTTTGGGATCTCCGGTGGTGCCGCTCGTATAACACATGGCCGCGGCCGACAGCTCATCGAGCCGAGGCCATTCAAATGACTCTTCCTGGCCGGCAAGTACTTTCTCGTAACGCAGAACGGTCTTCCCGCATCCCTGTAGCGGGGCAAGGTCGCCCTCTCCGGTGACGATGACGGTGTGCACCGACGCCATCGCTGGGAGCGCGCGCGCCAACAACGGGGCAACCGAAGCGTCGACTAGGACGATCTGATCGCTCGCGTGGTTGGCGATGTACGCGAGTTGCTCCGGGGCCAAACGAATGTTGAGCGTGTGCAGGACCGCTCCCATGGAGGGAATCGCACAGTAGGCCTCCAGATGTTCCTGGTTGCTCCACTGGAAGGTGGCCACGCGTTGGTCTGCCGTGACGCCAAGGCTGCGCAGTGCGTTGGCGAGTCGAGCTACGCGCGGCAGCACACCGCGGTAGGGCGTCCTACGATACCCATCTCCGGTCGGAGTGATGACCTCGCTGTCACAGTGTATGGCTGCCGCATGCTGGACGATCGCCGACACCGTGAGGGGAACATTTTGCATTGTGCTTTGCATCGTGCAGGGCCCTTTCAGGCGAAGAGGTCGGGACGGCTGTTCGGCTGGTCGATGAATGTGCCGTAATACGTTTTCAGCGCTTGCAGGATGTCTGCTAGGGGTAGATCGTCGTAGGCTCCCCGGTCGCGCAGATATTCCATGTGCTGGGTGCCGTCAGCGGTGAAACCATGTAGTAGCGCGTCGCTACGGCCGTCGAATTCGATCGGCGAGACACCGAAACGTGCGCACAGCTCGCGATTGAACGCCGGAGTGGCCTTTACCCACGCACTGTTGAGAAACATGAGACTGTAACCGTGGTAGACGAAAACGTCGGTACCGCCCATCCGCTCGCGCAATGTCTTGGTCTGGAGGTGGTTTCGGACGTCGGCGAACCCCAGCCGCGCCGGGATTCCCGCCGCTCGGCACGCTGCAGTCAACAGCACGGCCTTCGGGACGCAGTAGGCTCGTTCTGCGGTCGCGACGGTACTGGCGCGATACGCGTGTGGGTTATCGGTCACCGTGTAGGGGTCGTACCAAATGCAGTCACGGACCGCGGTGAAGATGGCGATGGCCTTCTCGGTGTCGCCGCAGGCACCACGGATCGCCGATGATACGAAGTCACGTACCGAATCTTGTTGCCAGTCAAGAAACTCCGTGGGTTCGAGGTAGGGCCCGTGGTCGACGGTCATCGGCGCTTCATCTCCAACGGAAGTCCGTCCACCGGAATGGGCAGCGAGGTGTTGTCCCATCGGACGTGATAGTTCTCCGGAACCGTCCAGGTGAACGAACGCAGCATCCGGTGCAGGATTGCTTTGACCTCGAGCGTCCCGAATTGCATGCCGATGCACTTGTGCGCTCCACCTCCGAACGGAACCCAGGCGAATCGGTGGTGTTGGTCTTCGCGCCGAGACTCGTCAAAACGTGAGGGATCGAACCGCTCCGGATCACTCCAGATCGTCTGATCGAAGTGATTCACGGCAGGCGTTATGGCGCACAAAATGTTCGCGGGGATGTGATATCCGTCGATGGCGACATCTCGAACCGTCTTGCGCATCACCAGCGGAACAGGTGCAAGCAGTCTGAGCGCTTCCTTGATCACGAGCTCGATGACCGTCATCTTCTCCAGGGCCTCGATGTCCGGCAACCCGTCACCGATGGCCTCGGCTTCCGCAGCCGCTGCCTCCTGCCACTCCGGATACTTGGCAAGGAAATAGGCGACCGCAGTGGTGGTGATCGTCGATGTGTCGTGGGCCGCCATCATCAAGAAGATCATGTGATTCACCACATCCCCGTCGGAAAACCGCTCCCCGTCTTCGGTGGTGGCTTGACAAAGAGCAGCGAACAGATCATCCGTTTCACCGGCTCGCGCGGCAGGCAGATGCCGGAAGAAGTAGTCCTCCAAGACGCGCCGGCCTCGCACACCAGCGCGGAATCTGGTTCCCGGAAGCGGAACACGCACAAGGGAACTCGCTGCTCGAACCGCGGCGACGAACGCCTTGTTGACAGCATCACTCTCCTCCTTGCCGCGGCCGCCCATGAAAACGTCGGTGGCTATGTCGAGGGTGAGTTCCTTCAGCAGTGGATAGATTCGAACCGACGGACCCACCGGCCACGTGGGCACTGCCGAGCGAACGCATGGGGTTACCTGCTCGACGTATCCGGTCAGGCGCGGACGCGTAAACGCCTCCTGCATGATGCGCCGGTGCATCAAGTGCTCGTCGAAGCTCATGAGCATCAAACCGCGATGAAAGAAGGCGTCGATCAAGAAGGACCAGCCATCCTGAGAAAATGCCTTCGCTTCGCTCGTGAACGCCTCTCGAGTGGCGTTCGGTCCCGCGATGACCACCATCTTGGTGCCGAACGCGCCCATCCACGACACAGAACCCAGACGGTCGTAGCGCTCTCGGCTGAAATCCGATCCGAATCGGATGTAGTCGAGCGTGTGGCCCACAAAGGGCAGTCCGGCATCCCCCCGGACGGCTTTCAGTCCACTTCCCGCGGGTGCCGGTGCCAGTTCACGAACCGGCCAGTCCCGGCTCCATCGACGCCATCTGTCGTCGACGGCGCGAGGCGCAGGAACCATGATCACAGAGGACAACCGGTCCTTCACGTGGTGCGCAGGTGCGAGAAGGTGATCTGTCATGGTTTCCTCCTGGACGCTCGGCCGCTCTGATCTTGCCAACGTCAGTCTTTACAAATATGCGATCGATGTCACAATCTAGACAATCTTGATCTCGGGGTCAAGTAAACGTCTCGTGGCCCTAGTCAGCCCGATGACGCGTCGGGCTCGGTGCAGCTGGGCCCACTTACCTGTAGACGCCCAACCTTTCTCAAGACGTAATCGCTGCTTCGCGGCTTCCGGGTGAGGAGTCGATAAACCAAGGTAGGCCCCGGCCAGTTCGTCGGGATTTCCCCACTCGAGGTTCGATACCAGCTCGCACAGAGCGCCCACACCGACCTCCGTAGTCGCCTTCTCAAGCGCGTGTTGTAACGTTGCGCGATTTCTGACTTGACATCGATCGCATGACCTGGATGAGCAGCCACGACCTTGATGAGCGTTGCGATGTGACGGAGTTGTGACTCGATCATGTAGAGGATCGACCCCGAGCCCACATTCGTGTTGGGACCATAAAGGAGGAACAGGTTCGGGAACATTGGGACACAGTGATGCCCAGATATGCGTATGCCTGGGTCTCCCACACCTCGGCCAAGGAGACTCCGCGAGAGCCGCGCACGGACATCGGGGCGAGAAAATCGGTGGCGCGAAACCCGGTTCCGTAGATCACGACATCTGCAGGACGAAATTCGCCGTCCTCGGTATTGACACCCTTGTCGCAGAGCTTTGCGATCGCGTTCGGGCACCAACGACACGCGATCACTCGCGATTGCTGGATAGTAGTCATTCGAGAACAGCACTCGCTTGCACCCTGGCGCGTCGGAAAGCGTCAGTTGCTCGCGCAAAGATGGGCTGGCAACCTGCCGATGTAGGTGGCGGCGCGCGATCGCACCGAGGACGCGTGAGAGGGGCTTCGCGTCGACTAGCATCACGGCGAGCATCTCAAAAATGAGCCATACCGCGAAACGCTCGAGATGCAGCAACACCGGCAGGAACTCGCTCAGCCTGTGGTGAAGGACTCCATACCTGCTGTCCCACTTCGGTAGGATCCACGGAGCCGTGCGCTGATACAGCGTGACATGCGCGGCCTCGCGGGCGATGTGTGGCACGAATTGGATCGCACTTGCTCCTGTGCCGATGACGGCTACTTGCTTGCCGCGAAGCGAAACCGATCGGTCCCAACGCGCCGAATGAAAGCGCGGCCCCTGGAAGGCATCTGCGTCGGCTATATCCGGTATGTGGGGTAAGGAGAGCTGACCCACGGCCGAGACAACGACATCGCAGCATATCGTCTCGTTCGAGCTCGTGGCCAGGGTCCAACGCCCGGACTGCTCATCGAAGGTCATGTCGACAACTTCGGTGTGCGTGCGCAGATGTGCGTCCAGTCCACCACTCTCCACGAGTCCGCAGAGGTCCTGGAGTATCTCGGGTTGCTCGGCATATCGCCGTGACCAGCGAGGATTGGGCTTGTGCGAGAGTGAGTACAACGCGGACGGCACGTCGCAGGCCGCTCCCGGGTAGGTGTTGTCACGCCAAACACCCCCGATGTCTGCAGCCTTCTCCAGGATCGTGAAGTTCGTGAAACCGTCCTTCTTCAGCCGGTGAGCCATCGCGACCCCGGCGAAGCCGGCCCCGATGATCACGATGGACGGATCGCATGCGCGACGGGCCGTCGCGAAGTCGCTCTTCATGAGGCAGGTCCGGCTGACTCAACGTTGTGGGAGTGCAGAAGCGTTGCCTGTTCGGACACTTTCACCTGACTCCCGAGGCTTCAAGGAAGCGTCCCGCTCGATGAATCGCGTCGCGGGCCTCGGGAAGAATCCTGAACATCGCTTGGAATACATGGATCTGTCCGCGATATACCTGGATCTCGACGTGGGATCCAGCCGATTGAAGTCGCTCGGCGAGACGGCGCGAGTCATCGATCAACATTTCTCTCCCGCCCACCTGAATGAGGATCGGCGGCATCGAGGTGAGGTCCGCGTCAAGCACGCTGAGGCGCGGATCTCCGCGATCTGCACCACCCACATAGAGGTCAAGAGCGCGCGCCGCCGACTGAGCGGAGGCAAAAGGATCACGACGGCGAAGTTCACGCGCCCTAGCGAGTTCACACTTGAGGTCCAGGACGGGAGACATCAGCAGCATCGCATCAGGGAGCGGCAATCCACCTGCACGTGCGCCCAAGGCAGTCGCCATCGTAAGCTGACCGCCCGCCGAATCTCCAGCAACCGCGACGGCGCGCTCGCTAGAACCCGAGGGCCCTCCGCTGGTAAGCCAGCGATACGCGTTCAGTGCATCGTCCGCCGCCGCCGGGTAGGGGTATCGGGGCGCAAGTCGGTACTTGACGGCGAAGATTGGGCGTCCGCTTGCAGAAGCCAGTTCACCGAGGAGGCCGCGGTGCGTATCCGGCGAGCACATGGAGTACGCGCCACCGTGTATGTATAGCAATGGGTTCGCATGCGGCTTAACGACCGGCGAGGTGATCCAATCCCCACGTATCGGGCCCCCGCCGAATACTGTGTCAACCTTGCGCACTGTGACGCCGCGCCGCGGCCGCGATGCGACGAGCGCCGTGCGAAGCACGCGATCCATCACCGCAAGTCCGTAGGCGTTTGATGGCATGAGCTGCGCCAGTGGACGCAGCGTGGTTCGCGAGGACATCGCGACGAGATGACTGGCAAGACTGGGCTGCCAGTCAGGGGCATCCATCCTGGTCACCGGGGACACACCTCCTCGGCCCGATTCTCGAATCGGTACTCCGAGAGTCGAAAAGTGCGGCTACGCCAATAGGTCTCCAGAGTCGTTGATGGACGCAGTGGAACGTCACCGTGCTTGTCGAAATAGTAGCTATTGGCATTGGAACAGCTCGGCTGCCAGAAAACCTGTCTGTGCCGGCGACTTATCACTTCGGCGAAGTAACGGTCGTTCGCCTCCTTCTTGACCTCCACGAAGTTAGCACCCAGCGCACGCGCACGGCGAAGACACCGGACGATGTGCCGACTCTGCGCCTCGATGAGCGTGAAGTACGAGGAACCGTTGTAGCCGTACGGGCCGAAGATGTTGAAATGATTCGGGAATCCCGGGACGCTCACCCCTTCGAAGGCCTGCAGTCGGTGCTCGTCCCACCAGGTAGCCTGCTCCAGCCCGCCGCGTCCCTTCAACACGTAAGTGGGCATGTTGCCCGACTCCATCACTTTGAAGCCGGTGGCCAAGATCAAGACATCAATGGGATGAGCTTTGCCGTCTCGAGAATGGACGGATGCATGGTCGATATGGGTTATGCCGCTCGTCTCGAGCGAAACGTTGGACCGGTTGTACGTTGCGAGATAGGAATTGTGGAAGCTGGGTCGTTTACAGCCCAACGAGTAGCGCGGAATGAGTTGTTCTCTCGTCGTCGGGTCATGGACCTCACGCCGCATGTACCGTTTTGCGGCGCTCTCCATGATATCGGCGAACGGTATCACCGTATGAAAGTGAGCGGCGATTGGGAAAGTGATTTCCACGAACGCCTGGCTCGCGGTCCGGGTCGCCAGTTGTGCCCCCGGCACGAAATGCAAGAAGCTCTCGGCCCACTTAGGGACGGAGAAGTCTGGCTTCGGCAAACAATAAATTGGAGTCCGCTGGAAGACGGTCAGACTTTCTGCTTTTTGTGCGACTTCGGGAATCAGTTGCACTGCCGACGCACCGGTGCCGATTACTGCAACCCGCTGCCCGCTGAGATCTTTGGTATGGTCCCATCTAGCCGTGTGGAGCGTAACGCCGGCGAAATCTCGCACCCCCTTGATTTCAGGCCACTTTGGCCGACTGAGAACGCCGGAGCAATTGATCACGAAGCGTGCCGTGAACTCCTCACCATTGGCGCTGATCAACCGCCACCGTGTCGCGGTCTCGTCGAAACAAGCCTCGGCAATGGTCGTGTTGAAACGAATATGGTCCCGGAGCCCATACTTTTCAACGCATCGCTCTGCATAGGCTTTGAGCTCATTGCCGTGGGCGTACGTGCGCGACCAAGAGGACCGCATTTCGTATGAGAATTGATAACTGTACGACGGTATATCGACAGCGATACCCGGGTAGGTGTTCCAGTGCCACGTACCACCTACGCCATCGGCGTCATCAACCATCAAGAAGTCGGTAAATCCCGCCTTCATCAAGCTAATGCCAGACCCGATGCCGGAAAATCCAGCTCCTATGATAATTATCTCGTAGTTACGGTCGGACTTGCGATCCATTGCTTTATATTCACCGTTCTGACGGTCAGCGTTGCAAACTTGGATTCAGAGTGATTGCGTCAGCTCGAGGTGCGTATCGTCGCGCCGGGTTATCACGTAATCATGAGGATCCAAGCGGGAAAGTTCTCTCATAAACTGGGTCGCGAAACCTGGGTACATCGTGCCGTTGTAGCCGTCCTCGGTCAAGTACCAACTGCTGCACCCCGAATTCCATGTCGTTCGTCGAAGGCGGCGCTGAATTTCGGAGTGATAGCGGTCCTGGCGATCCTCCCTCACATCCAAAGTACCGATGTCATTTTGCTGGAGGAGCTTGATCGCCTTGATTATATAGTCAATCGCGGCCTCCATATATACGAGCGCCGAGTT
Organism: Mycolicibacterium rhodesiae NBB3; assembly: GCF_000230895.2. Next base: position 5,246,114 of record NC_016604.1, read on the forward strand.
GTGGCCTGGCCCGGAATTCGGTCCAAAAGTGAAGAACAAGTTCGGATAGCCGGCCACGCTCACGCTCTTGAAGGCGTATCTCCCCTGAGACCATTCGTCCCCAAGCTTCCGACCACCGAGGCCGCTAATCGGGAACGGGGTGCCACGTTTGCACACATCGAAGCCGGTGGCAAAAACGATACAGTCCACCTCGTGCTCGACACCGTCGGCGGTTCGAACACCGTTGGGTGACAATGTGGCGATCGGCCAACTGATCAGCTTACAGTTATCCGACTGTAGCGCAGGGTAATAATCGCTGGTCATGAGCATACGTTTGCAGCCAGGTCTGAAATGGGGCGTCAACTGACGTCTCAACCAGGAGTCTTTCACCTGCCGACGGAGATGACCCTTCGCCGCCAGTTGTATCGCGGACGTCGCAGCGGTGTTCCAGACCATACCCACTGCCATCACTTCGTGAGCCCAGAACCAGGCGTCACGGAGCGCTTGTTCGCTCACCGGCAATTGTTTGAAGGTCGAACGCGCCCAAGCCGGATGCTTGAAGTTCACCCTGGGCAACACCCAGCCGGGCGTTCTTTGGAAGACTTTGACCGACGCAGCCGACTTCACGAGCTCAGGAATGATCTGTACCGCGCTCGCGCCTGTCCCAATGACTGCAACCCTCTTATCGCCGAGATCGTAGCCATGGTCCCATCGAGCGCTGTGGATCTTCTTTCCCTCGTACGAGTCAATACCCCGAATATCCGGAAAGCTGGCGTCGGCAAGTGGTCCACTGGCCATCACAACTGAACGAGCTTGATAACGCTTTCCGTCAGCCGTGTCGGCCACCCAGATGCCGGCACCCTCATCGAATTCCAAGGCGGTTACATCGGTATCAAACTGGATGAACCGGGCAAGGTCGTACTTGGTGACGATCTCGTCGATATATTCGAGGATCTCAGCGCTCCCCGAGTAGGTACGAGTCCAGCCCGGGTTCGGCTCGAACGAGTAGGAGTAGAGAAGTGAGGGAATATCGCAGGCCGCACCGGGATAGGTATTGTCTCGCCAGGTGCCTCCGACGCGATTTGACCGTTCCACGATGACGAAGTCATCTGTGCCCTCTTGAAGCAGTCTGATCGCCGTACCGATACCTGCGAACCCGGCGCCGACGATCAAGGTCGTCGTCGTGCCTGTCATTTGGCCACCGGTTCGTAGGTCAGTTCGTCCGTCCAGGATGGCGGCCGGCCGAAAATCTGAACAGGGAAAACATCGATCGCATTGCCAAGGCGCTGAGACACGAAGTGCAGAGGCTGGGACCGCTTGATTGAAGACGACATGTGCGCCTTCAAGATGTGATAGCCGGGCACCCTCCGCGTATGCTCACTGCGGTCGCCGACATTGGCATACCGCGTCACTGCATTGTATAACTTCTCCTCGGACAGACCCATAGCGTTGAGATTCATCAACATGCGCGTCAGGAGCGGGATATACAGCAACGCGCCTGTGAGAATGCGCGGGTCCACCAGAGCACCCGCAGTTTGAATTGCGTGGATTCGCATGGGGCTGGCGCCCAGGTCATTCAAGACCTGGAAGCCAACCGCGAGATGCCTCGATTCGTCGCTGTTGACCTTGTTGAACACCTCCCCGCACACAGGGTCGTCAACCTCATCGAGGAGAAACTTCAGCAGCGCTCCGTCGAGCGCAGTCTCCAGTGCCGGAATTGCGGCCCCGATCACGGTCAGGGGAAGGGCTTCGGCATAACGGTCCAGCCATTCGATGACCAGCCGAATATTCTTGTTCGGGACCGGTTTCTCGCCTTCCTCGATCATGCCCCAGCGACGCATCAGGGCAAGTTCGGCATTGGCGTGACGCTGCTCCTCGGCGTGAAAGTAACGGTAAATGTCTCCGAGCGCTTCGAATGGCGCCTTCGGAGCCATCGCGGCGAAGGCACGTGCTCCAACATGCTCAATCCACACCACGTCGGACATGAATTGCTTGAGTTTGGGACGCTGTTCATCGGTGATCAGTTCCGCGCCAGGGGCGTCCCAATCGATATCGGCGAGAGCCCATTGCTTGTTTTTGATTGTCTCGAGCATGTCGCTATATGCGAAAGCCATTTTTCCTGCTCCTCTACTCGGCTGAATCGTTCCATGAGGCCATGCGCTCCACGAGGCCCAGCGTGCGTGTAAAGGGACCGGGTAGGGCTCTCTTGAGTTGCCACAAGACTTTGGCATCGAGTTGGGGTACTACATAAATTTGTCCGCGATCGTGCGCGTTCAACGTCGTTCGAGCAACGTGCTGTGGCGAAATGCCGGTCCATTTCATCAGGTTGGTCGCGAGTCGTGTAGCCGCCTCGTCGATTTGAGGATTATTGACGATGTTCGTCTTCACGAAGGTGGGGCAAAGCACTGTGACGTTGACGTCAGTACCGCTCAGTTCGGCCGCCAATGTCTCCGACAGAGCGAGCACTCCGGCCTTGCTCACGTTGTAAGCCGCCATCCGAGGGGCCGAGCCAAAGCTCGCTGCGGACGCCACATTGATGACTCCGCCATGCCCATTGCTCCGGAGCCGAGGCACAAAAGTCTCGCAGCCGTAGATAACGCCCCAGAGGTTGACAGAAATCGCCGCTTTCCAGTCCTCGATCGACGTCGCGCCGATGCGGTTGCCGCCCGCACCGATTCCGGCGTTGTTGATGACGAGGCTCGCAGCCTTCCCAAACCAGTCTTCGCTCACATCAGCGAGGTTGCGGATCTGCTCAAGATCGGTGACGTCGCATGCGATGTCGAAGCCCTCGCCGCCAGCGTGCCTCACCAACTCTGCCGACTCTTTTGCGGTGACTGGATCTCTGTCGGCGCAAACTACGCGTCCACCTCGGCGTGCAAGCTCAACGGCGAATGCGCGGCCGATACCGCTTCCTGCGCCCGTGACGACTGCATCGGCTCGGTGCGTTCTGCCTGGTGAGCCGCCGAACGGCAGCAATCTCATCTGTCTGCCTTTCGGGTCGCGACATTGACGTCGGCTGCGGGGAAACGCTCAATTGGGGGCACCAGCCACCATTGGGGTCGCATGCCACCAGTTTTGTCGCGGGGCGAACACTTTGTCAAGATTGAGAGGTGCGGTCGAGAAACAAGCGCTGGGGTGGTCGGACCGGTGCTGAGCGTCGAGCAGAGCGGCGGCAGCAATTGATCGAAGCCGCAACCGAGATCTGGAGTGAGAGCGGTTGGGCCGCAGTGACTATGCGCGGCGTATGCGCCCGCACGAGGCTGAACGATCGATACTTCTACGAGGACTTCAAGACGCGCGATGAGCTGCTCGTCGCAGCGTGGGATGGCGTCCGCAATGACATGCTCGGCGAGGTCGCCGCGCTGTTCGACGCTCGGGTGAATCGGCCGCCGATCGAAACCATCACCGCGGCGATCGCCATCGTGGTCGACCGGATCGCACGCGATCCCGGTCGGGCGCACATCCTCCTCGCTCAGCATGTTGGTAGCTCACCGCTACAAGACCGCCGCGCCGTTGCGCTACAGGAAGCAACGCAGTTGGTCGTTGAGGCAAGCCGGCCGCACCTCCGACAAGGTGCCGACGAGATAGCCCTTCGCATGGACACTCTGATCGCTGTCGGGGGGTTCGTCGAAGTCATGACGGCCTGGCACTCGGGCCTGCTTGCGGTGACCGAGAAGGAAATGGTCGCGCACACCAGCAGACTGGCTGAAACCCTGGCTCAACGCTATCTCGTCAGCGACTGATCCAGGCTCACAGGGCCAGCCAGCTCCGTGGCGATCGCTGCGAACCGCATTGGCGGGTCCGACTGCCGTCTTGCCCGGCTACCGAGCACCGAATCCGTGAGTCGACCGGCGCATCGCACCCTGTTCGGAAGGAGCGACGCAGGAACGGTGCTCCTGCGTCGCCGAACTTCCGCACCTTTGCTATCCCGGCTGAGCGATAACTCTCTGTGAACCGTCTTGGTCGAACAGTTCTTTGCTCCAACGCTCCAGGACCGCGGCGCTGTCCCAATCATCAGGGTGGAAACCCGGGCGGTTGTAGGAACGGAATCGCCGCAGCGCATCGGCGGTGAACATCGGGGTGCGACTGAAGCGGTACAGACTGCGCACCAACGTGACCGGGTTATATGAGGCTTTATCAGCGGCCATGGACAAGGCAGTCTGCAGAATGAGTTCGCCGAACAGAATTACTGAAGCGATCCGCATGCCCCGTACGCGGGTGCGCTCGGCTCCTCCCACCAGCCGATAGACGTCGAAGGCAACCGCTTTGTGCTCCGACTCCTCGAAGGCATGCCACAGCAGAATCGGTCGAACCTCTGTCTGTCCGATGAGCTTCTGGGCGTCTTCGCTGGTAAGAATGATTTCTGCCAGCGTAGCGGTGTAGTGCTCCAACGCGGAGGTCATGGACAGCCGCATTTCCGGCGAAAAGCGCCGTTCCAATCGCTTGATCAGGCGTGCGACATGACAGTCGATTCGCGCCGTCGGATACCCCATGGCCTGGAGTCGCTCGTTGAGGAGACGATGCTGGTGTCGATGTGTGGCCTCTTGTCCGATGAAACCCTTGACCGCTGTCTCTAGTTGGGGATCGTCGATGGAACTCTGGAAGTTCCTGACCGAGCGGATGAAGAAATCCTCGCCTTCCGGGAACGTCGCAGAAAGCACCGAGATGAAATGGCTCATCACCAGGTCGCCATCCACGAAATGTTGCCGCTTCGTGGATGTCGGCATCGGAAAACGAACACGCCTGGGTTTTGGCAGCACGCGGGTCCTGGTCCGGGCTTGATCTTCCGACATTTGAGGTCCTTCCTCGAAGTTGGATCTGACTTTATGCCTTGTCAGATAAGACTGCCAGACTGTAGGACATGAGTCCAGCACGTGTTTATGGCGGGCTGTCCGCAGCTCAACGCGATGCGCAGCGCCGCGTGATGTTGATTGATGCCGCGGTCTCAATCATGGGCACCCACGGAGCTGCCGCGTGCACCGTGACCGCCGTGTGTGCGAAGTCAGGAGTGACGAGCCGGTACTTCTACCAGCAGTTTCGCGACCGAGACGCGCTCTTGCGCGCGGTATTTGCCAAGATCTCCGCCACCTTCCAGGCGGTGATAACCAGCGCCATTCCGGACGACACGGTTGCGCCTCAAGAACTCGCTTACGCTCCGATCGAGGCCCTGGTTCAGGTGATCGAGAACGATCCCAGCATGGCCCGCATACTGTTTGTCGAATCGGGCGCAGAACCCCTCCTTCGGCAGCTGCGAAGCGAGCTGATGACCGATTTTGCGGAGCTGGTACTCAGAGAGGCCCGCTTGCACCTCGATATACCCAGCGATGTGCTTCAAGTGGCAGATCTCGCCGCTACCTACGGTGTCGGGGGCCTGTTCGAGATACTCCGTCGCTGGATAGACGGACAACTGAACCTCTCGACTGAAATGCTTATCGAGCACGGTGCGGGTTTTCTCGGCAGTCTCGGCCTATATACCCTCGGGCAGGCGCCTGATCAGGCTGCTCCGCGGCCGGCCGCAGCTGACGAGACCCGATAGATTCTGACCGACCCGGCTATATGCACGACTCGGTTGGCTGAGGCGCATGGCGCGACGCTGACAATCACTGCTGGCGTTCACCCGAGATCGCGACCGTAGACTCCACGCGCGCCGGACCCTCAACCTCGTAGAAGTAGCCGCCGCCGCGCTTCCGCGCCGACACCAGCAGCCACGAGGAACTCGATACGACCTCCCAAGGGCCTACCCTGCCAGGCTGGAGGCTCACAGCGGTGGGCCGTCAGTTCGTTCTCCGTTTTTAGGACCTCTATGAGGTCAGGAGCTACCCCTTGAGATGAAGATCATCGACCTCGTTCTCGCGGAGTCACTGCGGCTTGCCCGCGCCGGTTCCCGGTTCCCGGTGGGCGCAAGACGGTTCGCGACATCATCACCGGGTAACACATCCGGCCAGCGGCATGTGTGCCGTCGCGCCCGCAGTCAATTCCTCCGATCGCTCGATCTGCAGCGAAGCGCACCGCTTCGATCCATCGCGATTCGACGGAATCACGGCGCGGGAAATAAGTCCGACGCCCGCCCTTCCGCCGTTGTCACCTGATGTTAATTGCGGCTAACATCAGCGCCTAGCAGATCGACGTCGATGCTCGCCCGGAGGGAAAACTTTGGTACAGGTCTTGCCCGATCGGGTCGACGACACCGCGCCCAGCTATCTCAAGAACCGCGAAGGACTGAGCGCGCAACTCGACACCATCGCGGAGCAACTGGCGCTGGTCAACGGCGGCGGCGGCGCAAAATACGTTGCGCGCCACCGCAAGCGGGGCAAGCTGCTCGTCCGCGAGCGCATCGAGCTGATGCTCGACCCCGACACAGCGTTCCTCGAACTATGCCCCTTCGCCGCCTGGGGCAGTAAGTTCCCCGTCGGCGGTAGCGTGGTGGTAGGCATCGGCGTGGTCGAGGGCATCGAGTCGATGATCATCGCCCACGACCCCACCGTCCGCGGCGGCGCATCGAACCCCTATACCTTCCGCAAGGTGTTCCGCGGCATGGCCATCGCGCGGGAGAACCGACTGCCCATCATCAACATCGTCGAGTCTGGCGGCGCCGACCTGCCCACACAGGCAGAGATCTTCGTGCCCGGCGGACAGCTGTTCCACGACTTGACACAGCACAGCGCAGCGGGGCTGCCGACACTGGCCTTGGTCTTCGGCAACTCGACCGCGGGAGGCGCGTACGTCCCGGGCATGTGCGACTACGTCGTGATGGTGCGCAACCGTTCCAAGGTGTTCCTCGGGGGTCCGCCGCTGGTCAAGATGGCCACGGGCGAGGTCTCCGATGACGAATCGCTCGGCGGCGCCGACATGCACGCCCGCACCTCGGGGCTGGCCGATTACATGGCCGAGGATGAGCAGGATGCGATCCGCATCGGCCGTCGCATCATGGCGCGGCTCAACTGGCGGAAGAACGGCCCCGGACCCACCACGCCGCCGCACCCGCCGGTGCACGACCCCGATCAGCTACTCGGCATCGCCTCCGTCGATCCGAAGGTGCCCTTCGACCCCCGCGACGTCATCGCCCGAGTGGTCGACGGGTCGGCCTTCGACGAGTTCAAACCTCTCTACGGCACCTCACTCGTCACTGGCTGGGCCTCGATCCACGGCTTCCCGGTCGGCATCCTCGCAAACGCACGCGGCATCCTGTTCAGTGAGGAGGCCGAGAAGGGTTCGCAATTCATCCAACTGGCAAATCAGATCGACACCCCCCTCATCTTCCTGCAGAACACCACCGGTTTCATGGTCGGTGCCGAGTACGAGCAGGGCGGCATCATCAAGGACGGCGCCAAGATGATCAACGCCGTATCAAACAGCACAGTCCCGCACGTGACCATCACCATGGGTGCGTCCTACGGTGCCGGGAACTACGGCATGTGCGGGCGGTCGTACTCACCGCGTTTCCTATTCGCTTGGCCTAACTCGAAGTCGGCCGTGATGGGTCCGGCGCAACTGGCCGGAGTGCTGTCCATCGTGGCGCGCGAGTCCGCCGCCGACCGCGGGCTGCCCTTCGACGAGGAGGCCGACGCCCAGATGCGCGCCGCCGTCGAGGAACAGATCGAGCGCGAATCCGTCGCACTGGCCAACAGCGGCCGCCTTTACGACGACGGGATCATAGATCCCCGCGACACGCGGACCGTTCTCGGGTTCTGCCTGTCGGTGATCCACAACGGCGAGGTCCGTGGCCAGCGTGGCTACGGCGTGTTCCGGATGTGATGGCGATGCCTAAGATCCGCAAGGTCCTGGTCGCCAACCGTGGCGAGATCGCGCGGCGGGTGTTCCGCACTTGCCGCGACCTCGGGATCGCCACTGTGGCGGTCTATTCCGACGCCGACGCCGACGCGTGGCACGTCGCCGACGCCGACGAGGCCGTGCACCTTCCCGGCTCGTCTGCCGCCGAGACGTACCTCGACATCCACCGGATCATCGCCGCTGCCTCGCTCACCGGCGCGGACGCAGTACACCCCGGCTACGGCTTCCTTTCGGAAAACGCCGGGTTCGCGCGTGCCTGTGCCGCCGCTGACCTCATCTTCATCGGTCCGCCGCCCGGGGCGATCGACGCGATGGGCTCGAAGCTGCAGGCTAAGAGGACGATGTCCGACGCGGGGGTGCCTGTGCTGCCCGGTGGCGAGACGACGGGGCTATCGGCCGAGCAGCTGGCGAAGCTGGCCGCCGACGTCGGCTACCCCGTGCTGGTCAAGGCCAGCGCCGGCGGCGGCGGCCGAGGCATGCGCGTTGTCGCGTCGCCGGACGAGCTCGACGAGGCGGTCGCCTCCGCTTCGCGTGAGGCCGCGGCCGCGTTCGCCGACGGCACCGTCTTTCTCGAGCGTTACGTCCGGCGCCCGCGCCACGTCGAGATCCAGATCATGGCCGACACGCACGGAAACGTCGTCTCTCTGTTCGAGCGCGAGTGCTCCGTGCAGCGTCGACACCAGAAGGTGATCGAGGAGGCGCCGTCACCGGTCGTCGACGACGCGTTGCGTGCTCGGATGAGCGAGGCCGCCATCGCCGCCGCGCGCGCCGTCGGTTACGTGGGCGCCGGGACGGTCGAGTTCGTCTATGACGCCGCTCAGGATGGCAAAGCCGACTCCTTCGCCTTCCTCGAGATGAACACCCGGCTGCAGGTCGAGCACCCGGTTACCGAGCTGATCACCGGCCTCGACCTGGTGCGTGCCCAGCTGCTCGTAGCCATGGGCCGCCCGCTGCCCGAGGAGATGCACAACCCGCGAATTCGCGGTCACGCGGTCGAGGCCCGTCTGTGCGCCGAGGATCCCGCCGACGACTACCGGCCCCACACCGGCACCCTGCGCACCATCGATGTCCCGGCGCTCGCCGGCGTGCGGGTTGACTCGGGTTTTCGTGCCGGTTCGGTCATCAGTCATTACTACGATTCGCTGCTGGCCAAGGTCATCGCGTGGGCACCAACGCGCGACGAGGCACTTGCCAGCCTCTCGGCGGCGCTGGCCGGCGCCCGTATTCACGGCGTGACCACAAATCGCAACCTGCTTGTGCGCGTCCTGCGCCATGACGAGTTCGCCGGGCGGGGCACCGACACTGGTTTCCTTGACCGACACGACGTCGCCGAACTCGGCGCTGCCCTCCTTGACACGCAGGCAGAGCAACTGCACGCCGTCGCGGCGACCGTCGCCAGCGTGGCCGCGCGGCGTGCCGCGGCGACGATCCAGGCCACATTGCCCGCTGGCTGGCGCAACAACCCATCGCAATCGCAGATCACGACATGGCAGACCCAGGACGGGCGCGAAGTGCGCGTCGGGTACACGTTACGTCTGACGGACACCTGCCTGCGCATCGATGACGAGGCGTTGGCCGACGTCGAGCTTGTCGCCGGCAGCAGCGAGCGAGTTGTGCTGCGCGTGAACGGCGTGCGCCGCGCCTACGACATAGTCCTCGACCGCGATATCGCCCACGTCGACTCGGTCGCCGGCTACTCCGCCCTGCGGCTGGCGCCGCGCTTCGTCGACCCGAGCACTCTGAACCCGCCCGGGTCGCTCACCGCGCCGATGCCGGGCTCGGTGATCCGACTACCGGTCGCCGAGGGCGAGACGGTGTCAGCCGGTCAAACGCTCGTCGTCCTGGAGGCGATGAAGATGGAGCACACCGTCGCGAGCCCGATCGACGGGGTGCTGAGCGCCCTGCCGGTCCAGGTCGGCCATCAGGTCTCGAGCGGTGATGTACTCGCCGTGGTCGAGGCGGTGGACGGCGGTGAAGTGGCGTCGCACGCCACGGAGCTCTAATGAACCCGGCGCGCTCCCGATCGGTGGCGCGTCGATACCGATGTGAGGAGCGTCATGGAATTGCACGAGACAGAGGAACGTCAGGACCTGCGCAAGGCGGTCGCCGAGATCGCCAAGGACTTCGGACACGAGTACTACCTGGAAAAGTCGCTGGCCGGCGGGAAGAGCACCGAGCTGTGGCAGGCCGTAGGCAAACAGGGCTTCCTCGGGGTGAACCTTTCCGAGCAGTACGGCGGCGGCGGCGGCGGTATCTACGACATGCAGATCGTCGGTGAGGAGCTCGCCGCGGCGGGCTGCCCGCTGCTGATGACCGTCGTCTCGCCGACCATCTGCGGCACGATCATCCAGGCATTCGGCAGTGAGGAACTCAAGCAGCAGTGGCTGCCGGGCATCGCCAGCGGCGAGACGATCATGGCCTTCGCGATCACCGAGCCGGACGCGGGCTCGAACTCGCACAACATCTCCACGACCGCGAAACGCGACGGTGACGACTGGGTCATCAACGGCACCAAGTACTACATCTCCGGTGTCGACGAGGCCGAGGCGATCCTGGTCGTCACCCGCACCTCTACCAACGACCGTGGCCGCGGGCTTCTCAGCCTGCTCGTCGTGCCCACCGATGCCCCCGGGCTGACCAAGTCGCTCATCCCGGTGCAGGCGGTGACTCCGGAGAAACAGTTCACTCTGTTCTTCGACGACGTCCGGGTGCCAGCAGCCAGCCTGATCGGTGCGGAGAACGAGGGCCTGCGCCAAGTCTTCATGGGCCTGAACCCGGAGCGAATCTTGGGGGCAGCGCTCGGCAACGGCATCGGTCGTTACGCGCTCGACAAGGCGGCCGGTTACGCCCGTGAACGCCACGTGTGGGGCGCGCCGATCGGCTCGCACCAGGGCGTATCGCACCCGCTTGCCCACGCCAAGATCCAGGTTGAGCTGGCTCGGTTGATGACCCAGCGTGCCGCCTCCCTGCACGACGCCGGCGACCCCGGGTCGGGTGAGGCGTCGAACATGGCGAAATATGCCGCAGCCGAGGCGGGCATCCTGGCGCTCGACCAGGCAATTCAGACCCACGGTGGCAACGGCATGGCCACCGAGTACGGCCTCGCCACGTTGTGGGGTCCGGCCCGGCTCATGCGCACCGCCCCGATCAGCCGCGAGATGATCCTCAACTTCGTGGCGCAGCACAGCCTGAATCTTCCCGCGTCCTACTGAGTCGCCGCGGACTGAAAGGGAATCGCATGCAACTCGGCATCGGTCAGTGGGTGACCCGGCGCTCCCTCCTCAACGGCGGGCGCACCGCGTTGATCAGCAACGGCGAGCACATCACCTACGCCGACCTCGATCGGCGCACCAACCAGGTCGCCGCCGCACTCATCACCCTCGGCGTGCGCAGGGGCGATCGGGTCGCTGTGCTGCTGGTCAATTCGACCGAGTTCATCGAGGTACTGCTGAGCTGCGCCAAAATCGGCGCACTTGCAGTGCCGCTCAACGTACGCCTTGCCGGACTCGAGATCGGCTACATCCTGGCCGACTCCGGGGCCGACATCCTGGTCTTCCACGAGCAGCTGGCCGCTCAGGCCACGAGGGCCGTCACCGAGCCCGGAGTCCGCGTGCGCCACGTCGTGCGCGCCGGTGGGGTACCGGCGCCGGGTGAGCTCGGCTACGAAGACGTCGTCTCGGCGGGAGCGCCCGAACCGCTCGGCGGTGACGTCGACGGCCGCGACCCCGCGTTCATCATGTACACGTCGGGGACGACGGGCCGACCCAAGGGCGCGATCCTCACCCACGACAACCTGCTATGGAACGCGATCAACGTCCTCGGCACCGACATCGGCCTGCGGGGCGAGGACGTCACCGTCGCGGTGGCGCCGATGTTCCACATCGGCGGGCTGGGAGTACACATACTGCCGCTGCTCTACGTCGGCGGCGCCAGCGTCATCATGCCGTCCTTCGAGCCGCGAGCGACGCTGCAGGCGATGGCCGACCACCACGTCACGGTCCAGTTCATGGTGCCGGCCATGTGGACCGCACTCACGCAGGTGCCCGACTTCGACTCCTTCAATCTGTCTGCGCTGCGTTTCGCCATGGGCGGTGGGTCGCCCGTCCCCCTCACGGTCATCGATTTCATGCGCGAGCGAGGCGTGCCCTTCACCGAGGGCTTCGGCATGACCGAGACCGCTCCCCTGGTGACCGTCCTCGACGCCGAGAACATCAGCAAGCGGGCCGGGTCGATCGGCCGCGTGGCAATGCATGTCGATGCCCGCATCGTCGACGACGACGACCGCGACGTCGCGACCGACACCGTGGGCGAACTGATCGTGCGCGGCCCGAACGTGTTCGCCGGCTACTGGATGAAAGCCGAGGCGAGCGCCGAGGCGTTACGCGGGGGCTGGTTCCACACGGGCGATCTGGGGCGTATGGACGCGGAGGGCTACATCACCCTCGTCGACCGCAAGAAGGACATGATCATCTCCGGCGGCGAGAACGTCTACCCGATCGAGGTCGAGCAGGTTCTCTTCCGCCACCCGGCGGTACTCGACGCCGCCGTGATCGGCGGCAAGGACTCGAAGTGGGGCGAACGCGTCGTCGCGATCGTCGTCGCCGACCCGGCAACACAGGCACCTAGCGCCGAGGAGATCGTGGCTTGGTGCCGGGAGCGGCTGGCGCACTTCAAGTGTCCGCGCGACGTGCACTTCGTCGCCGAACTGCCGCGCAACGCCACCGGCAAGCTACTCAAGACCGAGCTTCGCGCGCAGTTCACGGGCATCACGGGCGGAGTCGTCCTGCGCTGAGCCGTGCCCTGCACATCGCCGCTTCGCAAGTTTAGGTGGCGGAGCCTCGAAATCGGTGAACTGAAGAAGAGAATACGACCGCATTGGCGAGGGTTAGCGATTTCGTTCATCTCTCTCGAGATGGTGCGGCGGGTGTCGGCGCAGGCAATCCCAGCGTCGGTAGGATCACTGTTCTGCGGATCGGGCCGCGAACAACGTCAACCACAAGTCGGCAGGAGGAGTGAACGTGGCCGGTTTGCGTCGCAAACTGCTCCTCGAGGCCGCCGCCGACCTGTTCGCGCGCCAAGGCTTTCACGCCGTGGGCATCGACGACATCGGTGCCGCAGCAGGGGTGAGCGGGCCGGCCGTCTACCGGCACTTTCAGAACAAGGACGCGATCCTGCGCGAACTGTGCGACGCCGCCATGACTGAGCTGCTGGCCGGCGCCCGCCGCGCCACCGCGGCCGGCACACCGACGGAGGTCCTGCACGCCCTGGTCGACCTGCACGCGGCCTTCGGCGCGCGACGACGCGGCCTGTTGGCCGTCTACGCCCGCGAGCACCGCTCGCTGTCGCCGCTGGCGACCCGTGCCCTGCGACGCCGACAGCACAGCTACGAGTCCTTCTGGGTCGACGCGCTCGTACGGGCACGCGGCGATCTGGACCGTGAGCGCGCACAGGGCCTGGTCGCCGCCGTGCTGTCATTGCTGAACGCGTCCGCGCACATGCCGGCGTCGCTGGACGACGCGACGATCGAGGCGATGCTGGCCGCCGCGGCCATTTCGGCGCTGTTCAGCGGCGCGCCGTGACCGGATTTCGGCGTGGCGGCTGGCTGAGTCCCCTCAGGGGTTGAAGCCGCCCCAGCATTTCACGACCTGTCTGCTGACGTAGTCGGACTCGGGGATACACAGCAGGTAGACGGCGCCGGCGCCGCACCGGATTGCTCAGCGTGTATCGAGCAGCGATTCGGGAATGTCCACCACTCGGGATCGCACGTACTCCCCGAGGCCTTGGCTTGGGCGTCCGGCCGGGTCGAGGAGGCCACCCCGTGACCGAGCAATCCGTGCACGACCACGTTGCGGGCGCGCAGGTTCGGCAGTTCGAAGCGCTCGATGCGCAGGTAGCGCCGTCTCCGGCCCGAGCAGCGTGCGCAGCCGCTCGACGCTGAGATACTCGCGTGCCCAGCGTAGCCGGGGTCGTCGCGGGCCCACAGTCCTAGATTGGCGTTGCCGCCCTTGTCCCCGGACCGTGCGCCGAGGACCCTCCCAAGGGGTGCGCGCCGCGTCGGCCCAGAGGGTGCGGTCAGCTCCGCGGGCGGGGCGATCCCAGCCGGCGGGACGGCACCGGTCGGCAATCTCGTGCCGCGTGCCGTGGGCGTCGACGAGCACGTGCGTGAGGGCCGAGCGCGGCGCATAGGCCGGCCGGTAGATGCCGAAGGCAGTCTCCGAGGATGGTGGCGTGGTGGTGTGAAGCCGGCGAAACCAGCCAGGGCAATCTCCATGACCCCGCCGGAGAATGCCCGGCCCACCTTCCGCGGGTCGGCGTCCTTGACCGTCGCACGCAGATGCGCGCAGGCCTGCTCGTTCGTCGGCGCGTCGGGCACGTCAAAATGCAGCAGTCGAACGTCGATTTCGTCGAAGGCTTCCCGCCGCCGAGAACGTCGAGGAGCTGCTGCTCGGCGAAGGCCGCCTTGGCCTCGATGTCGAGTCCGGTGAGCGCCATGGTCATCGTGTTGCGGAAGTCGCCTACCTCGTTCAATGCTACCTTAAGCGTGTCCGGCGGCGGACTGCCTTTAGTGTTGCTGATCGCTACCCGATCCTCAGCCTGTTGTGTCAGTCGGATGGTGTCGAAGTGGGTCACGACGTCGGGGCCGAGGTAGGCGGGTTCGGCGATCTCGTAGAGCAGCTGGGCGGTGACCGTTCCAACAGAGACGAGCCCCCCGGTGCCCGGATGTTTCGTGATGACCGAAGAGCCGTCTTCGGCGACCTCGGCGATCGGGAAACCCGGGTAGCGCCGGTCGGTGATCTCGTCGAGGAACGCGTAGTTGCCGCCCGTCGCCTGAGGGCCGCACTCGATGACGTGCCCGGGCGACCACGGCGCCCGCGAGACAGTCCCAGTCGGCGGCCGCCCAGGCGTGCCACCAGGCGGCAGTACCGACCACGAGGGAGGCGTCGGTGACTCGGCCGGTCACGACGACGTCGGCGCCCGAACGCAGCGCCTCGGTGATACCCCAGGCGCCAAGGTCGGCGTTGGCCGACACCGGTTTGGTGCTGCCGACTGGCGGCGTAATTGCCGCGAGGCAGCCGTGAAGGTCGTCACCCTCGACGTGGGCGACGCGCGCGGTGAGGCCGAGACGTCCGGCCAGCTCGCGCAACGCGGTGGCCAGGTCGGCGGGATTGAGCCCGCCCGCGTTCGCGACCACCTTGATGCGCCGGTCGAGACAGGTGCCCAGCACCTGCTCCATTTGGGTGAGGAAGGTGCGCGCGTACCCGCCGGACGGGTCCTTGGCCTGGGCCTTGGCCAGGATGAGCATGGTCAGCTCGGCCAGGTAGTCACCGCACAGGACGTCGATCGGTCCGCCCTCGACCATCTCTCGGGCTGCGGCGATGCGGTCGCCGTAGAGCCGGAGCAGTTGCCGATGCGGACCAGGACGCTCACCGCTGACGCCCTGTGAACTGGCCCGCGGCGCGTCCGCTACCGGGCGGCCCCGCGAAGGCCTGGGCGATCGCGAGCCATTGGTCGGCTAGCGGGCCGTCGGCGACCAGGGCGGTGTCGTCGCGGTGGCGGCGTTGGGTGACCAGCAGGCAGAAGTCCAGCGCCGGCCCGCTCACGCGGTTGGCGGCGTCTGCTGGCCCCCACGTCCAGACGGTGCCGTCCGGGGCGGTCAGCTCGACACGGACCGGGTCCGCGGGCAGGTCCAGACCGTTGGTCAGGTAGCTGAACGCGCGCGCGCCCACCCCGATGTGGGCCACGTGCCGCAGCCGTGCCGTGGCCTCGCGGGTCGCATCCAGAGCGTCGACGACGTCCTGGCCGTGCGCCCAGGTCTCCATCAGCCGCGCTGTCAGCGACGAGACCGCGCTCATCGGCGGCCCGAACCACGGCAGGCGGGTCGCCGGGTCGATGTTCGCGAACGCGGCTACGAGGGCTGCACGCGACGTGTCGAACCACGCGAGGACGTCGGCAGCCGGCAGGGGGCGGTAGCGCTCGGCAACGACGTCGGGTGAGATGCTGCCGTCGGCCATCATCGGCAGGTATTCGCCGCTGAACCCGTCGGGGTCGGTGGCCGAGCGCAGCGCCACGTCGTCGAAGAAGGCCAGATGGCTGATCTGGTCGCGGATCGTCCAGCCCACGGCCGGAGTCGGCGTGTCCCAGCCGTGCGGACCTTCGGGCAGCGGTGCGATGAGTTCGCGCAACGCGGCCGTTTCGGCCTCGATGTCGGCGATTACCGACTGCATGCTCACCGCCAAGTCAACATCCCTTCCACTGCGGCGCGCGCTTCTCGCGGAACGCCGTCGGGCCTTCCTGCGCGTCGTCGCTCAGATAGACCGGCTCCCAGATCTCGTCGGCCAGGTCGTACGCGGCGGCGAGGTGGTGCTGCGCCGAGAGGTACACGGTGCGCTTGGACGCGAGCACCGATAGCGGAGCGTTCGCGGCGATGCTGAGCGCCAACCGCTGGGTACGCCCGCGCAACTGATCGGCCGGCACCACCTCGTTGACCAAGCCGACCTGGTGGGCGCGCTCGGCGGTGATCGGGTCGCCGGTCAGCAGGATCTGCATGGCAACGCGCGGGGGCACCAGCCACGACAGCGGTGTTGCCCACGGCGAACCGCGGCCGACCTTGACCTCGCTGACGGCGAAGGTCGCGTGTTCGGCAGCCACGACCAGGTCGCACTGCTGCGCGAGCAGGAAGCCCCCGGCGAACGCGACACCGTTGACGGCCGCGATCGTCGGCTTCGCGACGTCGATGTTGCGGCCGAACTGCGGAGCGAAGTCCTTCGGCGGCATCTTGAGCGCGTTCTGCGCCATCTCCTTCAAGTCCCCGCCGGCACAGAACGCCTTATCCCCTGCGCCGGTGAGGACCAGCACCTTCGCCGCGTCGTCGTCGTTGAAGCGACGCACCGCGTCGAAAAGCCCCGTGCGCACAGCGTTGTTCAGCGCGTTGCGCGCCTCGGGGCGGTTGATCGTCAGCCAGGCCACGCTGTCGACGACCTCGTAGCGAATCGGTTGCTCGCCCACTGGGTCCTCCGTCCCTCAACGTCGCCCCGCATCTGAGCGGCAGTTCACCCCGGCACCTCGACGAACGGGTCGGCCAGCTCAACGGTGGCTTCACTCGGTACGCAGGGACCGTCCTCACTCGAGACGAGCAGTTCGAGGTCGACGAGGCGCCGCCCCGCGTCCTGCCGTTTGCCGACGACCTTGCCGCTCAGGGTCGCGGTCTGGCCCGGGTAGATCGACCGGATCATCGAGATTTTGCGGCGTCGGATGAGCGCGTCGGGTCCGGCCCATTCGTTGAGGCCGCGGTCGATGAAGCCATGGAAGAAGAGGGTTGACAGGTAGATCGTGCGCTGGCCCTGGCTGCGCGCGTAGTCGGGGTCGTGGTGACCGGGAAACCAGTCCCATGTCGAAGCCGCGTTCATGCAGATGCGCTTGTAGCTGATCTCGATCGAGACGGGCGTGAGGGTGTCGCCGACGGTGATGTCCTCGAACCGCACGGGGACGCGGACCATGCTGTGCTCGGTGGAGTCGTTCATGATGCGCCTTCACTATCGGCGGTGTCGTATCGGAAGAGCACGTTGGTGTTGCGGCCGATGACCTCACCGTGCTGGTCGGAGAAGGTGCTCACCGTGGTGATGAACACGCCGGTGCCCACCCGCGTCGTCTTCGGCTCGGAGATCGAGTCGACCTCTTCCACAATCGACACATGATCGCCCACCCGGGGCCGGCGTTCGAACTCCGTCGTCGTTGATGCGTTGATGATGTGGTGGCCGGGCAACGGGACGCTGAGCGCGAACATCATGTCCGCACGCGCTAGGTACTCGGGCACCCACTGCGGCGCGAAGCCGAGGCTCATCAGCAGTCCGGGCGGGCAGTCCTCACCCTCCCAATAGCGGGGGTTCGCGTCCTCGACGAGCGAGCAGTAGTACAACACCATCGAGCGGTCGATCGGGAACCACGCACGCCGCGGTTCCGAGCGATGACCGATCCACGCCCGGCCCTCGTCGAAGGTCCCGAACGTCATGCCCAGGCCGGTGACGTCGCTCGTCGGCGCGCTCACGAGGCCACCAGCACGACGGCGCTCCCCTTTATCGCGGGTTCGCCGGTCTGGCGCGTGACCACGAGTTCGAGGTCGGCCACCTGCTGCCCTCCGGCCTCACGCACGCCGGTGACCCTGCCGGCGAAGCTGAGCAGGTCACCGGGCCATACCTGACCGGTGAAACGGATGCCGAACGAGCGGATGTTGGCCAGACCTACCCAGGCGGTCAGCCGCTGGGCGAGCACGCCGCCGTGCAGCAGTCCCATGCCGAACACACCGGGCATGCCGGCCGCGCGGGCGAACTCTTCGTCGTGGTGGATCGGGTTGAAGTCGCCGCCGGCGCCGGCGTAGCGAACGATGTGTGAGCGCGTCAGCGGGCCGAACTGTGAGGTCGGCATCTCGTCGCCGGCGGCCAACGCCACCGGTGCGGAGGATGTCGTCATTGGGTGGAGCCTCCGGTTTCGATCAAGACGTCGGTCTGGCGCACGACGAGCTCGTCGCGCTGATTGGTGAAGTCGGTCTCGATCGTGACCATTGTCATGGTGCCGCCGCGCTTGCCCTCGCGGCTGGTCACGTTCGACACCCGGCGCGTCTCGGTGAGCTCGTCGCCGACGAACACCGGCGCGAAATACTCCCAGCCGCACTCACCGTGCAGTACGCGTCGCAGGTCGAGCCCGAGGGCGCCGAACATGTCGTCGTCGGCGCGCCAGTGAGCCGAGGAGACGACGAAGGTCGGCGGAGCGGGGATCGCGCTGAAGCCGGCGGCCCGGGCGGCTGCGGCGTCCTGGTAGATCGGGTCACGGTCGCCGAGCGAAAGCGCGAACTCGCGCACTTTGGACCGGTCGACGGGAAACGTGGTCCTCCCGAGCCGCGTCCCGATAAGCGAGGCGTCAGCCACTCTGGTCACCTTCCCCGCCGGCGAAGGCCGGCGCACAATCGCGGATGAGGCTGCCAATGTTCTCGGCGATGCGTTCGGGCGCGAGGCCAATCGAGGGTGAGTAGAGAACGATGTGGTCCAGCACGCCCTCATAGCGGCGCAGCCCGTCGCGGACCTCGGCGGCGGTGCCGGCCACAGCCATCGCGTCGATCATGTCGTCGGTGACC
This sequence comes from Mycolicibacterium rhodesiae NBB3, assembly GCF_000230895.2. The sequence continues at coordinate 5,265,012 of NC_016604.1, forward strand.
GCGGCGAACATGGCCGGCAGGTCACGCCGCGCGAACGCGTCGCGGATGGCCGCCCCCTGCGCGGCGAAACCGCTCACATCGAGAACGGGCTCGTAGGTCTTCACCGAGGAGTAGAACGCGATCTGCTGCGCGGCCTCACGACGCGCGATCTGCGGGTCGTCGTGCACCGCGCAGATGACCATCGAGACGATCTCAACGTCGGCGGGATCGCGTCCGGCCCGCTCCGCACCGCGCACGACGGCTGGGCGGGCGACCTCCTCGACGTAAGCCGTGGTGAACAGCGGATGACCAGCCAACCCGTCGGCCACGCGCCCGGCCACCTCGCACATCCGCGGACGCACGCCCGCGGTGATGATCGGGATCGCTCGCTTCGGCGGCGCGACGTCGCCGGTCGGGACGAGATTCATCCGGTAGAAGCGACCCTCGTGGCGCACTGGGCCCTCGTGCAGGTTCCAGATCCGACGCACGAGCGGGACCAACTCCTCCATGCGCAGAGCGGGAGCGGAGGTGTCCTCCACGCCGTGCCAGTCGCTCATCATGCGGCGTGTGCCGTTGCCGAGCCCGAGCACGACGCGCCCGCCGGAGAGCTCGTCGAGGTCGCGCGCCTCTGTGGCGAGCACGAGCGGGCTGCGCCCGACGCCGTACAGGATCGACGACCCGATGCGGCAGCGCTTTGTGCGCGCGGCCATCGCGGCCATCGAGATCGAGCCGGAGCGCGAGTAGAACTCCGAGGCCCAGGCGGCGTCGAAGCCGGCGAGATCGGCAGCCTCGGCGGTCTCGACGAGGGTGGCCAAGTCCGCGCCGAGCACCGAGACGCCGTACGTGCTCACGACGCCGCCGGCCCGAATCGGACCAGCCCAAAATTGTCGTTCACCCGCTCGAACACCGCGCGCACTCGCGCGCCGATGACGACGTCATCGGGGGCCACGCCCTCGAGACTGGCCAACAACTGCGGCCCCTCGTCCAGACGAACGAGCACGACCACGTACGGCTCGCTGCGCGGGAACGAGTCCCACGGGGGGCGGTACACCGGCGCGAAACTGACGATCTCACCAGTACCCGCCGCGGTCTCCCAGGCCAACTCACCGTCATGGCAGACGGGACACACGAGCCGCGGGTAGAGGAACGGGTGGCCGTTCGCGCACCGCTGGAAAACGAGTACGCCGCGGGCCGCCGCTGCGAAGTAGGGCCGGTTGACATCGGTCAGCGGCGGCAGCGCCTCAGGATCGTGCAGACCGTCGAGGGAACTCGAAGCTGCGGTCATGACGCTCCCTCCATCACCATGCTGACGTGACTGCACAGCATCGAGCCGTAGCTGTGCACGAACGCGGTATCCGCCCCGAGCACCTGACGGCCCTCGGCGCGACCGGACAGCTGCCAGTAACCCTCAAGGATCTGCGAGATGCCAGAGGAGGTCCCGGTGTGCCCGAACCGGATCAGGCCGCCGTCGGTGTTCACCGGCAGGTCGCCGCCCGGATCAGCGCGCCCGTCACGGTAGAAATCGCCTGCCCCGCCGGGCTTCACGAAGCCCACCTCCTCCAGGATCATCGCCGGGTTGGAGGCGAAGGCGTCGTAGAGCAGAGCGATGTCGACGTCGGCCGGCGCCCGTCCGGAGCGCTCGAAGGCCATCGGACCCGAACGGGCGGCCCCGGTGCGACCCGGCCGGGCCAGCGAGGTCAGGAAGCCGTGGGTGTGACCCTCTCCAAAGCCGAGCAGGTGTACCGGCCGGTGCTTGCCCTCGCGGGCCCGGCGGGCCGAGCCCAGCACCAGCGCGCCACCACCCTCACAAGGAATCGAACAGTGGTAGAAGTGGAACGGCCCAGCGATCGGCCGGGACGACAGCACGTCTTCCACACTCAGGCGTTGCGAGCGGTGCGCGATCGCCGCGGGGTTCAACGCCGCCCACCGGTCCTGCGACGCGGTGACCTCGGCGATGTCCGCCTTGCCCTGTCCTGTCTCGTGCATCCAGGCCTGCGCGATCAAGCCGTAGAGCGCCGGCACGGACGGTCCGTAGGGCATCTCGAACGCGTGGTCGCACACCAGCGCCATCAGTTCGCGCCCGCCATCGCGGATCGGCGGAAACTTGCCCGCCGACACGACCAGCACCGTATCGGCCTCGCCCCGGGCGATGACGTTACTCGCCATGCGCGTCATGGCCAGATGAGTCCCGCCGCCAAGCTGACAGGTCATCTGAAGTTTCAGGTTGTGCAGCCCAAGGTAGTCCATGAGGTCCTCGGACAGGAAGACCGAGCCCTCGTCCGTCATCGGCCCAGCGCACACCAGGCCGTCGACCTCGTCCGGGACCACCCCTGCGTCGGCGAGAGCCGCGACCGCGGCGCGCACATGCAATTCAGTGGAGGTGTATGGAACGTTTCTTCCTGGACTAAGTTCGGCGGCACCGATGATGGCCGGCTGGTCGTGTGACATCCGGGCTCCTCTCGACCACGCGTTCAACGCCGGCCCCGACGTGAACGACGGTTAGCATAGCGTGCCCAGCGGTCCGAGTCACCCCCGCCCGCACCCGCCGCTAGCGCGGTATGAATAATCTGGAAAGTCGTTGCGCCTCTTCCCAAGAGGGCGCCGGGATGACCGAAACCCGCGCCGCTCGTGTCGTTTCTCGACGCTGTCCAGGTGACAGACGCGGCCGATCGTGAAGCCCGCTGGTTCCGGTGGGCGCCCGGCGCACGCCGGGCGGATCAATGCGCGCTCAGTCGCGCGTTTTTCTGAAGTGGCGCGGTGAACGACCGGTCCACCGTTTGAAGGCATGTGTGAAGTTCGTGAGGTCCGCGTACCCGAGTTCTGCCGCGATCTCGCTTACAGACACCGAGCTGTCGAGAAGTCGCAGAATTGCTCGCTCCTGCAAGAACGACTGACGTAATTCGCGAAAGGTGGTCCCCTCTTCGCTGAGGCGCCGCTTCAACGTGCTCGGGGATATCGAGAGCTCGCCCGCCGTCCGGCTAATGTTCGATTGTCCGGGATCTTTCTCCAGCAGATCCCTTACTTTTTCGGAGAACGACGTGTCACGTCGTTGATCGAGAGTTCGCTGCAAATCGGTGACGGCAATCCGATACGCAACAGGATCGGAGAATCGACAGACCTCCTCGAGCGTAGCCGCGGGAACGTGGACGAACGAGCTGGGGGCGCCGAAGAAGATCCGACCCGCCAACACTTCTTCATGAAGAACCCACGACTCCGGCGCTGAATGACTCAGATGCAGTTCAATATTCGGTACGGCACCCGCGAGCATGTCGAGCAGACGCAGCAGCGCCAGCCCACCGTAGGTGACGGCCAGGCAGTTCAGGCCAGCGTCACCTGTGCGACCGGTGAGCCCGATCGTGAGGCCGCGTTCAGTCGAATGGAACGACGGGCTGAGGGCTGTTGTGATCACCGGCAGATAAGCAAGCAACTCAACAACCTCGGCTACCGAGCCCGCGCTGACCAAGGGAACACTGAGTGCCCCAAAGGACGTCAGTTTGGCGTGTTCGGCGAACGCGAAACCCAGACGGGTTCCCTGATCACAATCGAAATCGGGGTATATCTCCCTGAACCACCGTAAGGGGACCTGCGCGTCGCGCCCCACCAACATCGACTCGGTGACGTGGTCGCGAACCATGAGGCTGCGGAGCGCATTGCTTGCGTCATGCCCCAGCGCCTCGCTGTCCAGCATCTGCAGGAAAGCAAGCGCTGGCATACCCGAGTCGTCGAGTTTCACGTGCCTCCTTGCGCGTGAGCTAAAAACACAACTCTTTGAGTTCTACGAGACTAGCGACGCTGGTCACGCGCGACAACACTAATTACGAGGAGTTCGAGATTGAGGAGAGTTAACCATGGCAGTCGTCACCTTCGTCTCTCATGATGGCGAGAAGTACGAAGCCCCCTTGACCGAGGGGCAGTCCTTAATGCAGATCGCGGTCAACAACGCGGTGCCCGGCATCGACGGCGATTGTGGAGGGGAAGCCGCCTGCGGAACGTGCCACGTGATCGTCGCTCCCGAGTGGTCGGACACCGTGGGTCTCTGCGGCGCCAACGAAGAGGAGATGCTCGCGATGAACCCTGAGCGTCAGCCGACGTCGAGGCTGTCTTGCCAGATGGCCGCCTCCAAGGCATGGGATGGCTTGACGGTCGAGCTACCCGAATTCCAGCTCTGAAACAACGTCATGAATTTGGAGGGACGAAATATGAGTATTCCCGCGACAGTGACCGCCAAAGCCCAGTCTGCCGTGCCTTTGGAGCTGCAAATCCGCGGCGCACACCTGTACGACAAGACACGCCGGTGGGTAACCGGCGCCAATGGTAAGAAGATCTTCACCGAGACCCCTATTCCCCCGGTCGAGGACGTCGATATCGCCGACATCGATCTCAGCAACCCGTTCCTCTACCGCCAAGGCCGCTGGAAGTCCTACTTCGAACGCGTGCGCAACGAGGCGCCGGTGCATTACCAGGCCAACAGTCCGTTCGGCCCGTTCTGGTCGGTGACCCGCCACGCGGACATCATCGCCGTCGACAAGAACCACGAGGCTTTCTCCGCAGAGCCGTTCATCATCATCGGGAGACCCCCCCGCTTTTTGGACATCGCCATGTTCATCGCGATGGACCCGCCACAACACGACCTGCAGCGAGCTTCCGTCCAAGGGGTTGTCGCGCCGAAGAACCTGCGCGAGATGGAGGGGCTGATCCGCTCGCGTGTCCAGGAAGTGCTGGACAATCTACCGGTGGATCAGCCGTTCAATTGGGTGCACCACGTCTCCATCGAGCTGACAGCGCGCATGCTCGCGACCCTGCTGGACTTCCCGTACGAGCAGCGGCACAAGCTCGTGGAATGGTCGGACCTCGCCACCTCCATGGAGCAAGCCAATGGTGGTCCTTCCGACAACGACAGAGTGTTTCGTGGCATGGTCGACATGGCTAAGGGACTCAGCGCTCTCTGGCATGACAAGGCGGCCCGTACCGCCAACGGGGAGCAACCGGGCTTCGATCTGATCACGATGCTGCAGGCCAACGAGGACACGAAGGATCTCATCGACCGCCCGATGGAGTTCCTCGGCAATTTGGTATTGCTGATCGTCGGGGGAAACGACACGACTCGCAACTCGATGAGCGGAGGGGTTCTCGCCTTGAACCAGTTCCCCGATCAGTTCGAGAAGTTGAAGGCGAACCCTGACCTGATTCCCAACATGGTATCCGAGATCATTCGCTGGCAGACTCCGTTGGCGTACATGCGCCGAGTCGCGAAAAAAGACATCATGTTGAACGGGCAATTCATCCGCAAGGGCGACAAGGTCGTGATGTGGTACGCCTCTGGTAACCGCGATGAGCGTGTCTTCGAGCGGGCCGATGAGTTGATCATCGATAGGAGCAACGCCCGCAATCACATCTCGTTCGGGTTCGGCGTGCACAGGTGTATGGGAAACCGACTTGCTGAGTTGCAGCTTCGAATCCTGTGGGAGGAATTGCTCCCTCGCTTTGAGAACATCGAGGTGGTCGGCGAACCCGAGTATGTGCAATCGAATTTCGTCAGGGGTATCAGCAAGCTGATGGTTCGCCTCACTCCCAGGCCGAGTGCATGACTCCCGAACGAGCGGTGATCGTCGGCGCGAGCCACGCCGGCGCGCAGTTGGCAGCTAATCTTCGAAGGGAGGGGTGGGCTGGGGAGGTCGTGCTCATCGGCGACGAGGGGGGACTGCCCTACCACCGGCCTCCGTTGTCGAAGGGATACCTGGCCGGCAAGAACGGCCTCGACGACCTCCTGATTCGCGGCGCTGATTTCTACGAAAAGCAGAACATTCGACTCTTCAATGCGACCGTGGAGGCGATCCACCGGAGTGCCAAGCGTGTGTCTCTGAGCACCGGCGACACGCTGACGTACACCAAGCTCGCGTTGTGCACCGGCGCAAGGGCCAGACGACTCCCCACACCAGGGGTGGATCTTCCCGGAATTCACTACCTGCGTACCGCTGCAGACGTCGAGTTGATCCGTGCCGCCGCCGCACCGGGTCGGAGGGTCGTGATCGTGGGCGGCGGTTACATCGGGTTGGAAACGGCGGCCTCGCTGTGTTCGCTCGGCATGAACGTCACTGTCCTCGAGGCAACCGAGCGTGTACTCGAACGGGTCACCGCGCCGGAGGTTTCCGCGTTTTACACGCGAATCCACCGCGGCGAGGGAGTGGAGATCCGAACACACGCTCTCGTCGAAGCCTTCTCCGGTAACGGTGGGGTGCAGGAGGTCGTGCTGGCTGACGGCGAATCGATCCCCGCCGACTTGGTGATCGTCGGCGTCGGTGTGGTGCCGAATACCGAGCTCGCTGCGGCCGCAGGATTATTTATTGACAACGGCATTGTGATCGACGACCAGGCCCGCACCAGCGACCCCGACATCGTGGCAGCCGGCGACTGCACCAGCCACACCATGGCCCGATACGGCTCGCGTATTCGCTTGGAGTGCGTGCCGAGTGCCGGCGAGCAGGCCAAGATCGCTGCGGCGACAATCTGCGGTAAACACAGCGCGATCGCTGCGCTTCCGTGGTTCTGGTCCGACCAGTACGATCTCAAACTCCAAATTGCCGGTCTCAACGCCGGATACGACGAAGTGTTGCTCAGTGGTGACCCGTCGCGTGACCGTGACTTCAGCTGCTTCTACTTCCGCGAGGGCGAACTCATCGCCGCCGACTGCGTCAATCGTCCTCGCGATTTCATGTCCAGTAAGCGGGCCATCAGCCAGCAACTTCGGGTTGACCGCTCAGACCTCCTCGCCGGCTCGATCTGACTCCCTGCGACGGTGAAACCATGCGCTCGAAACTCCGCAGACTCTGCCGTCTGCTCAGATGCATAGGTCGCGAAAGCTTGTTGGTCACAAACTGTGGACAACTCCCAGGTACCTGAGTGCTACGCGGGAGATCCGCTCACCAGTGGTGGCGATGTCCGCGGCTGGGAGTACAACATGACTCACTGTCAGTCGCACCAGAACATCTGCGACGTCCTCGACGTCTTCGGGGTCGAGATCGGCGAAGTGGTCGTTAAACCACGTGGTCAGAGCCCCGGAGCAGAGCTGAAGCAGGGAAGCCGAGGTCGGCAGAAGAGGAAGGACCCCCGTAGACGACGAGCCACCGCCATCATTCCCCGAGGGGTTGGACGTCAGAACTGCCTTGAGGAGCGGGCTGCCTTCTGCTTCAGAGAGGGTGAACTGCACCGCTGCGGTGATGCCGCCCTGCACATCGCCCACATGTTCGGCAAGGACGGCACGAATGCCTTCCACGAAGCGCTGGCCCTCTGACACCACAAGCGCGTCACCGAGCCCCTTTTTGTCGCCGAACTCTTTGTACAACGTCGGGCGGGAGACGCCGACCGATTCGGCAACCTCGCTCATCCGGACCTGATCCCAGCCCTTCTCGATGGTGAGTTCTCGTGTCGCCCTCAGAACCTGTTCGCGCACATGCCGGCGGAAAGACATCCGAACTGGTTCAGTTGGCATAGAAGCAGGATAGGCGCCAGCCCTGAAAGGGCAGTAAACCGACTGCAGGGTTCATATGGTCCTGTCGAGAAAGTCGACGACCACCGTCGAGAATTCGTCGTTGTTGTCGCCAGCAACCATGTGGCCTGCGCCCGACACGTCGACGGTTTGCGCGTGGGGAACCAAGGTGAGGAAGTCCTTCACTGTCTCTTCGGAGACGATGTCGGATAGCAGGCCGCGGACCAGCAGCGTCGGCGCGGACACCTGCCGCGCGCCATCGAGAAGGAACGCGCTCATCATTTCGAAGTCTCTAGCGCCTTCGTCTGGATCACCCTGGAGGAACTGGAAATTCGACGTCACAAACGCAGGGTCCCATCGCCAGACCCACCGACCGTCTGTCCGTAGCCGGAGAACTTTTTGGAGGCCGTCGACGTTTTCGGGGCGAGGACGGTGCGGATTGTAGGCGGCGATCACGTCAGCGGCCGACTCCAGGCTGTCGAAACCTTCGGGATGTGCCGCCATGAACGCTACGACTCGTCGGGCGCCGTGCATCTCCATTCGCGGAGTGACGTCAACCAGAACGACAGCGCGCCATAGCTCCGGCGAGGCGAGCAAGTGCGTGCCGAGAATGGTCAAACCGCCCAACGAAGCCCCGATCGCGGCAACTGGGCGGCCGGAATCGGCGTATGAGCGCACGGCCAGCAGGTCGGACCCCAGCCGGTCCATGTCATAGCGTCCGTCCGGATCCCAGTCGCTGTCCCCGTGTCCCCTGGTGTCGTACGTGGCTACCGTGTAGCCCCGCTGGTGCAGGCGTTGGGCGGTGACGTCCCAGGCATGTCGGCTCTGACCGCCGCCGTGAAGGAGCAACACAACCGCCCGCGGCGCGTCACAGCGATAGAGGTCGACGGCCAGCGACAGCCCGTCGGCCGTGGGCACGCGCTCGACGACAGGGACCGACGAATCACTTGCTCTGTGTGCAGGCATCAGGAGTTCGTCTTCGGTGCGACGACGGTGACGGTGCCCTGGGCCGCACACACCGCTCTGCCGTCATTGCTGATGTCGATCCGCGCCACACCGCTGGTTCTGCCCAGCGAGATGATCTCAGCCATGGCTACGCACGTGCCACTGGAGACAGGACGGAGCAGATTCAGTTTGAACTCCGTCGTCGCGACCCAGGATCCCATCGGAATCACGGGATAAAACACCACTCCGAGGCAGTGGTCGACCATGGCCGACAAGCAGCCCCCATGCAGGTTGCCGAAAGGCGTCTTCAGGTCGTCGCGTGCGTCCATCTCCGCGACGAGCCGTCCCGCAGTGAATTCCGTGTGGCGGAAGCCGAGATAACCGGCCAACCCGCCCGTGGTTTCTGCTGCGCTCTTTAGTTGCTCAGCGACCTCTTCGTTGAACGTGGTGAATTGCACAGACACTTCCGGCCTCCTACCTCAGCTGCGGTTGAGACATTACGCCGTAGTTGTCACACCGGCCGACGGTGGTCACCCGCCAGGATCGCGGGAAGGAGGAACCTCGACAGAAACGCCCGGAGTCCGTCACGACTGCGCTCCCGCGGCCCTCGAACAGTCAGCAGGCTCAGTATCGTACGGACAACCCACTCGGCGGCGTCGTCGACGGAGACGCCCGGTTCCACGCAACTCCAGTGTCTGGTGAAGATGGGACGCAGAAATTCGGTGACGATTTCGAAGAGGGACGTCGAGGTCCCCGCCGCGAGACCCACGCAGGCGAGTTCTTCGTCGCTGCCGAACAACAATCCGATGATCTCTTCGCGGCGCGCGGCCTCAACTGTGTATTCCACGAAATCGACGAGCGCGGAGCCCAGGTCGGCGTGCGCCGCGATCCGCGGGCTGATGCGGTCGAGATAACGCTCGGCGGCGCGAATGATGACGCCCGACATCACCGCCTCCCGACTGGGGAAGTAGCGATACACCGTTGCCCTGGATACACCCGCTGTTCTGCCGATGTCCTCCATGGTCGTGCCCGCCACACCGCAACTCTCGAGGCACCGCTCGGCAGCATCGAGCAACCGGTCGCGAGCGGACCCACGATCTGTCGGCGCGGCGGCGCCCCATCTCAACAACTTCGTCGACACACAGCCAGTATGCCGCGAGCGCACACCATTGTGACTTGCCCACGCACATGACACCATCGCAGTTATGTCTCAAGTCAGCCCCGTGGCCCTGAGAGGGTGCCGATGTCGGTAGGAGCGCGTACCCCGGTTGTCGTCGGCGTGGGCGAAGTCACCCATCGCGGGGACGACTTCGTGGACCCGATCGACTTGGCGGTGGAGGCCGCACGCCTCGCGGTCAGAGACGCAGGTCGCGCGGTCGAGCGGCGCATCGACACCGTCTCAACTCCCGGCATCCTGGTCATCCCGCGCGACAATCCCGCCAGCAGGATCGCCGAAGCGATGCGCATCGGTCCCGCCCGCCGCATCAGCTGTCCAGTCGGCGGAAACACCCCGCAGTATCTCGTCGAGGTGTTGGGTGGCGAAATAGCCAAGGGCCGCGCAGATGTCGTCCTGGTCGTCGGGGCGGAGAGCGGGCATTCCGCGCGCAAGCTCCAGGGCGGGGCACTTCTCAACTCGCCGCCCCCGCCCCGCTCCGGCGACGAATCCCTGGGGGACGCGCGCCCAGGGTTGAGTCAAGCCGAACTGTCGGTGGGTCTGAGTTGGCCGCACGAGGTGTATCCCATCTTCGAGTCCGCGATCGCCGCGCGCCACGGCCGTGACTTCGATGCCCAGCGGGAGTGGCTGGGAACGCTGATGGCACCGTTGACAGCCGAGGCGGCACGCCATCCCGAGCAGGCCTGGTTCCCGCGCGCACGAAGTGCCACCGAACTCAGCGAAGTCACCGCGGAAAACCGCATGGTGTGCGTGCCCTATCCTAAGCTGCTCAACAGCATCATGTCCGTCGACATGGCTGCCGCCTTCATCCTCATGGCGGCCGAGGTGGCGGACGAATTGGGCGTCTCGCGCGACCGTTGGGTCTTTCCCTGGTCAGCAGCGACCTGCAACGACGTGTACTTCCCCGTGGAACGGCCGGACCTCAGCCGCTCCGTGGGTATCGAGGTAGCGGCAACAAAGGCGCTCGATGCGGGCGGATTGACCACCGACGACATTCGGTGGTTCGACCTCTACTCCTGCTTCCCGTCGGCAATTCAGATGGCCGCCGAGGCTCTCGACGTGGACCCCCTCGACGACAGAGGCCTCACAGTAACCGGAGGGCTGCCTTATCACGGCGGTCCCGGTAACAATTACGTCAGCCACTCGATCGTTGAGATGGTCCGACGGTGCAGACGCGACCCAACCGATGCCGGACTCGTCACCGGCCTCGGGTGGTATTCGACGAAGCATTCGGTCGGTGTGTGGTCGGCCACCCCGCCGCCAGCCGGGTGGCGACTGCTCGACACGGCAGTCGAACAGGCTCAAATCGATTCATCGCGGCTGGCCGTCGCAGGCGTCGACGAGGCGACCGGTCGCGCGACAGTGGACGGATACACCGTTGTCTACGACCGAGACGGGCGACCTCGATGGACTCCGATCATCGCGCACCTGTCCGACGGGCGAAGAGTTGTCGCACGCAGCGACGATCCGCAGATTGCCGAGGCGATGGCGGGCGAGATGCACCTGGGTAGAACGGTTTGCCTCCAGAACACCGGGCCATTCCCCGGATTCGAGCTTCCATGATCGCCGAGGCCATGGTGTTGACGGGACCGCGGAGTCTGCAGCGGCGCCAGATGACCATCCCCGACGTCGGCGATCGAGGTGCGATACTGCGAGTTGAAGCATGCGGTCTGTGCGGAACGGATCACGAACAGTTCACCGGACACCTGCCTGCCGGCTTCTCATTCGTTCCAGGTCACGAAATCGTCGGCATCGTCGAACATGTCGGCACCTCGGCCAGCCAACGCTGGGGTGTACAAGCCGGCCAGCGCGTGGCCGTCGAGGTGTTCCGGTCCTGCCGTGACTGCCCCGAGTGTCGCCGTGGCGAATACCGGCGGTGCGCGGTGAACGGCATCGCCACCATGTTCGGGTTCGTCGACGTGCAGATCGGCGCGGGCTTATGGGGCGGATACGCCACCCATGTGGAGCTTCCGTGGGACGCGATGCTACTCCCGATTGCCGAAGACATGGATCCCGTGCTCGCCACGTTGTTCAACCCTCTCGGCGCCGGAATCCAATGGGGGGCAACTCTTCCCGATACTAAGGCGGGGGACGTCGTAGCGATCCTGGGGCCCGGCATCCGCGGAATCTGCGCGGCTGTGGCGGCCAAAGAGGCGGGAGCCGCGTTCGTCGCGATGACCGGCGTCGGCCCACGCGACGAACAACGACTGGCCATAGCCAGATCATTCGGTGTCGACCTGCCCATCGATGTATCGCAGGACAACGCAGTGACAGCGCTCCAGCGTGAGACAGGCGGGCAGCTTGCTGACGTGGTCGTCGATGTGACCGCCAAAGCACCCTCCGCGTTCGCCGATGCGGTCGACCTTGCCAGACCGGGCAGCACAGTCGTGGTGGCCGGCACCCGCGGGGGAGGCGGCGCGCCCGGGTTCGAACCAGACTTGTTGGTATATAAAGAATTACGCGTTGTAGGCGCACTCGGCGTGGAGTATCCCGCCTACCGGGCAGCCCTCGAGATTCTCGCTGAGGGCCGCTGGCCGTTCGACCGCATCACCAGAGAATCAACCGGATTCGCTGGGCTCGCGCCGCTGCTCAATTCGCTTGCAGATGAAAATGCCCGATCAAGTGCGGCCCTGCACAACGTCTTTCTGCCCACGCCCTGACGGCGTGCAGAGGTTCAACAGAGAGGGCCACCCATGACCATGGCGGAACGCGTACCGATGCTCGACCGTGAGCAGGCCCAGCTGCGGGCTGCCGAATGTGGGTTGCCCGAAGAGTTGGCAGACCTGTCGGTATTCCGCGTGGCACTTCATCAGCCGCGTGTGGCGGTTGCGCTGTATGGGCTGCTAGACGCGTTACTCTTCCGCGGTTCCCTTGACGCGCGGCTACGCGAGCTGGTCATCATGCGCATCGGCTGGATCACTGGCTCCGAATACGAATGGACTCAACATTGGCGAATCGCCACACTGCTCGGCGTGCCTGAGCATGATCTCCTCGCGGTGCGCGACTGGCAGAATTCTGAAAGCCTCGGGCCAGTCGAGCGTGCGGTCCTCGCAGCGACCGATGATGTGGTACGGGACGGGGTCATCTCCGAGGAAAACTGGGCTGGGTGCCAGAAGGCATTCAATAGCGATCACGCGGTTTTGGTCGAACTTGTCGGAGCAATCGCCAATTGGCGGCTCTTTTCGATCCTGCTTCGATCCCTGAATATTCCGCTTGAGTCCGGTACCGACGGCTGGCCGCCCGATGGGCGAGCTCCTCGGCGTGGCGATTGAGCGAAAAACGTGGGCCGATGCTTGACCGAAGCGGTCAGCGCCCCAATCGCAGGACCACGACCCGTGTCGTAGACGGACAAGTCCCCCCTCGGACACAAGATGTACACGCCGTCTTTCAACCGGATCGACGACGACGATGAGATTCGGCGCTTCGTCGCCGCGGCTCGATCTGCCCAGTTCGTCACGGTCTGTCCGGACGGGCTGCCCGTCGCCACGCTGCTGCCGATCATGTGGGACGGAAACACAATCGTCGCGCACATGGCACGTGCAAATCCGCAGTGGAAGACCATCGCCGACGACAGCCCGGCCCTGCTGATCTGTTCGGGACCGCAGGCCTACATCAGCCCGTCCTGGTACGCCGCGAAGGCCGAACACGGCCGTGTCGTGCCGACGTGGAACTACACCGCCGTGCACCTGTCCGGAACCGTGCGTGTGCACGAGGACCGGGACTGGCTGCGCAACGTGGTCACCCGATTGACCGCGGTGCACGAAGGTGGGCGCCGTGACCCGTGGCAACCCAGCGACGCACCCGAGCGCTACATCGAAGGGCAGCTCGCAGGGATCGTCGGGCTCGAGATCACCGTCACGCGCGTCGAGGGCAAGGCGAAACTCAGCCAGAACCGCTCAGAAGCCGACCGCCGCGGGGTGATCAACGGTCTGCTCGGAGAAGGGCACTACGAAGCCGCTGAGGTCGCCGCGGCGATGGGACCCGACCACTAGAAGGTGACGAATGGCCCTAGTCGCGCCTATCGGTGCCGATGGTGAATTGACGTCATGACGGCGGAAGCGCCCCCGGTAGCCGCCCTCGAGCCCCGTCGTCCGTTTCCGGCGCGACTCGGCCCCAAGGGCAACCTGGTCTACAAGCTGATCACCACGACCGATCACAAGATGATCGGCATCATGTACTGCGTCGCCTGCTTCATCTTCTTCTTCATCGGCGGGCTGATGGCGCTGTTCATCCGCACCGAGTTGGCGATGCCCGGGCTGCAGTTCCTGTCCAACGAGCAGTTCAACCAGCTGTTCACGATGCACGGCACCGCGATGCTGCTGTTCTACGCGACCCCGATCGTGTTCGGTTTCGCCAACCTGGTCCTGCCGTTGCAGATCGGCGCACCCGACGTGGCATTCCCGCGACTGAACGCGTTGAGCTTCTGGCTGTTCCTGTTCGGTGCGCTGATCGCCTTGAGCGGTTTCATCACCCCGAACGGCGCCGCCGACTTCGGCTGGACCGCCTACTCCCCGCTGACCGACGCGATCCATTCGCCGGGTCCCGGTGGTGACCTGTGGATCCTCGGCCTAGGCGTCGGTGGCCTCGGCACCATCCTGGGCGCCGTCAACATGATCACCACGGTGGTCTGCATGCGCGCACCGGGTATGACGATGTTCCGCATGCCGATCTTCACCTGGAACATCCTGGTGACCTCGATTCTGGTGCTGCTGATCTTCCCGCTGCTGACCGCGGCGCTGTTCGGTCTGGCCGCCGACCGCCACCTCGGCGCGCACGTCTACGACCCGGCCAACGGCGGTGTCATCCTCTGGCAGCACCTGTTCTGGTTCTTCGGACACCCCGAGGTGTACGTCATCGCGTTGCCGTTCTTCGGGATCATCAGCGAAGTGGTGCCGGTGTTCTCGCGTAAGCCGATCTTCGGATACACGACGCTGGTGTACGCCACCTTCAGCATCGCGGCGTTGTCGATGGCGGTGTGGGCGCACCACATGTTCGCCACGGGTGCGGTGCTGCTGCCGTTCTTCAGCTTCATGACGTTCCTGATCGCGGTGCCGACCGGTATCAAGTTCTTCAACTGGATCGGCACGATGTGGAAGGGCCAGTTGACCTTTGAGACACCGATGCTCTTCTCGGTGGGCTTCCTGGTCACCTTCCTGCTCGGCGGTCTGTCGGGTGTGCTGTTGGCCAGCCCGCCGCTGGACTTCCACGTCACCGACTCCTACTTCGTGGTGGCGCACTTCCACTACGTGCTGTTCGGCACGATCGTGTTCGCCACCTATGCGGGCATCTACTTCTGGTTCCCGAAGATGACGGGCCGGCTGCTCGATGAGCGGCTGGGCAAGCTGCACTTCTGGTTGACGTTCATCGGGTTCCACACCACGTTCCTGGTGCAGCACTGGGTCGGTGACGAGGGCATGCCGCGCCGCTACGCGGACTACCTGCCCTCGGACGGTTTCACGACCCTCAACGTCGTCTCGACGATCGGCGCGTTCATCCTCGGTGTCTCGACGATTCCGTTCGTGTGGAACGTGTTCAAGAGCTGGCGCTACGGCGAGCCGGTCACCGTCGACGATCCCTGGGGCTACGGCAACTCGCTGGAATGGGCGACCAGTTGCCCACCGCCGCGGCACAACTTCACCGAGCTGCCCCGCATCCGTTCGGAGCGGCCGGCATTCGAGCTGCACTATCCGCACATGGTGGACCGGATCCGCGCCGAGGCACACGTCGGCCGCGACCACGCGACAGCGGTCACCGCGAGCTCGGACTCTCAGTAGACGTCGCGGACGTATCGCTTCGCGGCGACTAGTTCGCGTTTGAAGTCGTGGGCTCCCTCGCGCGACATTCGGCCGTGAGTCTCGATGATCGTCGTCAGCGCCGCATCGACGTCTTTGGCCATCCGGGTGGCGTCGCCGCACACGTAGAAGTGCCCGCCGTCGTCGAGCCAGCGCCACACATCGGCACCGCGGTCGAGCATCTTGTGCTGCACGTACACCCGGTCGGACTGGTCGCGACTGAACGCCAGGTCGAGTCGGCTGAGGAAGCCGTCGCGGGCCATGTCCTCCAAATCGTGGCGGTAATAGAAGTTTTCGTTTCGGTGCTGGTCGCCGAAGAACAGCCAGTTGCGACCCGCATGACCGAGCGCACGCCGCTCCTGAAGGAAGCCGCGGAACGGTGCGATGCCGGTGCCGGGACCGACCATGATCATCGGTGTGCCGCTGTCCGCGGGCGGCCGGAAGTGTGGTGAGCGTTGCAGGAAGACCGGCGCCGACGCGGCACGGTCGGCCAGAAAGGTCGAGCAGACGCCGCCGCGTCGCCTGCCGTCGGCACCGTGGTAGCGCACCACCGACACCGTCAGCTGGATCTCGTTCGGGCTGACCAACGGACTCGACGAGATCGAATAGTTGCGCGGGGTCAGGCGCACCAGCACGTCCAGCCATTCGACCGGGTCGGCGTGAACCACGAACTCCTGCACCAGATCCAAACCATCCCGGCCGGCCAGCCATCTGTCCAGCTTGTGTTTCGGAGCGCGCAGCGCCTTCGCGTCGCGGCTGTGATCGGCGATGAAGCGCAACAGATCCGGGGTGATTCGGCAGATGTCGTACCGCGACATCAGCGCGTCGCGCAGTGTCTGCTCGACACCGTCGACCTCCACGACGTGTTGGCCCCGCATGCCGGTCGCGGCCAGCCAAGCGTCGACCGTGGCGGGGTCGTTCGTGGGACACACGCCGAGAGAGTCACCCGCGGCGTAGTCGACGTCGTGCTCGGACACGTCGAAACCGAACTGGCGCACTTCTTTTCGCGATGCTCCGGTCGTCAGCACGACGTTGCGCACCAGCGGCGCGACGATCGGATGTGCTCGGGTGAACGGCTCGGCGACGGGCGCAGGCTTCGAGGACACCGAGCGACCGAGCAGGGCGGCCGCCTGGTCCACCCACCGGCCCATCGGTGCGTCGTCGTACGCCTCGCACTCGACACGATCGAGCAGCCGTGCCGCTCCGAGCGCGGCCAGCCGTGCGTCGAGCATTTTGGCGTGGCCGCAGAAGTTGTCGTATGTGCGGTCGCCGATGCCGAGAACGGCGAATCGCATACCGGTCAGCGTGGGGGCGTTCGGGGAGTTGAGCCGTTTCCAGAACTCCGCGCCGTTGTCCGGCGGCCCGCCGTCGCCGAACGTGCTGGTGACTATCAGCACGTCGCGAGCGGCGAGTTCGGCGAGGGCGAGGTCGTTCATGTTCACGAGGTTCGGCGCTCCGATGGCGGCAGCCACCTTGCCCGCGAACTCCTCGGCCCGTCCGGTCTGCGACGCCCACAGCACGAGCGGGCCATCGGTGAGGTCCGGTCGGGTCAGCGCCGCGTTCGCGCGCACGGCGGCGCCGACGGGCCGCAGAGTGACCGCGCATGCCTTGAATTCGGGCTGCAGCGAGTCGGGGTCGACCGCGTCGTTGGTGAGTGCGTTGACGGCGAGGTACTCGCCGTCTTCGTCGTTCCAGTGGAACGGCACAAAGCAGGTGCCCTCACGCACGCGATCGGAGACCACCGCGGGTAGGACGGCGCGGCCGCGACGGGTGGTGAGTTCGACGGGCTGATCGTCGGAGATGTCCAGAGCAGCCGCGTCGAGCGGGTGGATCTCTACGAAGGGTCGGCCGTTGAGCTTGTTGAGGGTGTCGACCTTGCCCGTCTTGGTCATCGTGTGCCACTGGTGTTGCAGGCGCCCGGTGTTGAGCACGAACGGATAGTCGTCGTCGGGGAGCTCGCGGGCGTCCATGTGTGGGCGGGCGTGAAACACTGCGCGCCTCGACGGAGTCGGGAAGGCCAGCCGTGGCATGTGTCCGTTCTCGTCAACGAAGTGATCCTGGCTGACACCGTCGTTGAGGTACCTGATCGGATGACGGTCGTTTTCGTCGTCAGGCGGGCACGGCCACTGCAACGACGTCTCGCGCAGCCGTGCGTAACTCACGCCGCGCAGGTCGTAGCCGGTCTTCGGGTTGGAGAACCGGCGGATCTCGTCGAAGATCTGCTCGCTGGACTCGTAGTCGAAGTGCTCTCCATAGCCCAGGTGGGCAGCGACCTGGCAGATCAACTGCCAGTCGGGGCGCGAATCCCCGTGTGGCGGTATCGACTGTGCCAGCAGCGTGAGGTTGCGTTCGGAGTTCACCATCACCGCGTCGGATTCGGCCCACAGCGTGGCCGGCAGCACGATGTCGGCGTAACGGTTGGTCGCGGTCGCGCTGTAGGCGTCCTGGGTGATGACGAGTTCGGCGGCTTCCAGCCCGGCGATCACGGTTTTGCGATTGGCCACGGTGGCAACGGGATTGGTGCAGATGATCCAGCAGGCCTTGATGCGCCCGTCGGCGAGCTGACCGAACATGTCGATGGTGCCGGGTCCGACGTCAGGCCGAATGGTTCCGGGTTCCAGTGCCCACTGCTGTTCGACGAATTCGCGGTCGGCAGCGGAGACCACCGAGCGTTGACCGGGCAGACCCGGTCCCATGTAACCCATTTCGCGGCCACCCATGGCGTTGGGCTGACCGGTCAGCGACATCGGCCCGCTGCCGGGGCGGCAGATCGCGCCGGTGGCCAGATGCAGGTTGCAGATGGCGTTGGTGTTCCAGGTGCCGTGAGTGCTCTGGTTCAGGCCCATGGTCCAGCAGCTCATCCACTCGCCCGCCTCGGCGATCATCCGGGCGGCGGTGCGGATGTCTTCTTCGGCGAGGCCGGTGAGCTGCGCGACCACTTCAGGCGTGTAGTCGGCGAGGAAGGCGGGCATGGAGTCCCAGCCTTCGGTGTGCTCGGCGATGAAATCGAAATCTATTGCGCCGTTGTTCGCCTCATCTTCCAAGAGCAGGTGAAGCAGTCCGTTGAGCAGTGCGAGGTCGGTACCGGGCCTGATCTGCAGGAAGAGATCGGCCCGTTCGGCCGTAGCGGTTCGCCGGGGGTCGACGACGATCAGCTTGGCGCCCGCCTTCAGCCGATCGGCCATCCGCAGGTACAGGATGGGGTGGCAGTCGGCCATGTTCGAGCCGATGACGAAGAACAGGTCGCTGCAATCGAAGTCGGTGTAGGAGCCCGGTGGGCCGTCAGCGCCGAGCGACTGCTTGAAACCCGTTCCCGCACTTGCCATGCAGAGTCGTGAGTTGGACTCGATGTGCACGGTGCGCAGGAAGCCCTTGGCCAGCTTGGTGGCCAGGTACTGCGCCTCGATCGACATCTGGCCCGACACGTAGAGTGCGACGGCGTCCGGGCCGTGCTCGTCGACGATGGCCCGCAGCCGTCGTCCGGCCTCAGCGACCGCATCGTCGACAAGTATCGGAACCGGCTCCTCACCGCGGGCGGTGCGTACCAGCGCCGTACTCAGCCGTCCGTTGACAGCGGCCATCATCTCGGCGTGTGTGGCGCCCTTGGTACACAGTCTGCCGAAGTTGGTGGGGTGCAGCTTGTCTCCGGTGACGCGTGCGATGACGGGTCGGCCGGTATCGGAGTTCACGGCGCTGTGAACTTCGATACCGCAGCCGACACCGCAGTATGAGCACGCGGTCCTGGTCACCATGGGCGTCAGGCGGGCACCGGTGCGGTTGCGCGGCCGACTTGCTCCCCTGCATCGACCCGTGAGGTCTGAACGCGCAGGAACACGACCCAGGTGACGATCGCGCAGATCACGTAGAAGCCGAGGAAGACCCAGAACGCGTTGGTCGCGGACTTGGCGTCGCTGACATAGGAGGCGCGCAGCACGACGTTGATGAACACCCCGCCCAGCGCGCCGATGGCGCCGGCGAAGCCGATCAGCGCACCGGACATGCTGCGTGACCACGCTGCCTTCTCGTCGCGGCTCCAGTCGTCGTGGCCCTGAGCCTTGGCCTCGAAGATCGACGGGATCATCTTGTACGTCGAGCCGTTTCCGAGACCCGACAGGATGAACAGCAGGATGAAACCGACGACGTAGGCGATCATCTGGCCGCCGGTCGCGGCACCGGCCATGCCGTCGTCGATCATGCCTGTGGCCACCAGGATGCCCGCGGCGAAGATCATCGCGACGAACGTGTACATGGTGACCTTGCCCCCACCGATCCGATCGGAGATCTTGCCGCCGAACGGGCGGGAGATCGAGCCGAGAAGCGGGCCGATGAATGCGATCTGGGCGGCGTGCAGCGATGCCTCTGCCGCGCTGTCTCCGCCGGCGAGGAAGTTGATCTGCAGCACCTGCCCGAACGCGAACGAGAAGCCGATGAAGGAACCAAAGGTGCCGATGTAGAGGAAGCTCATCACCCAGGAGTGCTTGAATCGCAACGCTTCTGCCATTGCGCCGATGTTGGACCGTTGGTTGCCGAGGTTGTCCATGAACAGGGCGGCGCCGAGTGCGGCGAGACCGATCAGCACCAGGTAGATAGCGCAGACTACCTCGGGTGCGGTGTTGCTGACCGTCGCGATCACCAGAAGGCCGACCAGCTGGATCACCGGAACGCCGATGTTGCCGCCGCCGGCGTTGAGCCCCAGCGCCCAGCCCTTGAGCCGCTGCGGATAGAACGCGTTGATATTGGTCATCGACGACGCGAAGTTCCCGCCGCCGAGGCCGGCGAACGCCGCAACGACCATGAACGTGGTGTAGGACGTGCCGGGTCGTTGCATGACCCAGAGCGTGAGCAGTGTCGGGATGAGCAGCAGCGTGGCGCTCACGATGGTCCAGTTTCGGCCGCCGAACCTGGCTGGCGCGATGGTGTACGGAATGCGCATGGCGGCGCCGACCAGCGTGGGCACCGCAACCAGGTAGAACTTGCCCGCGGCATCGATGCCGTACACGTTTTGCGGCATGAACAAAACCATCACCGACCAGATCGACCACACCGAGAATCCGACGTGCTCGGCGAAGATGGACCAGATCAGGTTGCGATTGGCGATGCGCTTACCGGTGGTCTCCCACGCCTCGACATCTTCGGCGTCCCAGTGCTCAATCGTTCGGCTGCGGCTCAATGTCTTCACGAGCACTAGGTTCGCGTGCTGGGATTCCACGTCGATTGCACGATCGTGTCCGAAACGTCAACACCCGCTCACTTCCCGATGGGCTGCGTGCGCGGTGGACGAAACGCGACGGAAACAAACGTGACCCAGGCCACCTCAGCTGTCGTCGGGTTTCACCGCCAGCACGGGTTTCGGGCACTCGAGTAGCACCTGCTGCGACACGCTGCCCAGCAACAACTTGCCAACCGGGCTGCGATGCCGGATGCCGATGACGAGTAGGTCGGCGTCGTCTCGGTCCATGGCTTTGAGCAGCTCTTTGGCCGTGTCCACGCCAACGGGCTGGGTGAGTTCGAACTCGACGCCGCATTCACCCAGATGCTGTTCGACATCGTGTACCTCACCGGACTGGGCGAATCGGGGGTCGGAGTACGCCTCCCCTGACGTCGAATTGACGACCAGGAGCGTGGTGCCGCGGAGTTTCGCCTCGGCGATTCCGTGTTCGAGGGCCGCCCGGCCGAAGGGGTCCGCGCTGTATCCGACGACAATCATGACTGGGCCGCCTTCTCGCGCTGATCCCTGTCGTCCTCGACCACGAGAAGCGTCTCCTCGTTGCGGTGCATGAGCTTGAGCACCAGCGGTATCAGCAGCAGAATCACCATCAGGACGTACACGACGATGGCGACGGGCTCGGTGAACAGGCTGCCCCAGTCACCGCCGCCCAGCTGCAGGCTCTGCCGCAGTTGTCGTTCGATTCGCGGTCCGAGGATCACGCCGATGATCAGGGGCAGCACCGGCAGCCCGAACCTGCGCATCATCAGACCGAGGAGGCCGAACACCAGCAGCAGCGCCAGGTCCAGTGGCTGCACGTTCACGGCCAGAGCGCCGAGGCAGGCGAAGAAGAGGATGCCCGCGTAGAGGTAAGGCCGTGGTGTGCGTAA
Source organism: Mycolicibacterium rhodesiae NBB3 (assembly GCF_000230895.2). The sequence continues at coordinate 5,286,484 of NC_016604.1, forward strand.
CAGCTTGGCCCACAGGGGCGCCAGTGGCAGGTTCAGCAGCAGCAGAAGCAGGTTGCCGATGAAGAGGCTGGCGATCAGCGTCCAGATCAGCAGCGGTTCCTTCTCGAAGAGCGTTGGACCGGGCTGGATTCCGTAGGACACGAAGGCGGTCAGCATCACCGCGGCGGTGGCGTTGGTCGGCAGACCGAGCGACAGCATCGGCACGAGAGTGCCTGCGGCCGAAGCATTGTTGGCGGCTTCCGGACCTGCGACGCCCTCGATGGCGCCCTTGCCGAACTCTGCATCATGCCCGCTGCGCTTGGCAAAGCGCTTCTCGGTGATGTAGGACAGGAACGTCGGCAGCTCCGCGCCGCCTGCAGGCAGCGCGCCGAACGGGAATCCGTATGCGGTACCGCGCAACCAGGGCTTCCACGAACGCTGCCAGTCGCTCTTGCCCATCCAGGGCCGGCCGACGGGGATGACCTCGGCCGGGCGGCGGCGCAGATGCGCTGCGACCCAAAGTGCTTCGCCAACCGCGAAGATGGCCACGGCGATGATCACGATGTCGATGCCGTCGGACAGCAGCGGAATGCCGAAGGTCGCGCGGGGCTGGCCGGTGAGGAAATCGATGCCGATGCAGCCGATCGCCAAACCGAGGAACAGTGAGATGGCGCCGCGTAACTTGGACGACCCGAGCACCGCGGTGACGGCGACAAGCGCGAAGAGCATGATCGCCAGATACGACGGCGCGCCCAGCGTGACCGCGAAGCGTGAGATCGCCGGGGCGAAAGCGGCGAGCAGTGCCGTGCCGATGGTGCCGGCCACGAATGATCCGATTGCCGCTGTCGCCAATGCTTGTGCCGCGCGACCGGCTTTGGCCATCTTGTTGCCCTCGATCGCCGTGATGACCGAAGACGACTCCCCCGGTGTGTTCAACAGGATCGAGGTCGTCGATCCGCCGTACATGCCACCGTAGAAGATTCCGGCGAACATGATGAACGCCGCGCTGGGGCTGACGTTGTAGGTCACCGGCAACAGCAGCGCCACGGTCATGGCGGGCCCGATACCCGGAAGCACACCGACCGCGGTGCCGAGCAGCACACCGATCACGGCGTACAGCAGGTTCATCGGGGTGGCGGCCTGCTCGAACCCCTGGATCAGCCAGTCGAGATTTTCCATGTCAGAGGATTCCGTCCAGAATGCCTGCGGGCAAAGGGATTCCAAGCCCGGAGTAGAAAGCGTAGAAGCTGCCGACCGAGAGCAACGCACCGATCAGAATGTTGCGGACGTAATGCTTGCTGCCGAGTACGGTCGCGGTGCCCGCGAACAGCAGTGCGCCCGTGATGGCCCAGCCGAGCGGCTGCACCAGCAGGATGGTGGCGACGAAGATGCCGACGAGAAGACCGACGGTGCGCCAGTCGGCAGGCGCATCCGGATCGACGTCCTCGCCTGCGTCCGCCTCCCCCACCGAGCCGCGTGGAATCGCGATGGCCAGCACGACCGCCAGCGCGATCAATACGACGCCGATGACGACGGGAAACATCTTCGGCCCGACGGGGTCCACCTTCGCGAAGCCCGCCTCGAGGGTTATCGCGTCATATATGACGAACGCACCGACAGCGACGAGCACGACGCAGACGAGGTATTGCGCTCTGTCGACGCGCTTTTCAGGCTCTGCGGTCGCCGCATCTTCTGTCGTCGTCATAGCAGCCCCAGCTCGGTCAGGGTCGTCGAGACCCGGTTGTCCTGTTCCACGAGAAACTTCTCGAAGGCCTCGCCGGTGACGAACGCGTCCGTCCAGCCGTTCTTCGCCAGGGCGTCCTTCCAGCCCTGGGTGGCGTGCAGATCCTCGAGCACCTTGATCATCGAGTTCCTGGCGTCATCGGAAATGCCCGGCGGCGCAAGGACTCCGCGCCAGTTGGCGAAGGTCATGTCGATACCCGACTCTTTGAGCGTTGGAGCGTCGACCCCTTCGACCCGCTCGTCGCTGGACACGGCGAGCACTCGTAGCTGGCCGGCCTCGATCTGGTCGATCAGCTCGCCGGGGCTCGACGTGCCGACGGTGATCTTCTTTCCGAGCAACGCGGTCAACAGATCTCCACCACCGTCGTAGGTGACGAAGTTGACCGACTTCGGGTCGATGCCGACCGCACGCGCGACCTCCATCGGGAACAGATGATCGGGTCCACCCGGTGACGAACCGCCACCGATCGTCACTTTGGCGGGATCGGCTTTCCAGGCGGCCACGAAGTCCTGCACGGTCTTGAACGGCGAATCGGCGGGAACGAAGATCGCGCCGGGATCCTCGATGAGCTTGGCCAGTGCCGTCGCGTCGGACGCCTTGATTTTCGAGCCGTTGGTGTAGGTCGCGCCGACGACGCCGAGCCCCATGGTCATCATGAGGTCGTCGTTGCCCTTTTCGTTCATCAGCCGGGCCATTGCGACTGTTCCGCCGGCGCCGATGACGTTGAAGACCTCGACGCGACCGGTGATGTCGTCGTCCTCCATGATCTTCACCGCGGTGCGCGCGGTCAGGTCATATCCGCCGCCGGGGCTGTTCGGCACCATCATGCGCAGCCGATGCAGTCCCAACTCGCCGCCGTCGCGCGTCACGCCGCAGGACGTCACCAGCAGTGCGACAAGCGCGGCGATGACGAGCAGCGGCCGTGTATGCGTGCTCTTCACGTCGTCCCCAATCACCTCAGTTGTGATGCTCAGCAATACTGGACCTCTCAGTGATTCAGGTCACGCATTCGTACGCAAAGGACGTTTTGGTCGTTGTGAAACTCATCAAGTCGCCGGCGCGAGGCTTCCGCAGCCTGGCGGGCCAGTTCCTGGTCTTCCAGTTGCTGGTGGTCGCGATTGTGCTGATCGCGGTGGCGGCGGTGTCGGTGGCGCAGTCGACTCGGGAGTTCCGGGAGGTGCGCGGAGCGCGGATGATCGCGGTCGCCGAGAACATGGCTTCCACGCCGATCGTGCGCGACAGGTATGCCGATGTCGGTGCGTCCAAGGTGCTGGCACCGGAGGTGGACCGCGCGGTGGCCCTGTCCGGCGCGGGACTCGCCGAGATCATCACGCCCTCGGGGACAGTTCGAGTGTCATCTGATCCGTTGCGTATCGGCCGGGAGGTCGATATGGGGCCTACCCGCGCGGACGAGGGGCGGGCGTGGTTCGGCGACCTGACCATCGACGGGGTGCACAGCCTTGTGGGCGAGGTGCCCATCCTTGCGGACTCCGGGGACGTCGTGGCGGTGGCGTCGGTGAGCGAGCGGTATCCCTCGGTGTGGGAACTGATGGGGGCATCCGGTGAGCGACTGCTGTTCTACCTCAGCCTCGGCGCGGCGCTGGGTCTGCTGACGTCATGGCTGCTGTCGCGCCGGATCAAGCGGCATACGCGCGGGTTGGAGATCGCGGAGATCGCCAGCCTGGCCGATCATCGGGAAGCGTTGTTGCACAGCATCCGCGAGGGCGTCGTCGCCGTGAACAACGAGGGAGATATCACGCTGCTCAACGACAGCGCGCAGGATCTTCTCGGGATAGCAGGAGATGCGGTGGGACGCCCGGTTGCCGGTGTCGGACTGGATCCCGCGGTCGTGGAGTTCCTGCTTTCCGGTGAGGATGGCCGCGATATCGTGATCGTCACGCGGACAAGGGTGTTGGCCATGAACCGGCGGGCCGCGACCAGCCAGGGCCAGCGGATCGGCACGGTGACGACCATGCGCGACAGCACCGAACTCGCGGCGCTGCAGGGACAGCTGTCGTCGCACAAGAGCGTGACAGACACGCTGCGGGCGCAGACCCACGAGTTCGCCAACCAGTTGCACACTATTTCGGGTCTGGTGCAGCTGGGCGAATATGACGCGGTGCGCGACCTCGTCGGCACACTGACGAGGCGTCGGGCGGAGATCAGTGACGCTGTGACACAACGAATTTCCGATCCCGCGGTGGCAGCGCTGTTGATCGCGAAGACGACGCTGGCCGCGGAGAGTGGTGTCTCGCTGGAGATCGCCTCGGCTTCACACCTCGAGGCGCTGCCGCCTGCCCTGGCCACCGATGTGATCACCTTGCTCGGCAATCTCATCGACAACGCAGTCGATGTGTCGGTGGGCTCGAAGCCCGCCCGGGTCACGGTGAGCGTCGACGACCATGAGGGGCTGACTCTGTCGGTTGCCGACTCTGGGCCGGGGGTGCCCGAGCACCTACGGGAGTCGATCTTCGCCCGCGGTGTGACCTCCAAATCCGAGGTTCCCGGCGGGCGGGGCATCGGACTTGCGCTGGTGCGGATCGTCACCACGCAACACGGCGGCACTGTGGAGGTCATCGACGATCCGTCCGGCGGCGCGCTTTTCGTGGTGCGCCTGCCCGCGGGAGTCATTGCCGAGAAGGCCGCGCATGCGTGATGTGCTGATCGTCGACGACGATTTCATGGTCGCCGAGATCCATCGACGATTCGTCGAACAGGTCGATGGCTTTCGGGCGGTCGGACTCGCACGCACGGGCGCCGAAGCGCTCACTGCCGTGCAGGACCTTCAGCCGCACCTGGTTCTGCTGGATGTGTACCTCCCTGATATGACCGGCCTGGATGTGCTGCAGCAGTTGCGGTCGGACGGGAATCTCGTCGGCGTCATCATGATCACCGCGGCGCGCGAATTGGACACTGTGAAAGGCGCTTTGGACGGCGGTGCAGCCGACTTCCTGATCAAACCTTTCGAGTTCGCGCAGTTCAAGACGAAGTTGGAGGCCTTCGCGGCGCGGGCGGACACCCTGGAGTCTGCCGGCGGCATCGACCAGTCGCTGGTCGACTCGTTGTTCGGCAGTCCGGGTGGGACAGCGCCGACCCTACCGAAGGGCCTCGGGATCGAGACGGGTCGACTGGTGCTGGACGCGGTGCGTGGCGCCGGTGAGGTGTCCGCAGCGGAATGTGCCGATCTGGTGGGGATTTCGCGAGTCAGCGCGCGCCGCTACCTCGAGCACTATTTGAGCACCGAGGTGCTTGACCTGCGCTTGCAATACGGCGCGGGAAGACCCGAGCGACGTTACCACCTACGCGGCGTGTAGATCCGCGAGCTCAACACCGATTCTGAGTTCGACGTCGCTGACGGTGATCATCGGTGCCCCAGGCAATGGTGGAGCAGTCGAGCGGTAGTGCGCACCGGTGGGTGTCACGAATTCGGCGGCGTGGACACCGTCTTCCTCGCACGTGCGCACCTCCCAGCCCGGCGACTCCTTGGTGTAGTTGCAGTGAGCGCACATGCCCAGACCATTGAGGGCATGTGTGGGCCCGCCGCGACTTCTGGGCACGGCATGATCGCGGTGGCGAATCCGGGCATCGCAATACGGTGTTCGGCAGGTCTGATCTCGCAATCCGATGAACTTCGCCAATCCCTTTGGGAAGCAACGTGACCGCGATTCCATCGCCACCAGTGCGCTGGACTTGGGATGACGGTACAGCCGTCGTAACGTCGCCTTCGACCTCTCGTCGCCCACAGCCGAGCTGACCATTCTCCGGGCGATCTCGGCAGGCACCGCTCCGTATCCGTCAATCACGGCAGGGCAGTTGTCCCCGCCCAAGAGCGTTTGGTCTGTCATCACCAGGTTGACTGCGATCGGCTCCGGCACCTCCGCCGGTCGGCCGGTGACTCGTTCCAGCAACGTGTCAGCCATGACTTGGCCTTGGGACCGATTGTCGAACGTCGTATCAGCGGCGCGTTTGAGAGCCGCGTATACGCTGACACCCTCCTTGACCGGCAACAACGCAGTCACGTAGGTCATGGCGTCCGGCGCCGGGCGACACGTCACATTCCGGTCAGCCTCAGCTTTGGCCGCGCGCTCGACGACCGATCGAACATCCAGTTGGCAGGCGATTGCCTTGGCGTCGGCGGCGATCCGATTGTTGCCCTTCCCCTCGAGGTTGGCGCTATCGGCGCACATTTCGGTATCCAGTGTCCGGCGGTCCTCGACGCTGAGGCACGCGGACTCGCGCACGATCAACGTGGCGCGCCATTCCGAAAGCGCGCCGCACTCCAATGCGGCAAGCGTGTAAGGCATTTCGTGCACCAGAGCTTTCGCAATGCCGAGGTGCCGGTTTCCGCAAGACGGGGAATCGCGGCGGGCGAGCGCCACCTCACTGGAGACGCCGCGACCACGCTGTTTCGCCGGTACCCCTGCTGCCGCCTCCGCCGCGCGCCGCCGCTCGTCCAGCGCCGCCGTGGCACGCGCCTGCCCCGCCGCGGCCGCTGACTTTATCCGCTCCAAGTCTGCGATCATCGCGATCAGCTTTGCCTCATCGGCCAGCGGATCTATAGAGGTCAACGCCTTGGTATCGAACATGTGTTCGACTCTACATGGACCCTCTGACTAGTTTGAGTAGGAGCCTGCGACCTCAGCGATTCCGGCGTCGGAATATCCGGCGAAGTCGACCGCCACGCTCCTCTGGCTGAGCGGCGGCGGGCGGTTCGGCCTTCGGACGCACCACCGTGGCCGCGGTATCGGAGACCGGAGCGTCGGAGTCCGCAGGCTTCACGTCCGACTTGTCCTCATCCTCTTCGGCAGGCTCACCGCCGACCGAGTCAGCGACTTCTTCGGGGGAATCTTCGGCTGGATCTTCGGCGGCCTCGGTCTCGGCCTCGGTACCTTCGACGGCGTCTTCGCCCTCGACAGCGCCCACACCGCCGACAGCGTCACCGTCGGGTTCGGCCTCAGCGTCCGCGTCATCGGGTTCTTCGGACGCAACCTCTACGGCAGCTTCTTCAGCGTCCTCGGCACCTTCGACGGCGGCCTCGTGCGCTTCTGCAGCACCCTCTTGCGCCGCGACAGCGTCTTCGCCCTCGACAGCGCCCACACCGCCGACAGCGTCAGCGTCGGGTTCGGCCTCAGCGTCCGCGTCATCGGGTTCTTCGGCTGCGGCTTCGACGGCGTCTTCACCCTCGACAGCACCGACTACACCGACAGCATCAGCATCCCCGGCGTCGGGTTCGGTTCCAGCGTCAACGTCTTCAGGCTCTTCGGACGCAACCTCTACGGCAGCTTCTTCAGCGTCCTCGGCGCCTTCGACGGCGGCCTCGTGCGCTTCTAGGGCACCTTGTTGGGCCGCGACGGCGTCTTCACCCTCGACAGCACCCACACCGCCGACGGCGTCAGCGTCGGGTTCGGCTTCAGCGTCCGCGTCGTCGGGTTCTTCAGCGTCAGCAGCTTCGGATTCTTCTGTGGCAACCTCTTCGGCGGCTTCTTCAGCGTCCTCGGCGCCTTCGACGGCGGCCTCGTGCGCTTCTGCGGCGCCCTCCTGGGCCGCGACGGCGTCTTCACCCTCGACAGCACCCACACCACCGACAGCGTCAGCGTCGGTTTCAGCTTCATCGGCGTCTTCCGCGGCGACCTCTTCGTCGGCACCTTCGGCCTCGTCGGCGCCTTCGACGGCGGCCTCGTGCGCTTCTGCAGCACCCTCCTGGGCCGCGACGGCGTCTTCACCCTCGACAGCGCCCACACCGCCGACAGCGTCAGCGTCGGTTTCAGCTTCTTCTTCGAGTTCGTCAGGTTCGAAGTCTTCGGCATCCGCGTCCTCAGACTCGTCCGCCTTCACGACATCTTCGGAATCAGCTTCATCGAGATCGACCGACTCCTCCGCCGCCGCCGCGGCGAGCATTTCAGCAATGGCGGCGGATTCCGGCTTGGCCGAGTCATCGTCCGGCTCTTCGAGCTCGTCATCAGTGCGCGTGTCCGCGCCCCCCGCATCCTCATCTTCGTCGTCACCTGCCGCCTTGGCCGCGGCCACCACACCCGATGTCGCAGCGACCGCGACGAGTTCGTCGGCGACCTCGTCGATGAGCGACTCCTCGCGCGGCTTGCCCTTGAGCGTCGCTGGATCCTCGCGACCCTTGGGCGCCACCATGATGTACACGACGGCGCCGATGAACACGAAGGTTGATGTAAAGGAGTTGACCCTGATATCGGCGATCAGCGTCGCGTGGTCGCTGCGCAGCAACTCGATCCAGAACCGCCCCAGGCAATAGCCGGCGACATAGAGAGCGAACAGGCGTCCGTGGCCGATCTTGAATCGCCGATCGACCAAGATCAGTACTGCGAAAATCAGGACATTCCAGAGCAATTCGTACAGAAATGTCGGATGAACGGTTGCGAATACCTGGCCCGTCGACACACCGTTGGCCAGGTCCGGGCTCACAACACCGGCGGCGTTCTGGCGATCGTAGATCTCCAGAGCCCAGGGCACATCTGTCGGACGGCCGTACAACTCCTGGTTGAAGTAGTTGCCCAACCGGCCGATCGCTTGCGCCAGAACGATTCCCGGCGCGATCGCATCGCCGAATGCGGGCAGCGGGATACCGCGCTGTCGACAGGCGAGCCACGCACCCACTCCGCCGAGCGCCACTGCACCCCAGATGCCCAGTCCGCCGTCCCAGATCCGCAGCGCCCCGACAAATCCGGCACCGCCTTCGCCGAAGTACTTCGGCCAGTCCGTGATGACGTGGTACAGCCGCCCGCCGATCAGACCGAAAGGCACGGCCCACAGCGCGATGTCGTAGATGACGCCGCGTTCACCGCCCCTGGCTGCCCAGCGCCGGTCGCCGATGATCAATGCCACGACGATGCCGGCGATGATGCACAACGCATACGCGCGAATCGGTACCGGACCGAGGTACCACACGCCTTGCGAGGGACTCGGAAAGGAGGCGAGCACTGTTGTCGTCACGCGGTAATCCTCTGACGCACGCCATCGGCGAGTTCAGCGGTCAGCGTTCGCACCGCGTCCACTCCGTCCTGCAATGCCGACACCAAAGCCGACCCCACAATCACTCCGTCCGCGAAGGCGCCGATCTCAGCGGCCTGCTCACGCGAGCGCACGCCGAGTCCCACACCGACCGGTATGTCGGACACCGCCCTGACCCGGCTGACCAGTTCCGGCGCGGCCGTCGACACGGCATCTCGCGCGCCCGTCACGCCCATTGTCGATGCGGCGTACACGAACCCGCGCGATGCCTCGACCGTCGACGCCAGCCTTTCCGGGGTAGACGACGGCGCGACCAGGAAGATGCGATCCAGGTTGTGGGCCTCCGCGACCTCGATCCACTCCGACGCCTCGTCGGGTATCAGATCCGGCGTGATCATCCCCAGACCACCGGCCGTTGCCAGGTCGCGCGCAAAGGCGTCGACGCCCCAGTGCAGCACCACATTCCAGTACGTCATGACCACGGCGCGGCCACCCGCGTTGCTGATCGCCTCGACGGCTGTCAACGTGTCACGCACCCGCACGCCGCCCCGGAGTGCCACTTCCGTGGCCGCCGCGATCGTCGGTCCATCCATACCGGGGTCCGAATACGGTATGCCCACCTCGACGAGGTCGCAGCCGGATTCGACCAACGCAGTCATCGCCGAAATCGAGATCGGTATATCGGGAAAACCGGTCGGCAGGTAGCCGATCAGCGCCGCACGGTTCTCGGCCCGGCAGGTGTCGAACATTTCCGCCAACCGGCTCACGAGTCACCGTCCATCAACCCGAACCACTTGGCCGCTGTCTCGACGTCCTTGTCACCGCGCCCCGACAGATTGACCACGATGATCGCGTCACGGCCGAGCTCGGAACCCAGCTTCAGCGCACCCGCTACGGCGTGCGCCGATTCGATGGCCGGGATGATTCCCTCGGTCCGGCACAACAATCCGAACGCATCCATCGCCTCGGTGTCGGTGATCGGCCTGTACTCAGCGCGGCCGATGTCTTTCAGGTACGCGTGTTCCGGCCCGACGCCGGGATAGTCCAAACCAGCTGAGATCGAATGGGATTCAATCGTCTGCCCGTCGTCGTCCTGAAGCAGGTACGAGAACGAACCCTGGAACGCCCCAGGAGTTCCACCCGCGAAAGTCGCTGCGTGACGGCCAGTTTCAACGCCATCGCCCGCTGCTTCGTAGCCGATGAGGCGGGTGCCGGGATCATCGATGAAAGCGTGGAAGATGCCGATCGCGTTCGATCCGCCACCTACGCATGCGGTCACCGCATCCGGCAGTCGGCCGGCTTGCGCCTGGATCTGCGCGCGCGCCTCGAGCCCGATCACTCGCTGGAAGTCGCGCACCATAGTGGGAAACGGATGGGGCCCAGCGGCGGTACCAAAGCAGTAGTAGGTGTTGTCGGCGTTGGTGACCCAGTCGCGGAAGGCTTCGTTGATCGCGTCCTTCAACGTCTTCGAGCCGGACTCGACGGACACCACCTCTGCACCGAGTAGGCGCATCCGCGCAACATTCAAGGCCTGACGCGCGGTGTCGACCGCCCCCATGTAGACAATGCACTCCAGGCCCAGCAGCGCGCACGCCGTCGCGGTCGCCACACCATGCTGGCCCGCACCCGTCTCGGCGATGACGCGTGACTTGCCCATCTGCCGCGCCAGCAGAGCCTGCCCGAGAACGTTGTTGATCTTGTGAGATCCGGTGTGGTTAAGGTCTTCTCGTTTCAGGAAGATTCGTGCTCCGCCCGCATGTTCTGAAAGCCTCGATGCCTCATACATCGGTGACGGGCGACCGGTGTAGTGGCGTTGCAGACGGTCCAGTTCATCGAGAAATGTCTGATCGCCCCTGGCTTTGTCATAGGCGGCGGTGACCTCCTCGATCACCGCCATGAGCGCCTCGGGCACGAATCGTCCGCCGTAGGCTCCGAAATGGCCACGCTCGTCGGGATCGTGAATGGTGGGTTCGGCGACGGCCGCACTGGAACGCGGCAACTCCGGCCCGGCTAGGTCGGCCATCAACGATGCTCTTCGCGCAAGCGGCTCATCGACGTGTCAACGTGAGGGTTTCGGGCAGGACGGATGCGTGCCTGCAGTGACGAGATCGGCAACGGCGCCGCGGGGGTCACCACTGGTGACGAGTCCCTCGCCGACGAGCACGGCGTCAGCGCCCGCTCCGGCGTACGCGAGTAGGTCGGCCGTGCCGCGCACACCCGACTCCGCGATCCTGATGACACCGCTGGGAAGACCAGGAGCGATGCGCGCGAAACAGTCCCGGTCGACGTCCAATGTCTTGAGGTCTCGCGCGTTGACACCTATCACCTTCGCACCGGCCTGCAGCGCCCGGTCCGCTTCCTCCTCGGTATGCACCTCGACAAGCGCGGTCATACCGAGAGATTCGGTTCGATCGAGCATCGACTCCAACGCCTGCTGTTCGAGCGCTGCGACAATCAGCAGCAGCATGTCCGCGCCGTGGGCGCGCGCCTCGTGGATCTGATACGGGCCGACAATGAAGTCCTTGCGCAACACCGGGATTGACACCGCGGCCCGCACGGCGTCGAGATCCGCCAGCGAACCGTTGAAACGGCGTTCTTCGGTGAGCACGCTGATGATGCGCGCGCCCCCGTCCTCGTACGCGCGGGCCAGCTTGGCCGGATCGGAAATGTCGGCCAGTTCTCCGCGCGAAGGGCTGGCTCGCTTCACTTCTGCGATCACACCGATGCCGGGCTCCCGAAGGGCCGCCAACACGTCCAGCGGTGACCGCGCGGCTTTGGCCTTTTCCTTGATCTCGGCGAGTGGGACAGCCGCCTCACGAGCTGCGACATCGGCGCGGACACCTTCAATGATGGTGTCGAGCACGGTTGCCGAACTCATGACTGCCGGACCCTCCTAGACGATGCCAACCGATCTTCATCGAAGGGTAGCCTTCGCCGCGACATCGGCTGTCACCGCCCCTTGTCCGTATTGGTCGGGTCACGTCCCTCGTCGAGTTCGTCCCACAACTGCCGTTCCGACATCGCATTTTCGGCCTTGTCCGGCGACAGACCGCCTCGGCGCGCGTACCGTGCGGCGCCCGAGCCCTCCTTGCCCGCCGATCGCAGCAAGAGCGCAGCGCACGTGAGCGTGACAACCGCAGCTACCACCGTGATCACTGCGCCCCAATAGTGCCGCTGCGTCCCCACCAGGTCGGCCACCGGCACGTCGGCCAGATGTGAAGCCCGCACCCCGACATCGCGCATCACCCACAAGGTGATCGCCAGATAGGCCATGCCCGCGCTGGTGATCGCCGCGATGACGGCAAGCACCCGCAAAGGCCAGCCGCGTACGGCGAGCGCGGCCACGGCGGTGGCCAACAGCAATACGGCCAGCGGCACGAGCGCCGTCGACCACGAGCCGCCGGACAACTCCGCCGTCCTGGGCTGCCCCAGCCCGTCGAACGAGGTCACATTGACCCATGTCATCCGCGACGCGCCCCACAACGCCGCCGCGGCCAATACCAGCCCGAGCTGCGCGATCCGGATCATGGCTCGGTCAGGGTTTCCGCAGCGGCGATCGCGTTCAGCACCGCCCGCGCCTTGTTGGCCGCCTCCGTGTACTCATAGGGCCCGTTCGAATCGGCCACGACTCCCCCGCCGGCCTGCACATACGCGGTGCCCTCCCGCATGAGCGCGGTGCGAATCGCGATGGCGAAATCGGCATTGCCCGCGAAGTCCAGATAGCCCAGCACACCGCCATAGAGTCCACGACGGGTCTTCTCGACCTCCTCGATCAGCTCCATCGCGCGCACTTTCGGCGCACCGGACAACGTTCCGGCCGGAAAACAGGCCAGCACCGCATCGAGTGCGGTCTTGTCCTCCGCCAGTTCCCCGTGCACCGTCGACACGATGTGCATGACATGGCTGTAGCGCTCGATGTGGCTGTAGTCCTCGACGCGCACCGTGCCCGGCCGGCAGACGCGGCCAAGGTCGTTACGGCCCAGATCGACCAGCATCAGGTGCTCGGCACGCTCCTTGTCGTCGTGCAGCAGCTCCTTCTCGAGCAGCTGGTCCTCTTCCTCGGTCTCACCACGCCACCGCGTGCCGGCGATCGGGTGGGTCGACGCCCTCCCATTCTTGACGGTCACCAATGCTTCAGGACTCGAACCGACAATCGAGAAGTCAAGTCCGCCAGCATGATTCGGGACGTTGAGCAGGTACATGTACGGGCTGGGGTTCGTCACCCGCAACATTCGGTACACGTCGAGCGGGTCGGTGTCGGTGTCCATCTCGAATCGCTGCGAGGGCACCACCTGGAATGCCTCACCCGCCGCGATGTCGCCGACGAGCTTCTCGACGATCGCTGTGTATTCCTCGACGGTGCGCTGTGAACGGTGCACCGGCTCTGGCCTGCTGAAGGTCGCCACCGTCGACGGTAGGTGCTCACCGAGGGCCGCGGTCATCACATCCAGCCGCGCGACGGCGTCGTCATAAGCCCAGTCGACCCGCTCGTCGGTGCCATTCCAGTTCACCGCGTTGGCAATCAGCGTGATGGTGCCCTCGTGGTGGTCGACTGCAGCGACATCCGTCGCCAGCAGCAGCAGCATGTCGGGCAGTCCCAGATCGTCCACCGCCAGCGTCGGCAGCTTCTCCAGGCGTCTCACCATGTCGTAGGCAAAAAACCCGACGAGACCCGAGGACAGCGGCGGGAGACCCGGTACCGGTTCGGTCTTCAGGAGCTCCAGCGTCGCGCGCAGCGCCTGCAGCGGATCGCCTTCTTTGGGCGCGTCCTTCGGGGTTGTTCCGAGCCACACCGCCTCACCGTCGCGAACCGTCAGCGCCGACGGGGCTCCTGCACCGATGAACGACCATCGCGACCACGAGCGGCCGTTTTCGGCCGACTCCAGCAAGAACGTCCCGGGCCGGTTGGCGGCCAGCTTGCGGTACGCCGACAGCGGGGTCTCACTGTCGGCGAGCACCTTGCGGGTCACCGGCACCACGCGGTGCTCGGCGGCCAGCGCCCGGAAGTCCTCGCGTGACGTGGTGAGCGCGAGGTTGGCGGTCGTTTGCACTCACCGATTCTCCCAGACGCGCGCCAGCGGTGACGACGACGTAGGCGTCAGCGGACTGGTCAGCATGACCGGCGCCTGCGCCATGAACCGCGGCGTGCTGCCGCGATGTTCGTCGGCGGCGTGCACCGTGAACGGGTGAACGAGGTACATGTCGCCGGGCTCACCGGTGGCGTGCACCACTGCTCGTCCAGCGCTCGCCTCGTCAACCAGGCGACCCATCTCGGCCAGTTCTAGGTGGTCCGGCCCCAGGACCCGCGCCACGTCGTGGTGTGACCCAACGCGGATTCGCGTCGGTGCGTCGGTCACAGACACCTCCGAGAGCAGCGTCAGCAGGAGAACCGTATGCGGACGCCCGCTCACTGTCCACGTCCCGTCGGGTAGCGGCGTGTTGGCGTCGACGTGCCATCCGCGATCGTCATCGGGTGGGGACACCGGAAAGCGAACCGGGATGTTGCCGAGCGAGCCCCGCGGCACCCAGCCGGCGCGGCCACACACCGCATCGAGCGCCGTTGCCAGATCAGGGCTTCGGATGAGATCGCCGAACGGGCCCTGGCCCGTGATGTCGGACGTCCACCGCACCGGCGCGGACCATCCGTCGGGATCGTCCGGGGACAAACCGAGCCGGCGCCACAGCAGCGCCCGGGCCTCGTCGGCGACGCTGCGGGGAGCCGCGGTCTCGATCTTGACGTATCCCGCGGACATGAAGGCGTCGAGATCCAGCATCCACGCACGCTCGCACGGAAACGGCAGCGCGCGCCAACCAATTTCGCCTGGGCGTAGCGTGAGTGATCATGAAGCGTGGAGACCAGGTTGCAGAGTTTGAATTACCGGACCAGACGGGCACGGTGCGAAGCCTCACGGAGCTGCTCGCAGCAGGCCCGATCGCGTTGTTCTTCTACCCCGCCGCGATGACACCGGGGTGCACCAAAGAGGCGTGCCACTTCCGAGACCTTGCCTCGGAGTTCGCTGCGGTCGGGGCAAGCCGGGTCGGCATCAGCACCGATGCTGTCGAGAAGCAGGCGCAGTTCGCCGACAAGCAGAGCTTCGACTATCCGCTGCTGTCCGACGTCGGTGGCGCCGTAGCCTCCCAGTTCGGGGTGAAGCGCGGGCTGCTGGGCAAGTTGTCTCCGGTCAAGCGGACAACGTTCGTGATCGACACCGACCGTACGGTGCTCGAGGTGATCTCCAGCGAGGTCAACATGGACACCCACGCCGATAAGGCGCTGGAGGTGCTACGCCAGCGGCAGTCGGCGTGACACAGCCCGTCACGGATGTGTGACGACGAGAACCGTTGAGCGATCAGCCGGGTCGACGCGCACCGGCACCGAAGCACCGACCGCGATATGCGGCGCAGTCGACAGTTCGAGGGCGACTCGACGCGATGCCCGATACGGAGCGCGATCCGGAAGCTGCACATCCAGCGCCAGTTCGTGCCACACACCGAGAGCTGTGGTCGCAACACCCTCCCGGATGCCTACGATCGTCGCGACACCGGCCAATCCGTCGCGCATCAAGCGCTCGCGTTCAGCTCCCAACGCGGCGAGTTCGCCGAAGGTCGCCGCGGCCTGACGCTCGTCAGCGCGAGTGACACGCTGTGCCGCACTGGCTTTGCGGGCCCGCTCGAACCAGCCCATCTAGACCTCTAGGTACTTGCGCAGATGGTCAAGCATGCTGTTGCGGAACGCTCGCATCGACGGGGCGCCGGGCTTGATCCCGTCGGCACCGTGATACATCCCGTCGACCGTGACCAACTCGCACGGCACCCCGGATGCCTTCAGCCTCTTCGCATAGTCGACGTCTTCATCGTGAAAGACATCGAGCGTTCCCACCCCGACCCATGCGGGTGCAAGCCCCGATACGTCGACTCTTCTTGCCGGAGAGGCATACTCAGGCGCATCCGACGTCCGCGGCACCCGACCCAGATATGCCGACCAGCCGAAGAGGTTTGAGTCGGGTGTCCACGCGAAACGGCCCTGTCCGTTGTGGTCGCTGCGCAGCGTGCATCTGTCGTCCAGCATCGGGTACACCAACACCTGTGCCCGCAGTCCGATGCCCTCGTCATGACAACGCTGGGCGACCGCCGCCGCCAGACCGCCGCCTGCACTCGCGCCCATCACCGCCACCCGCGAGGGGTCGATCCCCAATTCGTCGGCATTCGAGAGCATCCACCGCAACGCCGCCATGCAGTCGTCGAATCCCGCGGGAAACGGGTGCTCGGGCGCCAGACGATAGTCGGGCGAAACCGCGACCACACCGAGGTCGCTCACCAGGCGGCCGGTGCCTGCCGCCTCGAACTCCGGGTTGCCGACGACGTATCCGCCGCCGTGGATCCACAGGACCGCCGGACACGACTGCGCGCGATGCTCGGGCGTGAACACCATCACCCGTACCGGCGGCTCGCCGGCGAAACGGTGCGTGACGGTCACACCGGGTCCAGGCTTGGTGCGTACCTTGAAAATCGCTCGGAATGCCGGCAGCTTCCCCGCGGTCAACGACTGCGCAATCAGGGGCAGGACAGGGCTTCGCAATTCGGGTGCGACGGCGGCGACGGCATCGCGGATCTTGAGGTGGCTGCGAACCACTGCGGCAACGATGGCCAATCCGAGAAACGTTGCGCTCCGTTTCACTGTCACTGCTCCGATGTCAGCAGAACATCCGCATCGAAACAGCTGTGATCGCCGGTGTGGCATGCCGCCCCGACTTGGTCGACCTCCAGCAGCACGGTGTCCCCGTCGCAGTCCAATCGCACCGAATGCACGTGCTGGGTGTGGCCCGAGGTGGCACCCTTGATCCACTGTTCACCACGCGAGCGCGAATAGTACGTCGCCTCACGAGTTTCCAGCGTCCGCGCGAGTGCGTCGTCGTCCATCCATGCGACCATCAGCACCCGGCCGGTGCCCCGCTCCTGTACAACCGCGGTGAGCAGTCCGTTTGCGTCGCGCTTCAGCCGCGAGGCGACCCTCGGGTCCAGTGCGGTCATCTCACGACAATCCCTTCCGCCGCCATCGCCGCCTTGACCTGGTTGATGGTGAGCTCGCGGAAGTGAAACACGCTCGCGGCGAGTACGGCATCAGCACCTGCAACAACTGCCGGTGCGAAATGTTCCGGTGCGCCTGCTCCACCACTGGCGATCACCGGGACGTTGACCGCCCCGCGCACCGCGTGGATCATCGGCAGGTCGAATCCCGCCTTGGTGCCGTCGAAGTCCATCGAGTTCAGCAGAATTTCGCCGACGCCGAGTTCGGCTCCGCGCGTTGCCCATTCGATGGCGTCGATACCAGTGCCCCGTCGTCCGCCGTGCGTGGTGACCTCCCAGCCCGACGGCGTGCGCTCCTGATCCGGCGGCACTGTGCGCGCATCGACGGACAAGACGATGCACTGCGATCCGAACTGACGCGACAACTCGGCCAGCAGTTCCGGCCTGGCGATGGCGGCAGTGTTGACCGCGACCTTGTCCGCGCCTGCGCGCAGCAACACGTCGACGTCGGCCACTGAGCGCACGCCGCCCCCGACCGTCAGCGGAATGAAGACCTGCTCGGCGGTGCGTTTGACGACCTCGAGCATGGTGGCCCGGCCCGCCGAGGAGGCGGTGACGTCCAGAAAGGTGAGCTCGTCGGCGCCTTCTGCGTCGTATGCGGCAGCGAGTTCGACCGGATCACCGGCGTCGCGCAGGTTCTCGAAGTTCACGCCTTTCACCACCCGGCCGTCATCGACGTCCAGGCACGGGATGATGCGCACCGCGAGGTCCATCTAGAAGTCCTCCGGTGCGCCGACGGATTGCAGGAGTTCGAGCAACTCGGCATGCACGCCAGGCGCTGCCGCCAGCGCCGAACGCGAATCCGTGGTCCAGTCGCTGCCGTCCAGATTGGTGACGATCCCTCCCGCCGACCGGATCAGCGCGACCCCCGCGGCGTGGTCCCATACATGTGCCCCGAAACTGATGGTCCCGCCGAGGATCCCGGATGCGGTGTAGGCGAAGTCGATCCCGGTGGCACCGTGCATGCGCATCCGGGAGCACTTGCGGCTGAGGTTCTCGATCACCGCGAGCCGGTACCGCCCGGGCACCTTGCCGCGTGAATCGATGTTGAACGTGCTGACCCCTACGACGGAGTCGGCCAGTTGCACGGACTCCAGCGCCGGCTGCTCGATGCCGTTGCTGCGCAGAGGTTTACCGACGACGGCGGTGAACCTTTCGCCGGTGAACGGAACCCAGGTCAGACCGGCTACCGGCTCACCGTTGCGCACCAGGCCCAGCAGGATGGCCGCCATCGGCGACCCAGCCGCGTAGTTGAACGTCCCGTCGATCGGATCGAGCACCCACACGAGCGGCGATTCGACGTCGGCACCACCGAACTCCTCACCGTGCACCTCGATGCCGGTCTCACGTGTCAACGCCTCGACCACCTGGCGTTCGATCGCCAGGTCGACCTCGGTGGCGAAGTCGTTGCCCTTCTTCTGCACTGCCGAATCGGCCCGGTGACCTTCGATGAAGGGTTTGGCAGCGTCGTCGAGGATCCTCGCGGCCACGGCGACCAACCCATCGAGGTCCGCCGTATCGTGGGCCATCTACTGCGCCACCGCCGTCAGCGCCTCGGGAAGCGTGAATCGCCCCGCGTACAGCGCCTTTCCGACGATCGCCCCTTCCACACCGCGGTCGGTCAGCGTCGCGATCGCCCGCAGATCATCGAGGCTCGACACGCCTCCCGATGCAATCACCGGTGCGTTGGTGCGGTCGGTGACCTTGCCCAGCAGGTCGAGGTTCGGACCGTTCAGAGTGCCGTCCTTGGTCACATCGGTGACGACGAACCGCGAGCATCCCTCGCGGTCAAGGCGTTCCAGAACCTCCCAGAGGTCCCCACCGTCGGTTTCCCACCCGCGGCCGCGCAACCGGTGGTCGTCACCGGAGATCTTCACGTCCAGACCCACGGCCACCTTCTCGCCGTGCTCGGCGACGACCTTTGCGCACCACTGCGGATTCTCCAGTGCCGCCGTGCCGAGGTTGACCCTGGCACAACCGGTGGCCAGTGCGGCGTGCAGCGAGTCGTCGTCACGGATTCCGCCCGAGAGTTCGACCGCGACGTCGAGCCTGCCGACCACCTCGGCGAGCAGTTCACGATTGTTGCCCCGGCCGAACGCGGCGTCGAGGTCCACCAGGTGGATCCACTCCGCGCCGTCGCGCTGCCAGGTCATCGCGGCGTCGAGCGCCGAACCGTACTCGGTCTCGCTGCCTGCCTTGCCCTGCATGAGCCGGACGGCACGACCCTCGACCACGTCGACGGCGGGAAGGAGTATCAATCTCACGCGCGTCAACCTAGAGCCCCTCCACCCAATTGCCCAAAAGCGATGCGCCTGCGTCGCCGCTCTTCTCGGGGTGGAACTGGGTGGCTGCCAGCGGACCGTCCTCGACCGCGGCCAGGAACGGCACGGTGTGAGTCGCCCACGTCAGCTTCGCGTCGGGATTGCCTTCCCACTGCTGGGCGGCATATGAGTGCACGAAGTAGAAGCGGGTATCGGGCTCAAGCCCTTGGAACAGGCGACTGCCTTCTGCTGCGTCCACCACGTTCCATCCCATGTGCGGGATCACCGGGGCGTCCAGTCGGATCACTGAGCCGGGCCATTGACCACAGCCGGCACTCTCGACCCCGAACTCGACCCCGCGTGCGAACAGGATCTGCATACCGACGCACACCCCGAGCACCGGCCGGCCCAGCGCCACCCGCTCGGCGATGATCTTCTCGCCACCGATCTGGCGCAGGCCCGTCATGCACGCCTCGAAGGCGCCGACACCCGGAACTACAAGCCCGTCGGCGTTCATCGCGGCATCGACATCGGCCGTCACGTCGACGTCCGCGCCGGTACGCTCCAACGCGCGCTGAGCTGACCGAAGGTTGCCCGAGCCGTAGTCGAGTATCACGACTCTCGCCGTCACAGTGCGCCTTTCGTCGACGGCACGCCCGTGACGCGTGGATCGAGCTCGACGGCCTGACGCAGTGCCCGCGCGACGGCCTTGTACTCCGCCTCGGTGATGTGGTGCGGGTCGCGGCCGTAGAGCACCCGCACGTGCAAGGCGATGCGTGCGTTCATCGCGATCGTCTCGAAGACGTGCCGATTGACGACGGTGTGGTATGGCGCCTCCGAACCCGCAATGGTGAAGTGCAGCATGTGATCCGGTTCGCCGGTGTGTACGCAGTACGGCCTGCCGGACACGTCGACCGCGGCGTGCGCTAGCGATTCGTCCATCGGGATCCAGGCATCGCCGAACCGGCGGATGCCCTTCTTGTCGCCGAGCGCCTGGCCCAGTGCCTGGCCAAGGACGATCGCGGTGTCCTCGATGGTGTGGTGGCCCTCGATCTCCACATCGCCTTTGGCGCGCACGGTCAGATCGAAGCTCGCGTGGCTGCCAAGGGCGGTGAGCATGTGGTCGAAGAACGCCATACCGGTCTCGACGCTGACGTTGCCGGTGCCGTCGAGGTCGAGCTCGACCACGATGTCCGATTCCTTGGTCCTGCGTTCGATCTTCGCGATACGAGATGTGGTCACTGTGCTCCTATGGATACGAGTTCGGTCGCCGCGATTCGAGCGCTTGCGTCGAGCAGCGCATCATTCTCTTCTGCAAGTCCAGTGGTGGCGCGCAGGTACCCGGGGATGCCGACATCGCGGATGAGGACGCCGGCGTCCAGATAGTGCTGCCAGGTGGCGGGTGCGTCGGCGAACTCCCCGAACAACACAAAGTTGGCGTCGCTGTCGATGACGCGAAAGCCCATGCCGGTCAGGGCTTCCGTGACTCGTTTCCGTTCGGAGATGAGTTTGGCGACGCTGGCCAGGGTGTCGTCGGCATGGCGAAGGGCGGCTCTGGCGGCCGCCTGAGTGATCGAAGACAGGTGGTACGGCAGCCGGACGAGCAGCATCGCGTCGATCACCGCAGGTGCGGCGATGAGATAACCCAGCCGGCCACCGGCGAATGCGAACGCCTTGCTCATGGTGCGGGTGACGACGAGCTTGGCCGGATACTCGTCGATGAGACTGACCGCGCTGCGCTCGCTCGAAAACTCCCCGTAGGCCTCGTCGACGATCAGCAGGCCGGTCGTCATCGCTTCCAGCAGCCGCCGCAGGTCGTCGACCGAGATGCTCTGTCCCGATGGATTGTTCGGGCTTGCGACGAACACGATGTCCGGGTTGTGTTCCTTGATCGCCTGCACCGCGACATCGGCGTCGAGGCTGAAGTCGTCGGCACGATTGGCCACCAGCCACTTCGTCTGCGTCCCGTCGGAGATGATCGGGTGCATCGAATACGACGGGACGAAACCGATGGCACTGCGTCCCGGCCCGCCGAATGCCTGCAGGAGCTGCTGCAGGATTTCATTCGAACCGTTTGCCGCCCAGAGGTTCTCGACATCGAGCGCGACGCCGGTCTGCGCGCTGAGATAGGCAGCGAGGTCGGTACGCAACGCCACCGCATCGCGATCGGGGTAGCGGTGCAGCTCCCCCGCGACCGCCTGAACCGACGACGTGACATCGTCGATGAGTGCCTTTGTCGGGGGGTGCGGGTTCTCGTTGGTGTTCAGCCGTACCGGCACCTCCAGCTGCGGTGCACCGTAGGGCGACTTGCCGCGCAGGTCCGCGCGCAGCGGAAGGTCGGCCAGCGTCACTTTCCTGCCGGGGGTCACGTTTCGAACCTCCGCCGCACCGCCTCGCCGTGCGACGGCAAGTTCTCTGCGTTGGCGAGCGTGATCACGTAACCGGATACGTCCTTGAGCGCAGCCTCGTCGTAGTCCACGACGTGGACGCCGCGCAGGAACGTCTGTACCGAAAGCCCACTGGAGTGCCGGGCGCAGCCGGCGGTGGGCAGCACGTGATTCGATCCCGCGCAGTAGTCGCCGAGACTCACCGGCGAGTATGCGCCGACGAATATCGCGCCGGCCGAACGGATCCGGCGTGCCACATCGCGGGCGTCGACGGTCTGGATCTCCAGATGTTCGGCCGCATAGGCGTTGACGGTGCGAATGCCGGCGTCGAGGTCGTCGACCAACACGGTGGCCGACTGCTTCCCGCTCAGCGCCGCCGTCACCCGTTCACGGTGCACGGTGGTCTCCAGCTGTTTTGCCAGCTCGCTGTCGGTTGCGTCGGCCAGCTCTGGGCTGGTTGTCACGAGCACGCTGGCGGCCATCTCGTCGTGTTCGGCCTGGCTGATCAGGTCAGCGGCGACATGCACCGGATCCGCGGTGTGATCGGCGAGGATCGCTATCTCGGTAGGTCCGGCCTCCGCATCGATGCCGACCTGTGAACGGCAGATCCGCTTGGCCGCGGTGACGTAGATGTTTCCCGGCCCGGTGATCATGTCGACGGGAGCCAGCTCGCCCCCGTCGGTGTCGACGCCTCCGTACGCCAGCAGCGCGACGGCCTGCGCCCCTCCGACCGCCCATACCTCGTCGACTCCCAACAGCCGCGCCGCGGCCAGGATCGTGGGGTGCGGAAGGCCTTGGTAGGGACCCGACTGCGCCTGCGGTGGGCTGGCGATCACCAGCGACTCGACGCCTGCGGTCTGCGCGGGCACCACATTCATCACCACGCTGGACGGATAGACCGCGTTGCCGCCCGGCACATAGAGGCCGACACGTTCGACCGGCACCCAGCGCTCGGTCACCGTCGCGCCGGGAGCCAGGGTCGTCGTGGAATCGGTACGGCACTGGTCCGCGTGCACGGCGCGGGCGCGGTCGATGGCGACCTCGAGCGCTGTGCGGATGTCAGAGGGCAGCTCTTCGAGCGCGCTGTCCAGTTGGGCAGTAGGCACCCGGACCTGTGCGGGTCGCACGCCGTCGAACGATTCGCCGAACTCGAGAGCGGCTTCGGCACCACGCTCGGCCACTGCATCGACGATCGGGCGGACCTTCGGCACCACCGTGTCGACGTCGACGCCGCCGCGTGGCAGCGCCGACCGCAGACGAGCGGCCGACAGCTCGGTGCCGCGCAGATCGATGCGGGCCATAAGGGATGACGGTGCGCTCACGCACCTATTGTCCCAGAACAGGCCAAATCGATATCGCCGCGGCAAGCTGCGGCGCTTCAGCTCAGTCGACGCGACCGCTTACTTGCAGAGATTGGTGATCTGAGCGCTGGTGGCGTCGGCGTCCTTCAGACGAGAGGCCTGGTCGGGATCGGCGTTCGCGATGCCGGCGACCGAGCGAGCGCCGATGTCCATCAGCTGGTTCGCGAACTTGCGTACCGGGTCCGCAAGCTCCGCCGGCGTATCCGGCTGCAGCCGCGCCATCAGGTATTGGCCGCCGTCGATGAGCGAGATGCGCGCATTGGCCGCCACTGCAAGGACGCCGGTGACGTCGGACGGCCCGCCGGCGGGCGCCAGGTTCGTGTTGAGCTGAACGCCGTTGCGAACGAGGGTGAAGGCCTCGCAGACGCTCGCCTTGGGATCGTCGGTGGTGTTGCCGGTGAACACGGAGCTCGACTTGCTCGATTCGGCCGACCCCGACGGCGCCGACGGCTCTTTGACCAGCGCCCATACGGCAACTCCAACCGCGACTAGCGCGACGACCAGCGCCAGGATGGAAACGACCGACCCTCGTGAAGACTCTGCGTGCTCAGACATGCGGCTGATAGTAGCGGGCGCACCGTGCGAAACGCAGCAAACTACGGATTCATGTTGCTGGCCGGGGGTCAAGAACAAGATCAGTTTACTGCGACACGTTAACGCGGTATTTCCTTTCTCAAGTATTTGATCTTGGTCGTTAGCTGCAGCAAAGCATTGAGAGGCGCTCCCTAGACCAGTTTCCAATATTTACACTGGCGTAGAAAATGATCATGATTGGACGTCATGCGCGGTCATAGCCATACCTAGCCGCGTGTCGGATTGACTTAGCTGATGATTTTCTTTTTGCAGCTCACAACTGCTATTTCGCTGCAGAACACCAGCTTTGCGCTGTCGGCATTCCCAAATGTGGGATTGCTGACCCAAGATCGAATTACCCGCCGTCTTGTTGCATACGCAAGATTCTGATCTTGCCTTATTTACGCTCCCGTCATAATTGTCGTGAGGGTAAATAGACTTTTTTTCAGCAAATCTTAAAAGTTGCTATGAAATCTTGGTTCGGGGTGTCAATATGTTCGTGATCGACATTCGTCGGTTAGCTGACTACCAGAGTGAATCCGCGGTCAAGGCACTCGGCCACGGCCTTCGCGAACGGATGTCGGAGTTCTCGGGGTAACTGGATCGCTCGGTCCAGGTCGATAAGAAGGGGAGACAATGTCCAGGAAATCAGCCGCGGGCAAGCACCGCGCAGACTCATCACGAGGTACCGTCGCGCGGCGCGCCGTCGGCGGCGCAATGCTCGGCGGCGCCATGACGGCGACGTTCGTCGGCTTCGGCTCGATCGGAACGGCAGAAGCAGCGCCCTGCACTGCACTCGACTGCCTTATACCCACGAACTTGGTGGGTGGCCTCTTCGGTAATGGCGCTGACACCAGTTCCAGCAGCAGCGCCAGCAGACTCTACGACCCCAGCGGTTTCATCAACGCGTTCGATCCAATTCTCGATAACCCGCTGACCATGCTGTTCACGTTCGGGGCGATCGGCAATGGCGCCGACGGCAACGCGGTACACCCCGACGGATTCAACGGTGGGTGGCTGTTCGGTAGCGGCGGCGACGGCTACAGCCCTACCGGCCAAGAGCTCATACCCACCAGGCCCGGCAACGGCGGTAACGCCGGCTTCTTCGGCGGCAATGGTGGCCGGGGAGGCAACGGACGCGACGCGGCTTACGTGACGGATCCGATCACGGGGACATCGGTCCAGGTTCAGGCCGCGGAGGACGGCGGCAACGGCGGCAGTGCCGGCGCGGTCGGCAGTGGCGGTGCTGGTGGCGCCGGCGGCAACGATAAGAATCCTGGCGGAGTCATTTTGGGCGGCGATAACAATGCAGAGGCCGGCCAGGGCGGCGCGGGCGGCTCGGGTGGCTATTACGGAGTTGGCGGCGACGGTGGCGCCGGCGGTAACGCCTCGGCTACCGGAAACAACGACGCCACCGCGGGCAATGGCGGCGCTGGCGCCGGCGGCGGCACCGGCGGCGGCGACGGTGGCAACGGTGGCACTGCTAAGACACCGAACGGTACCGCCACCAGCGGCACCGGCGGAGATGCCGGAGACGCTGACTTTGTCGGTAACGGCGGCAAGGGCGGCAACGCCGGCAACTCGGAGACCAAAAACGGCACTGCTATTGGTGGCAACGGTGGCCAGGCCGGCAATGGCGGCGTCGTCTTCGGTGACGGCCGCAACGGTGGCACCGGCGGTAACGCCACAGCCACCGGCCCCAATGGCACCACCAGCGCGGGCAACGGCGGCAACGGCGGCAACGGCGGCATCGTCGCGTCCGACGGTGGCAACGGTGGCAACGGCGGTAATGCGGTCGGCGGCAAGCCGGATACCGACAACGGCGGAAGCGGCGGAAGCGGCGGAAGTGGCGGCTTCGGCGGCAACGACGGCAACGACGGCAAGGACGGCAGTAATAGTCCGTAGTCGTCGAAACGGCTGACGCAGCACGAGAAATGGCGATGCCCGTCCCCTTGTGGGGCGGGCATCGTCACGTAATGTCGGAAATTATGTCCGCCAAAGATCACCCCAACAACGCGCCGGGCGTCCCGATGATCTATCCGCCAACGTTCGAGCGCCTGCAGATCAAGTACATGAATCCTCTGGTCAAGCGCATCACCGGAATCCTGCCCGGCGTCGCCAAGATCCAGCACCGCGGCCGCAAGTCCGGCAAGACCTACGAAACCGTGGTCACTCCCTTCCGCAAGGGCAACACCCTCGCGATCGCACTGGGCCACGGCAAGACCGACTGGGTGAAAAACGTGCTCGCCGCCAACGAGGCCGACGTGCTCTACGGGAAGCGCACAGTCCACCTCGTCAATCCGCGGATCCTGCCCGCGGGCAGCGGCGGCGCCGACGACCTACCCTTCATGGCCCGCACCCAGGCCAAGAAGATGGCGATCTTCGTCGCCAACATCACCTGACCGCTAACGCGTGAAGACCGTCTTGCCCGTCATGGCGGGCCAGACGTCCGGGGCGGCGTCCCACGGCACTACGCGGTCGACAGCAGGTGCGAGATCGCAACCCGCCTCGAGAAGTTCGACCACGTCGGGGATGACCGCGCGGGCATTGACCCGTCCGGTCACGAACCGCACCCCGCGGGTGTACATCGGCAGCAGCGGCATCTCCACCGTGCCCTGGTAGTAGATGCCCGTATCGGTGCACACGCCGTCCGGCCACGTCACCCGTAGGGTCGCCGCGAGCACCGCCGGATCAGCAGATGTGTGGACGGTGATAGGGTAGGGCCCCAGCGCTTTGTCCGGCTTGGGCGTGTCATGCACTGTGGCACCGAGCTTTTCGGCTGCGGCCATCCGCTGGGGATCGGTGTCCACATAGTCGACGGCGTAACCGAGCGCAGCAGCCAGTCCCACCGCGTAGAGGCCGATCGACTGCCGTCCGGCGACGAGGACGCGTCGGTCTGCCTCGTCGAGCGCGTCGATTTCGCTTTGGTACGGCCCCACCGCACGCCACGCGTCGACAATGTTGTCCGACAGAGACGCGACGCCGACGAGATCGACCCCACGGGGTACTGGCACCAGCATCGCGTCGGCGTACGGCACGTGCACGAGATCCGCCATGAACCCCCCGCCGTCCAAGCCGGCGAGCGGAGCCATGCCGTACATGGCCATCAGCGGCAGTGCGGCACACGATCCCGTGACACCACGGCGGCATTCGCGACATTGCCCGCAACTGATCTGAAACGGGATCACGACCCGATCACCTGGCACCACACCTCGGACGGCGTCGCCGACGGCGACCACTTCACCGATCCCCTCGTGACCGACGGCGTGTCCGGGCGGCAGCGGCAGCCTGCCCTCGGCGACGGCGACGTCGAGATCGCAGCACGCTACCAACAGAGGTCGCACAATCGCCTGCTCCGGTGCGGTGATCTCGGGATCTGCGGTCTCTCGCCAGACGTAGGTGCCTACGTCGGAGAACATCAGCTGTCGCATCGCAAGCCCTTTCTTTAGTGAGCGTTCAACTATTCTTGAGTGAACGCTCAAGTAAAGTCAAGGGATGCCCCGTCCCGACCGCAGTCGCGCCGCACTCGTCGACGCCGCCGCCCTGCTTTTTCGCAGGCAGGGCTATGCGGCCACCGGCGTCAATCAGATATTGGAACGCGCCGACGTCAAGGCTGGCTCGCTGTACCACCACTTCCCCGAGGGCAAGCAGCAGTTGGCGGCGGCCGTTGTGGACAGCGCGGGAAGCGACATCGAAGCGCGGCTACGGCAGTTCTTGGACAGCGACATGCCGGTGACCGACATCGTCGACGGCTGGATCGATCTGATGTCGGCGGGGTTGGCATCGGACCGACGCGACGGCTGCCCCATCGAACCGATCGCCACCGAATCCGTAAACGCGAGCCCCCTCGTGCGAGAAGCGTCCGCGAGAGCGTTTCGCGGGTGGCACACGGCCATTGCCGATCGGCTACGCAAAGACGGCTGGGCCGACGCGAACTCCGAGCAGACGGCGCTCGCCGTCCTCGCGCTACTCGAGGGGGCACTGATCCTCTCCCGCATCGCGGCTGACAGTGCCGCGCTCGTCGCCGCGAAAGCGGCCGCGCGCACGCTGCTCAACGCGTAGCAGTCAGAGATCCAGCCCGATGTCCAGCACAGTCACCGAGTGGGTGAGAGCTCCGACTGCCAGGTAGTCCACGCCCGTTCCGGCGTACTCGGCGGCAGTGTCGAGGGATAGGCCGCCCGAGGACTCCAGTTTGGTTGCAGGAGAACGGGAATCCCGGCGCTGCACCGCGATCTGGGTCTGCCACACCGGGAAGTTGTCGAGCAACACCAGCGCCTGCGCCCCAAGATTCTGGGCGAGCACCTCGTCTAGCTGCTCGAGGGAATCCACCTCGACTTCGCACGGCAGGTCCGGCGCGGCGGCCTGCACCGCCTGTAGTGCCGCTACCACCGAGCCCGCCGCCGCGACGTGGTTGTCCTTGATCAGCGTGGCGTCACCCAATCCCATCCGATGGTTCACCCCGCCACCTACGCGCACCGCGTATTTCTGCAGCGCCCGCAAGCCGGGAAGGGTCTTGCGGGTATCGCGAATCTTGGCATTGGTGCCCTCCACCGCGGCCACCCACTCCGCTGTCACCGTCGCGATACCCGACAGGTGGCACACCAGATTCAGCATGGTTCGTTCTGCCGTCAGCAGCCCTTGAGTGGGCGCCTCGACCGCCAGCACCACACCACCGGCGTCCAGTCGTTCGCCGTCGTCGACGCGATGCTTGACCACATAATTGCCCACCCCTAGGACTTCGTCGAGCACGAGCAAGGCGATGTCCACCCCGGCGATGACCCCCGGCTGCCGAACGACCATCGAGGCCGTCGTGGTCGCATCTGCGCCCACGGTCGCCAAAGTGGTGACATCGGGTCCGTACCGCAAATCCTCCTCGAGACCGCGGGCGATCACCCGGCGCGCCTCGGTCAGCTCATCAGCGTTCAGCTCCATCAGGCGCATGCCACCGCGGGTACGAGGCTGCGGGCCATCGCCGGATCGGTGTCTGGATAGTCGGCGCGATGGTGGCACCCCCGCGTCTCAGTCCGCGCAAAGGCCGCCGACATGACAGCACCCGCCACAGTCGTCAACGCCACATCTTCGAAATCCCTGCGCGAGTTGAGCTTCCGAGAAGTCGCGGCCTCCAGATCCTGCGAAAGCGTACGTAGGCCCCGGTCGTCGCGGACCACAGATGCGTTGCGCGTCATCGTCCGCTGCAGATCCGGACGCGGCAGTGCGCGCCGCAAGCCGGTCTCCGGCAGCACAGCGGTCGACACTCCGGCGTCCAAAGCGTGTGCGGCAGCGGCAATTCCGGCTCGACCACCGATGACAAGGCCCTCGAGCAAACTGTTGGAGGCCAACCGGTTCGCGCCGTGCATTCCGGTGCGGGCCACCTCCCCCGCGGCGAACAGCCCCGCAAGCTCGGTGCGGCCGTGCATATCGGTGATGACACCACCGCAGCTGTAATGCGCACCCGGCACGACGGGAATGGGTTGACGCGTCGGGTCGATGCCCGCCGCCCTGCACGCCGCCGTGACGGTCGGAAAACGCTTCTTGAAGCCCTTGATACCCCTCGCGTCGAGGTAGACGCACGGATCACCGGTCTCGGTCAGCCGCGCATCGATCGCCGCCGCGACGACGTCACGCGGCGCCAGGTCCCCCATGGGATGCACACCCTCGGTGACCGAACGGCCCTGGGAGTCAACAAGAACCGCACCCTCGCCGCGGACGGCCTCGGTGATGAGCGGCCGGCGCCCGCCCGCATGTCCGTCGAACAACATCGTGGGATGGAACTGGATGAACTCGAGGTCGGATACCGGGACCCCGGCCCACATCGCCAGCGCGACACCGTCGCCGGTCGAACCCTCCGGATTGGTGGTCGCCGAGTACAGATGACCCAGCCCACCAGTCGCCAGGATCACCGACCGCGCGTGGACGATCCCCGGACCGTCGTCGTTGAGGACGAGGACACCGGTCACCGCCCCCTCGTCATGCAGGATCTCCAGTGCGACGTGGTTGCGACGAATGTCCAGCGTGGCCGCGGCGTGGTCTAACGCGCGCTGCACTTCCGCTCCGGTCGCATCGCCGCCCGCGTGGATGATCCGCCGCTTCGAATGTCCACCCTCGCGGGTCAGCGCCCACTGTCCCGGCGTTGCTTCGTCGAATCGCGCGCCGTTGTCGACGAGATCGCGCACCGCGCGGTAGCCGTCAGCGACGATCGAACGCACGACCTCGGGATCACACAGTCCGGCACCGGCAGCCAACGTGTCCGCGACGTGTGCCTCCACGGAGTCGCCGCCCGCACGCAAGGCGGCCGGCAACACGACGGCGATGCCGCCCTGCGCGTAGAACGTGGCCGTATCCCCGGCCTTGCTGAGCACCATCACCTTTCGGCCACGGCGATGTGCCGCGAGCGCGGCCACCAGGCCTGCCACGCCGGTGCCGATCACCACGACGTCGGCGCGCTGCTGCCAGTAGCCCCGCCCACCGCAGGACACCGACCCGGTCATTCGCCGCCGCCGGGCTGACCGATCTCGATCATGCGCAAGACGCTGGCACGCCCCAACCGGGCCATCTCCGGGTCGACGTGGACTTCGTCCTTGCCCTCCACCAGACAGCGCAGCAGCGCTGCCGGGGTGATCATCTTCATGAACTTGCACGACGCGCGGTCGTTGACCGCTCGGAAGTCGACCTCCGGTGCGGCGCGGCGTAATTGGTGCAGCATCCCGACCTCGGTGGCGACCAGCACCTGCCGCGCCCTGGTTTCCCGGGCGGCGTCGAGCATGCCGCCGGTCGAGAGGATCTTGACCCGGTCCTCGGGGAAAGCGCCCTCACCCGCCAGATACAGAGCCGACGTGGCACAACCGCATTCGGGGTGTACGTAGAGTTCGGCGTCGGGGTGCGCCCGCGCCTGGTCGGCAAGCTCGTCGCCGTTGATGCCCGCATGGACGTGACATTCCCCAGCCCACACATGCAGGTTCTCGCGGCCGGTCACCCGCCGCACGTGGGCGCCGAGGAACTGGTCCGGGCAGAACAGCACCTCGCGGTCGGCGGGGATCGACGCGACCACCTCGACGGCGTTCGACGACGTGCAGCAGATGTCGGTCTCGGCCTTCACCGCCGCGGTGGTGTTCACGTACGAAACCACCACGGCACCGGGATGTTCGGCCTTCCAGGCCCGCAGCTCGTCGGCGGTGATCGAGTCGGCCAGCGAACATCCGGCCCGCTGGTCCGGGATCAGAACGGTCTTGTCAGGCGACAGGATCTTGGCGGTCTCGGCCATGAAGTGCACGCCGCAGAACACGATGGTGTCTTCGGGCACCTCGGCCGCGATGCGCGACAACGCCAGCGAGTCGCCGACGTGGTCCGCGACGTCCTGAATGGCAGGCAGCTGGTAATTGTGCGCCAGCAACGTCGCGCCGCGCAGATCGGCCAGGCGGCGGACCTCCTCGGCCCATTCCTGGTCGCCGTCGACACCGGAAAAGCCGGCCGGACCGGCGATGATTCGATCCGCCAGGTCATTAGCGGGCATGCGATCCAAAACCGTCATAACCGGTTCCTTCATTCCGTCGAGGTTTTCGACTTACAATCGAAAACATGGTCTATATTAGCACCGAACACGAGGTGCTTGCCGCCGTGTTCCAGGTTCGCGCTGTCGACTCTCCGAAACCTGCACTTCACGTGCTGTTGTGGCAGCGTGCACTGGACCCCGAGGCCGGAAAGTGGGCCCTGCCCGGCGGCCGGTTGCGCGACGACGAGGACTTGACCAGCTCAGTCCGGCGTCAACTCGCCGAAAAAGTCGACCTGCGTGAGGTTGCTCACCTTGAACAACTCGCAGTTTTCTCAGATCCCGAACGGGTGCCGGGCGCACGCACCATCGCCTCGACGTTCCTCGGTCTGGTGCCCTCCCCCGCTACCCCCGAGCTGCCGTCGGACACTCGTTGGCATCCCGTGGACGATTTGCCCGCG
This sequence comes from Mycolicibacterium rhodesiae NBB3, assembly GCF_000230895.2. The sequence continues at coordinate 5,317,805 of NC_016604.1, forward strand.
ATGGCGTTCGATCATGGTCCGATGGTCGAGCACGCCAGCGCCCGGCTTGTTGCCAAATTGTCATACACGAACATCGGATTTGCTTTGGCGCCAACTGAATTCGCCGTATCGACATTGCGGGACATCTACAGCGCCGCACTCGGGCACCCGGTGGACGCGACCAACTTGCAGCGCGTGCTGGAGCGCCGCAACGTCATCACCAGGACCGGCACCACAGCGCGGTCAGGCCGCAGCGGCGGTCGCCCTGCGGCCCTCTACCGCTTCACCGACTCCCGGTATCGGGTGACCGACGAATTTGCAGCATTGCGCCCGCCAGGGTGAGTCGGACTGGCTTCTTAGCGCTTTCTTAAGTAAGTTTGGCCGGATGGATCTGGGCAGCGTCGCACCAGCAGCTGGTGCTGAGTGGATCGGGCACGTCCCCCACGAGGAACTGGTGCGGGGCACCCGCCCTGCGCTGCCATCCGATGACCCGTTCTACGAACCTCCTACGGGCTACCAGCACGCCACGCCGGGAACCGTCCTGCGCAGCCGGGACGTTGAGCTGGCGTTCATGGGCCTGATCCCGCAGCGCGTGCGGGCCACTCAGCTGCTTTATCGCACGACCGACATGCACGGCTCGGCCGATGCTGCCGCCACAACGGTGATCGTGCCCGCTGAGCGCGCCCCGGCCGCCGTCACGCCGGTGATCTCCTACCAATGCGCGATCGACGCCGTCACGTCGCGCTGCTTCCCGTCCTACGCCCTGCGCCGTCACGCGCATGCAACGGGTTCGGTCGCGCAGTTCGAGTTCCTTCTGGTGGCCGCCTGCCTCGCCGAGGGCTGGGCGGTGTCAGTACCCGACCACGAGGGCCGCCTCGGCATGTGGGGAGCTCCGTATGAACCCGGCTACCACGTTCTCGACGGATTGCGTGCCGCAGTCAGCACCAAGCGGCTGGGGTTGTCACCGGACGCGCAGATCGGCCTATGGGGCTATTCCGGCGGAGGGCTCGCCACCGCATGGGCCGCCGAGATGAGCGGCTCCTACGCGCCGGAATTGAATGTCGTCGGCGCGGTGCTCGGATCGCCGGTCGGCGATCTCGGCCACACGTTCCGCAGGCTCAACGGGAGCCACATGGCGGGCCTGCCTGCCCTCGTCGTCGCGGCGCTCTCCGACATCTATCCCGAGCTGAACAAGATCATCGAGCAGCACGTCACCGACGAGGGCAGGACACTGCTGCAACGGCTGCACACCATGACCACTGCGGAGGCCGTCGTCCGGATGTTCAGGAAGGACATGGGCGACATGCTGGACGCGCCCCTCGAGCAGATCCTGGGCACCCCGGAGGTGCAGCATGTCTTCTCCGATATCAAGCTCGGCGTGGCGGTGCCGACTCCGCCGGTGCTCATCGTGCAGGCGGTGCACGACCTGCTGATCGACGTCCACGACATCGACGAACTGGCCGAAACCTACAAATCGGGTGGGGCCTCGGTGACCTACCACCGCGACATGTTCAGCGAGCATCTTTTGCTGCACCCGATGTCGGCGCCCATGGCGCTCCGCTGGCTCATCGACCGGTTTGCCGGAAAACCCGCGTCGGAGCACATGGTTCGAACCAAATGGCCGACGCTGCTGAACCCGATGACCTACGTCGGCATGGCGCGGTTGGCGAAAATCGTCGCCAAAGTCGTCACTGGCCGGACGGTAGAGCGGACCCCGCTTTAGCGGTCGGATCGAGTTCGTCGCGTTCGATGGGTGGCCACGCACCCAGATCGTCCCGTGCGATCGCCACCGCCGTGAGCGCGTAGACCAGTGCGGCGATCGCTGCGGGAAACAGGATCGTGACGGCCACCAGCAAGGGCGAGTGCCCGAAGAACACCGGTGGCGCCTCGGTCACGTAATGCACGCGATGTTCGGCTGAGATCGGTGCGGCGGCGACGTCGATCGACCCGTACCGCCAATGCACCAGCGCCGCACCGACTCCCGTGGCCGCGCCGGCCGCCGCAGCTCCCCCCAGGGCCAGCGCCGCGACCATCATCGGGCCGCGGTGCGCACGCCACTGCCACACCAGCACCGCGGCGACAACTGCCATCACGCACAACATTCCGACGACTAGGAAGGACGCGACGAAGAAGTTGTCTGCCTCGGTGCCGAGGTGCGCCCGAACGCGTTCCCCGCTCTTCGTCAGCGCGACCACACCGTGCACCGGTGGCGCCAGCCACGCCCATAGCGCCCCGATCAACGCGCCGGTCAGCGTCAGTGCAGCGACCACAGTGATCGCGGCGCGCCCGCGCGAAATTCGGGGCGGTGCTACCTCGCTCATCGCTGCTCCAGATCCTTCGAGTCAGTCAGGCCGTGCCGCGAACACTTGGCGGACCAACCGTCGGGACGCACCTGAACGATCATTCGCCGACCGCATTCGGCGCAGAACCGCGGCGGCTCGAGACCCAGTTGCGCGGCCGGCGGCAGCGCCGTGCCGTCGGGTTCGCCCGTATAGACGTTGAACGCCATGACCTGATGGTTCTACAGGCTGGCGTTGAGCGCCTTGATGGGCATCTGCAGATCCTCGAGGAGCTCCAGATCCGCTTCGGCCGGCCGACCCAGCGTCGTCAGGTAGTTGCCGACGATGACGGCGTTGATGCCGCCGAGGATGCCCTGTTTGGCGCCCAGGTCGCCAAGCGTGATCTCGCGGCCACCTGCGAACCGCAGCATGGTGCGCGGCAACGCCAGGCGGAACGCGGCGACAGCCTTCAGCGCCTCCGACGCGGGCAACACGTCGAGGTCGCCGAACGGTGTGCCCGGCCGCGGGTTGAGGAAGTTCAGCGGCACCTCGTGCGGATCGAGTTCGGCCAGGTTGGCGGCGAACTCCGCACGCTGCTCCAATGTCTCACCCATGCCGAGGATGCCTCCGCAGCAGACCTCCATGCCTGCCTCGCGGACCATCTGCAGGGTGTCCCACCGCTCTTCCCAGCTGTGCGTGGTCACGACATTGGTGAAGAACGACCGCGCGGTCTCCAGATTGTGGTTGTAGCGGTGCACACCCATGTCCGAGAGCCGCTGGACCTGCTCGGCGGTCAGCATGCCCAGCGAACAGGCGATCTGGATGTCGACTTCGTTGCGGATCGCCTCGATGCCCGCGGCGACCTGTGCGAGCAGACGCTCGTCGGGACCGCGCACGGCGGCGACGATGCAGAATTCGGTCGCACCACTCTTGGCGGTCTGCTTGGCGGCCTCCACCAGGCTGGGGATATCCAGCCAAGCACTGCGGACCGGCGACGCGAAAAGACCCGACTGTGAACAGAAGTGACAGTCTTCCGGGCAACCGCCGGTCTTGAGGCTGATGATGCCTTCGACCTCGACGTCGGGTCCGCACCACTTCATCCGAACCTCGTGCGCGAGCTCGAGTAGTTCGTCGAGGTTCTCGTCGGGCAGCCGCAGCACCTGCAGCGTCTGATCCTGGTCGAGGCCTTCGCCGCGCTCCAGTACCTGGTCGCGGGCCTTCGCCAGAATGTCGCTCACTTGTGAGGTCCTCTCATCCAACTTGAACAGCGTTCAGGTTAGGCTACTGGTGTGCAGCTCCACAAATGCGACGTGGTCGAGGCGGCGGCGAACCTGCTGGACGAGTACGGGATCGCCGACCTGACGATGCGGCGGCTCGCGCGCGAGCTGAACGTGTCCCCTGGCGCCCTGTACTGGCATTTCGCCAACAAGCAGGAACTGCTGGGCGCCATATCCGACCGCATCCTGGACGGGGTGCCGTCCGCGCGGGGGGTTGCCGACGTGTGCCACCGGCTGCGCGATGCTCTGCTGTCGCACACCGACGGCGCCGAGCTGGTGTCGGCGAGCTTCGCGGCAGGTCAATCGTCCGCCATGAAGCAGATTCTGGCGGTCCTCACCGAGGCGGTATCCGAGGTGGGCGTGGACTCCGCGCATGCCGAACTGGCGGCGCGCACGGTCGTCTACTACGTGCTGGGATTCACCGTGGACGAACAGTCCCGACTGCAGTGGGACGCCGCGGGCGCCGAGCTGCCCGAGTGGCAGTCCGTGCTCACCGACGACGCCAATGCGCGGTTCGGATTCGGCCTTCGCCTGTTCGTCGACGGAATCAACGTTTCGCAGGCGATCTTCGAGTAGACGTGATCACCGTCGACGACGTCCGACGTATCGCCTCGACGCTGCCGAGGTCGAGTGAAGTCGTCGTCCGCGACAGCATCAGGTTCCGCGCCGGGCGGCTCGTGTACGCCGCGTTCTCGCGCGACGAGACGGTGATGGGCGTCGGGTTCCCCAAGGAGGAGCGCGCGGGGATGGTCGCCGCCCAACCAGACAAGTTCATGCTGCCGCGCAAATCGGAGCTGCGATACAACTGGATTCTCGTGCGGCTCGACGCGATCGAGCTCGACGAGCTTCGCGAGTTGGTGATCGACGGCTGGCGCATGTGCGTACCAAAAAGCGTTGGCGAGACGGTCTCTTAGATCGAATACTCGCGTTTGGCGTTGCCGTCCCAGTGCCTGATACCGACGCCGGTCGCAGACAGCTCGCGACTCACACTCTGCACCGTCAGCGCCGACTGCAATTGCTCGGCGGGTACCCGGCGAGCCAAGGTCACATGCGGCGTCCACTGACCGGGCTGCGAATGCGGCAGCGGGCCTTGCGGCGCATGCGGCAGGCAGGCGTCGTGAATGTCGGCCTGCAGCGACAGCAGTGGCACTGACGGAACGATCAGCCGCACGAGCGTGAACTGCCGTCGGCCGAAAAGCATGGGCGCGCCGACGGTGCAGGTGATCGGCAGCTGCCGAAGCAACGGCCGCAGCGCGTCATCGACCGCCGTGTCCATTGTTTCGGCGACCGCCAGGGTGACGTGCGGCCGATTGCTCGGCGCCTTGTGCCCGGCCTGACTGCGTACACCCGTGTCAGCGAGGTCGTCCCAGATACGCCGGATCGCCGCCTCGGTGTCCGCGTCGAACAGCAACTCGACGGAATGCACCATCATCGAGCCAGACTGCTCACCCAGGCCGGATCGAACGCCGCCGAGCAGACGGCCTCGAAGTCTGCAGCGCTCACCGCGCCAAGGCCCGCGGGGAGCACCGCCCGCACCGGCGCCAGCCTGCCCAGTGCCTCACGATTACCCTCTTCGGCGGGTCCCGGATCGGACGGCCACGCTCCGATCACCAAACCGGCACACGGAATACCCTGGGAAGCAAGCGATTCCAACGTCAACGCGGTGTGGTTCAACGTACCCAGTCCCGCGGCGACGACCACGAGTACCGGTGCGGCCAGGTCGATCGCGACGTCGCGCAGCGTCACACCATCCTGGCCCAGTTCGACGAGCAGACCGCCGGCCCCCTCGACCAGCACCAATTCCGCGCGTGCCTCGTGCACCGACCCGACCAGTTCAGCCCGCGTGGGCAACGGCCGACCCGACCGTTGCGCCGCCGCGACCGGTGCCAGCGGCTCGGGGTATCGCCACGACCCATGAAGGTCGGTCACACCGGACAGCCGGGCGATGTCAGCGAGGTCGTCGTCCACCGGGCTTCCGGTCTGCACGGGTTTGCACACCGCGACGCCGATGCCTGCCAGCCGTGCATGACAGGCCAGTGCGGCCGTCGCGACCGTCTTGCCGACGCCGGTATCGGTTCCGGTGACGACGAGAGTGCTCACGCGCCCGCGGCAAGCACGGCGGTGAGAACCTCACGCGCCAAGGCCATCTCGTCGTCCGAGAGCGAGGCGCGGGCCGTCAACCGCAACCTGGAGGTTCCCGGTGCGACAGTCGGTGGTCGGAAGCAGCCGACCCGAACGCCACGATCCAGGCAGGCGACCGCGGCGGCCAAAGCCACCTCCGGCTCCCCGAGGATCACTGACACCACAGCCGACTCGGGGATCTCGTCGACACCGCACACCGCGGCCAGGGCCGCCGCATGGTCCAGCACGGCCTGCGCGCGCCACGGCTCGGCCATCAGCACGTCCAGCGCCGCCCACGCCGCCCCGACCGCTGCGGGCGCCAACCCGGTGTCGAAGATGAAGGGCCGCGCTGCATCGATGAGGTGGTCACGCACCGCCGCGGGGCCGAGCACCACACCGCCCTGGCTGCCCAGCGCCTTGGACATCGTCGTCGTCATCACCACGTCCGGCGCGCCGGCCAACCCGGCCTCATGTACAAGTCCCCGGCCGCCTGTCCCCCGCACCCCGAGTGCATGCGCCTCGTCGACCAGCAGCAGAGCGCCGTGGCGACGGCATACGTCGTGCAACGCCCGCAGCGGTGCCAGCACACCGTCGGCGGAGAACACCGCGTCTGTCACCACGACCGCGCGTTCCTCAGCGCGGGCGGCCAGCGCCGCCTCGACGGCCGCGACGTCACGGTGTGGGGTGACCACGACCCTGGCCCGCGACAACCGGCACGCGTCGACCAGGGACGCATGCGTGAGAGCGTCCGACACCAACAACGACCCGGCGCCCGACAGCGATACGACGGCGCCCAGGTTGGCGGTGTAGCCCGACGAAAACACCAGCGCGGACTCGGCCCCGACGAAGCCGGCGAGTGCCTGCTCGAAGCCTTCGTGAATCTCGGTGTTGCCGGTGACCAGCCGCGAGCCGGTCGACCCGGCGCCCCACGTGCGCAGCGCTGCGACGCCGCCCTCGATCACATCGGGATGCTGCGACAGGCCGAGATAGTCGTTGGAGGCCAGGTCGAGGTCGGCGCCGACCGGTGGGCGGCTGCGCAGGGACCGCCGCAGACCCGCGGCGCGGCGCTGCTGCTCGACCTCGTCGAGCCACGCCAGCGGCGAAAGACCCGTGCGCGTCACCAATGCACTCCTAGAGACTTGAACACCGTTCAGGTTAATGCACGCGCGACGCCGACCATCGCCGAGGTGATCTGACCGATCTCCTCAGCGGTGCATATGTAGGGCGGCATCGCGTAGATCAGGTTGCGGAACGGTCGCAGCCAGACCCCATGGTCGAGCGCCACCGGGGTCGAGACCGCAAGGTCGACCGGCTGGTCCATCTCGATGACGCCGATCGCGCCGAGTACCCGCACGTCGGCCACGCCCGGCAGCTCGGCGGCGGGCGACAGTCCGTCCCGCAGTCCCTTCTCGATCGTGCGCACCGACGACCGCCAGTCGCCGGCGAGCAGCAACTCCACCGACGCCACCGAGACCGCACACGCCAGTGCGTTGGCCATGAACGTCGGTCCGTGCATGAGCGCGCCCGGCTCGTGCGAACTGATCGTCTGGGCGATCTCGCCGCTGCACAGCGTCGCGGCCAGGGTGAGGTAACCACCGGTCAGCGCCTTGCCCACGCACATGATGTCGGGGCTGACGCCGGCGTGGTCGGCGGCGAAGAGCTCGCCGGTGCGGCCGAATCCGGTAGCGATCTCGTCGAAGATCAGCAGGACGTCGTGGCGGGTACAGATGTCGCGCAGGTCGGTGAGATAGCGCGGATCGTGGAACCGCATTCCGCCCGCCCCCTGCACGACGGGTTCGACGATCACGGCGGCCAGCTCGTGGGCATGGTCGGCCAGTTGCTTCTCGAACGTCGCGATGTAGGCCGCGTCGTACTCGCTCGGCACGGCGGGCGCGAACTCCTGGTGGGCGAGCACGTCGGTCCAGAGAGAGTGCATCCCGCCGTCGGGGTCGCAGACGCTCATCGGGGTGAATGTGTCGCCGTGGTATCCGCCACGCCAGGTCATCAGCCGGAACTTCTCCCCCCGACCGATGCTGCGCCAGTACTGCAGCGCCATCTTGATCGCCACCTCGACCGAGACCGAGCCAGAGTCGCTGAAAAAGACGGTGTCCAACCTCTCCGGCGTGAGCTCGACCAGCAGTTGCGCGAGCCGTGCGGCCGGTTCGTGGGTCAGCCCGCCGAACATGACGTGATTCATGGTGGCCAGTTGAGCGCTGATCGCCGCGTCCAGCGCCGGATGGCCGTGCCCGTGCACAGCGGTCCACCAGGACGCCATCCCGTCGAGAGCGCGAACCTCGTGTCCGTCTCGGTGCAGTGTCAGCCAGGCACCGTGTGCGCCCACTGCGACCAGCGGGGCCAATGTTTCGGCGCCGATCGTGCTGTAGGGATGCCAGACGTGGGCGGCGTCGATTGCGCTGATCTCGGCGGGCGTCAGTGCTGGCACCTTGGGTAGATTATCGGTCGACCATGATGACCCTCGCCCCTCCCCGGCCGGCGCCGTCCGCCGAACCGGGACATCCGCCACGCGAAGCCAAGGCTTCACAGGGAGCACGCGCTTCCGATTTCTACCGCCACGATCTCGACGGACTGCGCGGTGTGGCGATTCTGCTTGTCGCGGTGTTTCACGTGTGGTTCGGCCGCGTGTCCGGCGGTGTGGACGTCTTCCTCGCGCTGTCGGGCTTCTTCTTCGGTGGACGCATCCTGCGCACGGCGATGACGCCCGGCGCATCGCTGTGGCCGGTGCCCGAGGTCACCCGGCTGGTCCGCCGGCTGCTGCCCGCACTGGTGGTCGTGCTGGCGTGCGCTGCGGTGCTGACGATTCTCATCCAGCCCGAGACACGGTGGGAGACATTCGCCGACCAGAGTCTGGCGAGTCTGGGCTACTACCAGAACTGGGAGTTGGCCACCACCGCTTCGGATTACCTCCGCGCGGGCGAGGCCGTCAGTCCGCTGCAGCACATCTGGTCCATGTCGGTGCAGGGACAGTTCTACATCGCGTTCCTGGCCCTGATCTTCGGATCCGCTCTACTGTTCCGCCGGATCTTCGGCCGCCATATGCGGATCGCCTTCATCGCGCTGCTGAGCGCGCTGACTGTCGCGTCTTTCGTCTACGCGATCTTCGCTCACAACGCCGACCAGGCCACCGCGTACTACAACAGCTTCGCCCGGGCATGGGAACTGCTGCTCGGTGCGCTGGTCGGCGCGGTGGTGTCGCGGCTGAGCTGGCCGATGTGGCTGCGCACGATCACCGCGGTGATCGGCCTGGCCGCGATCCTCGCGTGCGGCGCCTTGATCGACGGGGTGCACGAGTTCCCCGGCCCCTGGGCACTGGTGCCGGTCGGTGCGACGATGCTGTTCATCCTGTCCGCGGCGAACCGGGTGGCCGATCCGCACACCGCCGGTCGCATGCCCGCACCCAACCGTCTGTTGGCCACCGCTCCGTTCGTTGCGCTCGGCGCAATGGCCTACTCGCTGTACCTGTGGCACTGGCCGCTGCTCATCTTTTACTTGTCCTACACCGGACATCCGCGCGTGAACTTCGTCGAGGGCGCCGCGGTGTTGTTGGTGTCCGGCGTGTTGGCCTGGCTGACAACGAAATTCGTCGAGAACCCGTTGCGATACAAGACGGCCGCGGCTTCGGCGCCCGCCGTCCCGCTGCGCGCCCGCCTGCGCAGACCGACGATGGCACTCGGTTCGGTGGTCGTGCTGCTCGCGGTGGCGCTGACCGCCACATCGTTCACGTGGCGCGAACACGTCACGGTGGAACGCTCGAGCAGTAAGGAACTGACCGGCCTTTCGTCACGCGATTATCCCGGTGCCCGCGCGCTTCTCGACAAGGCCAAGGTGCCCAAGCTGCCGATGCGCCCGACGGTGCTCGAGGCCAGAAACGACCTGCCCCGAACCACCGAGGACGGCTGCATCAGCGACTTCGACAATGTCGGCGTCATCACCTGCAACTACGGCGACGACCAGGCCACCCGCACCATTGCGCTCGCGGGGGGTTCACACGCCGAACACTGGATCACCGCTCTGGACCTCCTTGGCCGGATGCACCACTTCAAAGTCGTCACCTACCTGAAGATGGGTTGCCCACTGACGACCGAGGAAGTTCCTCTGGTCATGGGCGACAACCGCCCCTATCCGAAGTGCCACGAGTGGAACGAGCGGGTGATGGCCAAAATCATCGCCGACCGTCCCGACTACGTATTCACGACCGCCACCCGGCCGTGGAACATCAAACCCGGCGACGTCATGCCGGGCACGTACACCGGCATCTGGCGACAGTTGTCCGACAACGACATCCCCATCCTGGCGATGCGCGACACGCCATGGCTCGTGCGTAACGGTCAGCCCTACTTCCCCGCCGACTGCCTGGCCGAGGGCGGTAACGCCATCTCGTGCGGAGTCAAGCGATCCGACGTGCTGTCACCCCGCAACCCGACTCTTGACTGGGTCGCCCAATTCCCGTTGCTCAAGCCGCTGGACATGAGCGACGCGGTCTGCCGTAAGGACATCTGTCGCGCAGTCGAGGGAAATGTGTTGCTGTATCACGATGCCCACCACATTTCGACCACCTACATGCGCACGATGACCACGGAGCTGGGACGGCAGATCGCCGCGGCCACCGGTTGGTGGGCGGACTGATGCCACCCGACGCGCCGGCGTCGGTACCCACCGTCTGGCCGGGAACCAGTTATCCGCTCGGAGCCACCTACGACGGTGCGGGTACCAACTTCTCGTTGTTCTCCGAGGTCGCCGAACGGGTGGAGTTGTGCCTCGTCGGCAAGGACGGCAGTGAGGAGCGCATCAATCTCGATGAGGTCGACGGGTACGTGTGGCACTGCTACCTGCCCACCGTCACACCCGGCCAGCGCTACGGCTTTCGCGTATACGGACCGTGGGACCCGTCCGCCGGGCTCCGCTGCGATCCGAGCAAGCTGTTGCTCGATCCATACGGCAAGTCCTTTCACGGCGAGTTCGACTTCAGCCAGGCGCTGTTCTCCTACGACCTGACGGCCGAGGACCTCGCGAGCGGCGGGACGCCGCCGATGGTCGACTCGCTGGGGCACACGATGACCAGCGTCGTGATCAATCCCTACTTCGACTGGGCATCGGATCGCGCGCCCCGCACGCCGTACCACCAGACCGTCATCTACGAAGCCCACGTCAAGGGCATGACGCAGACCCATCCCGGCATTCCGGAGGACATGCGCGGGACGTACGCAGGCCTCGCGCATCCGGTGATCATCGATCACCTGAAGTCGCTGAACGTCACCGCGATCGAGCTCATGCCCGTGCACCAATTCATGCACGACCACCGGCTGCTCGATCTGGGACTACGAAACTACTGGGGCTACAACACCTTTGGCTTCCTGGCCCCGCACTACCAATATGCGGCCAACAAGCACGCCGGCGGCGCCGTCGCGGAGTTCAAGGCGATGGTTCGGGCCTTCCACGAGGCCGGCATCGAGGTGATTCTCGACGTCGTCTACAACCACACCGCCGAAGGCAACCACCTCGGGCCGACGATCAATCTGCGCGGCATCGACAACGCGGCGTACTACCGGCTGATGGACGACGACAAGCGGTTGTACCGCGACTTCACCGGCACCGGCAACAGCCTCAACCCCCGGCATCCGCACACGCTGCAACTGATCATGGACTCGCTGCGGTACTGGGTCCTGGAGATGCATGTCGACGGGTTCCGCTTCGACCTGGCGGCCGCACTGGCCCGGGAGTTCTTCGAAGTCGACAGGCTGAGCGCATTCTTCGACCTCGTGCAGCAGGACCCGGTGATCAGCCAGGTGAAGCTGATCGCCGAGCCGTGGGACGTCGGCGAGGGCGGCTATCAAGTCGGCAACTTCCCAGGTTTGTGGACCGAATGGAATGGGAAGTATCGCGACACTGTGCGCGATTACTGGCGGGGCGAGCCCGCAACCCTAGGCGAATTCGCATCCCGGCTGACCGGGTCGTCGGACCTGTACGAGGCGACCGGCCGGCGCCCCGGTGCGAGCATCAACTTCGTCACCTGCCACGATGGTTTCCCGCTCGCGGACCTGGTGTCGTACAACGAGAAACACAACGAGGCCAACGGCGAAGACAACCGCGATGGGGAAAGCCACAACCGCTCGTGGAATTGTGGCGTCGAGGGCCCCACCGATGACCCCGACATCCTCGCGCTGCGCGCCAAGCAGATGCGCAACATCATGGGCACGCTGATGATGTCGCAGGGCACCCCGATGATCTCGCACGGTGACGAGATCGGTCGCACGCAGCGGGGCAACAACAACGTCTACTGCCAGGACTCCGAGATCTCGTGGATGGACTGGTCGCTGTGCGAAACGAACGCCGAGCAGCTGGCGTTCACCCGCAAGGTCACCAAGTTGCGCCGCAAGCATCCGGTGTTCCGGCGCCGCCGGTTCTTCGAGGGCAAGCCGATCCGCAGCGGTGACCAGTTTCGTGACATCGCCTGGCTGACGCCGTCGGGCAACGAGATGACGCCCGAGGACTGGGAGTCCGGCCTCGACAAGTGTGTCGCGGTGTTCCTCAACGGCGAGGCCATCACCGCCCCCGACGAACGCGGTGAACGAGTCGTCGACGACTCATTCCTGTTGTGCTTCAACGCGCACGACAAGCAGGTCGACTTCTCCGCTCCCGACAACGGCTATGCCAGCCAGTGGACCGCGGCTGTCGACACCGCGCACCCAGCGGGCGACTCCGACCTCGTGGTGGCTGCGGGAGAGAAGATCCCGCTCCAGCCGCGGTCGCTGCTGGTCCTTCGTAAGACCGCCTAGCGCATGACTTCTCGCCCAACCTCGACATACCGGCTGCAGATGCGCGGTGACGCCTTCACGTTCGCCGACGCCGAAAACCTGCTCGACTATCTCGACGCGCTCGGTGTCTCACATCTGTATCTGTCTCCGATCCTGACCGCCGCGGAAGGCTCGACCCACGGCTACGACGTCACGGATCCGCTGACCGTCTCGGCCGCGCTCGGCGGCGCCGAGGGTCTTGCCCGGCTGTCTTCGGCGGCACGTCAGAGGAACATCGGCCTGATCGTCGACATCGTGCCGAACCACGTGGGAGTGGACGATCCCCAGCAGAACAAGTGGTGGCTGGATGTTCTCACGCACGGGCGTGATTCGGTGTACGCCTCGTACTTCGATGTCGACTGGGACCTGGACCAGGACGGCCGGATCGTGCTGCCGGTCCTCGGGGAGGACGGCGACGACCCGCCGCCCGGCTACCCCGCCGACAGCACGCACTATCGCGCCATCGGCTGGCGGAACGGAATCTGCGGCTATCGGCGGTTCTTTTCGATCACGTCGCTGGCCGGGCTGCGCCAGGAGGACCGCGCCGTCTTCGACGCAACCCATAAAGAGGTCAAACGCTGGTTCGACGAAGGCCTCGTCGACGGAATCCGCATCGATCATCCCGACGGATTGTCCGACCCCGCAGGCTATCTCGCGTGGTTGCGTGAACTGGTCGGGCCGCAGGCGTGGATCGTCGTGGAGAAGATCCTCGCGGTCGACGAAGCGTTGGAACCAACGTTGCCCGTCGCCGGGACCACCGGTTACGACGCGCTGCGCGAGATCGGCGGCGTGTTCATCGATCCTGCCGGTGAAGACGCCCTGACCGACCTGTTCGACTCGGCCGGTTCGCCGTACGCCGACATGCCCGCGCTCGCCCGCCGCCTCAAGGCCGAGGCTGTCACCGAAACCCTCAAGAGCGAACTCGCCCGGGTGTGCCGCACGATCACGGCGGCCACCGGCACCGAACACCCTGATGTGCCGGCCGCGGTGGCCGCGCTCCTCAGCCACGTCGAGGTTTACCGCTCGGATTATCGGGGGCTGCCAGTGGTGCTGCCGATCGCCTTCTCCGATGCCGAGGCCGAACGACCGGATCTCGCAACGGCTTTCGCGCTCATCGCGGCGGCGCTGGCCGTCAGCACCGAGACCAACGTGCGGCTGCAGCAACTGTGCGGCGCCGCGACGGCCAAGTCGATGGAGGACTGCCTGTTCTACCGCGACGCCAGGCTGGTTTCGCTCAACGAGGTGGGCGGAGAGCCGCGCCGATTCGGTGTCGGCGTCGGCGAGTTCCATCAGCGTGCGGCGGTGCGTGCACGCGAATGGCCACTCGCGATGGTCGCCCTGACGACCCACGACACCAAGCGCGGTGAGGATGTCCGCGCGAGGATCGGCGTGCTGTCGCAAGTGCCGTCGCTGTGGGCCGAGCTCGTCGGGAAGTGGGCGTTGGCCGCACCGCCGCCGGACGCGGCGACGGGACTCTTCCTGCTGCAGAACATGTTCGGGGTGTGGCCGGTCGACGGTTCCGTCGGTGACGCGCTGCGTGAGCGTCTGCACGCCTACGCGGAGAAGGCCATCCGCGAGGCCGCGTCGCACACCACGTGGAACGACCCGGACGACGAGTTCGAGACGGCCGTCCACCGTTGGATCGACACCGTCTGCGACGGACCCGTCGGCGCCGAGATGACCTCTCTGGTGGGCAGGCTGGACCTGCATGCGCGCAGCGATTCCCTCGGCCAGAAGCTGATTGCACTGACCGCACCTGGCGTACCGGATATCTATCAGGGCACCGAGCTGTGGGGGGACAGCCTGGTCGACCCCGATAATCGCCGCCCGGTGGACTACGCAACCCGCGTGCAGGCGCTTGACACGCTGCGTCATCCGAAGATTCGCGTCGTGGCTGCGGCGTTGCGGTCCAGGCGCGAGCGCACCGCCAGCTACACCGACGGCGGCTACACCCCGGTGCTGGCCGAAGGCCCGGCCGCCGGACATCTGCTGGCGTTCCTGCGCGGCGGCGACGTGTTGACCGCAGTGAGCAGGCACACGGTGGTGCTGTCCGAAACCGGCTGGGGCGACACCGCATTGGCCCTGCCCGAGGGGCAATGGATCGATCGCCTCTCCGGCGCCCGGTTCACCGGGCGCGTCCTGGCCGTCGAGTTGTTCGCGGAACTTCCGGTCGCACTGTTGGAGCGCATCGATGGCTGAATTCTCGGTATGGGCACCGATTCCCGAGCGGGTACGCCTGGACCTCGACGGGACACTGCACGACATGACCCGTTCAGACGACGGATGGTGGCGTGCCGAGGTCGAAGCGGGCGAAGGCGCGCGCTACGGGTTCGTCCTCGACGACGACCCGACAGTGCTGCCCGATCCGCGGTCGCCGCGCCAACCCGACGGCGTGCATGAACGCTCGGCATTGTGGCGGCCCGACGCCGGCGCATGGACCGACAACGGTTGGGCCGGCGCCTCGATCGAGGGCAGGGTGATCTACGAACTGCATGTCGGTACCTTCACCCCCGGTGCGACGTTCGATTCGGCGATCGAGAAGCTCGACTATCTGGTCGATCTCGGTGTCGACTTCGTCGAAGTCATGCCCGTGAACGCCTTCGGTGGCACGCACGGGTGGGGTTACGACGGGGTGCTCTGGTACGCGGTGCACGAACCGTACGGCGGACCGGGCGCGTTGGTGCGCTTCATCGACGCCTGCCACCACCGCGGCCTCGGCGTGTTGATCGACGCGGTGTTCAACCACCTCGGTCCGTCGGGTAACTACCTGCCGCGCTTCGGCCCCTACCTCTCGTCAGGCAGCAACCCGTGGGGCGAATCGATCAACATCTCCGGGCCGGATGCCGACGAAGTGCGCCGCTACATCATCGAGTGCGCACTGCGCTGGATGCGCGAGTTCCACGCCGACGGCCTTCGCCTCGATGCCGTGCACGCTCTCGTCGACACGACGGCGATCCACATTCTCGAAGAGCTCTCAGCGGAAACCGATGCGCTGGCCGAGGAGTTGGGCCGCCCGCTGTCACTGATCGCAGAGAGTGACCTCAACGACCCGCGGCTGATCACGCCGCGCGACCGCGGGGGTCTGGGGATGACCGCACAGTGGGATGACGACATCCACCACGCCATCCACGCCGCGGTGTCCGGTGAGCGCCAGGGCTACTACAACGATTTCGGCTCGATGGAAGCGCTTGCACAGACGTTGAAGCACGGGTACTTCCATGCGGGGACGTACTCGTCGTTCCGCCATCGCCGGCACGGGCGGCCGCTGGACACCGCGACGATTCCCGCGACCCGGCTGCTTGCGTACACCCTCACGCATGACCAGGTGGGGAACCGTGCGTGCGGCGACCGCCCCTCGCAGAACCTCACCTTCGGACAGTTGGCGGTCAAAGCCGCATTGGCCATCGGATCGCCCTACACCGCAATGCTTTTCATGGGTGAGGAGTGGGGCTCGTCATCTCCGTTCCAGTTCTTCACCTCACACCCCGAACCCGATCTGGCCAGAGCAACCGCCGAGGGGCGGAAACGAGAATTCGCCGAGCACGGGTGGGACGCCGACGAGATCCCCGATCCGCAGGACCCCGACACGTATGAACGGTCCAAGCTGAACTGGCACGAGATCGGCGAGGGCGAGCATGGCAGGCTCGCCCAGATCTATCGCGAGCTGATCGCGTTGCGCCACGACGAGCCAGATCTTGCCGACCCGTGGCTGGACCACATGCGCGTCGACTACGACGAAGATCGGCAGTGGATCGTGATGGAGCGCGGATCGCTGGTCGTCGCGGCCAACCTCGGCACCGACGCCGTTGACATCCCGGTCACCGGCGATGTCGTGCTGGCATGGGAAGACCCGACCGTCGAGTCGCAGTCGACGACGGTGCCCGGACGCTCTTTTGCGATCCTTCGCCGCTCTCAGAGTAGGTAGCGGTACGCGGGCGAGCCCGGCTCAAGTGCCTCGACGTGAATGTCGGACGCCCGCATCCGGTCGAGCAGACCGTCGAAATCGGTGGCCGATCCCAACTCGATGCCCACCAGCGCCTCGCCGGTGTCGCGGTTGTTGCGCTTGACGTACTCGAACAGCGTGATGTCGTCGTTCGGACCGAGGACCGTGTCGAGGAACCGACGCAGCGCTCCCGGCTCCTGCGGGAAGTCCACCAGAAAGTAGTGCTTGAGACCGAGGTGCACCAGCGAACGTTCGAGCACCTCACCGTAGCGGGAGACGTCGTTGTTGCCGCCCGAGATCACGCACACCACAGTCGATCCGGGCCCGAGTTCGGCCTCCCGCAGGGCGGCCACCGACAGCGCGCCCGCAGGCTCGGCGATGATCCCCTCGTTCTGGTAGAGGTCGAGCATCGCGGTACACACCGCGCCCGGGTCGGTGGTGGTGATGGACACCATGTCGCCCGCCGCGGCCAGTGCCGCGTACGTCAGGGTGCCCGCGCGGTTCACCGCCGCGCCGTCGACGAACTGGTCGACATCATCGAGGGTCACCGGCTCCCCCGCCGCCAACGCGGCGATCATCGCCGCCGCACCCGCGGGCTCGACACCGAGCACCGACGTGTTGTTGGTCCGTTCGGCGAGATATGTGGTGATGCCCGCGATGCAGCCTCCGCCGCCGACCGGGACGATGACGAGGTCCGGTTCGCCGTCGAGCTGGTCGAGGATCTCGGCGGCGATGGTGCCCTGGCCGGCGATCGTGCGCAGATCGTCATACGGCGGAACGAGCGTCGCACCGGTGCGCGCGACGTCATCGAGTGCGGCTGCAGCCGCTTCGTCGTACGTGCGACCGCCCACGATGAGCTCGATGAACTCGCGGCCGTGATAGCTGATGCGATCGCGCTTCTGTTTCGGCGTCTTGGCCGGCACGTAGACGCGGCCATGGATGCCCATCGACCGGCAGGCCATCGCGAACCCCTGCGCGTGGTTGCCCGCCGACGAGCACACGACTCCGGCGGCCATTTCCTCGGCGGACAGCTGCATCAACAGGTTGTGGGCGCCGCGGAGTTTGTAGGACCGCACGGCCTGCTGGTCTTCGCGCTTGAGGTAGACGTTCGCGCCGGTGGCCTCCGACAGCCGCTCGCTGAACTGCAGCGGGCTGCGCAGGACCACGCCGGAAATTCGCTGAGCAGCCTCGTCGATGTCGGCCGCTGAAATCGAATTGGTCAGCGGCGTCCTTCGGGAATCCTGGCTCAGTTCAGCGGACACCGGTCAATGGTGCCACCAACCCGGCCCTTCTCTTAAATCAAATACGCCCGTCAGGCGATCGGGGTGAGGACGAACACCGGGATCTGGCGGTCGGTCTTGGTCTGATATTCCGCGTAATCGGGCCACGCCTCGACCGCTCGCTCCCACCAGGTGGCCTTCTCATCGCCGAAGACCTCGCGGGCCTCGTAGTCCCTGGTTGTCGACCCGTCCTGCAGCTCGACGCGGGGGTGCGCCTTGACGTTGTGGTACCACACCGGATGCTTCGGCGCCCCACCCAGAGATGCGACGATCGCGTACTGACCGTCGTGCTCGACCCGCATCAGCGGGGTTTTGCGGATCTTGCCGGTCTTCGCCCCGACGGTGGTCAGCAAGATGAGGGGTTTGTCCTTCATCTCGATGCCCTCGGTGCTGCCGGACTCCATGATCTTGTCGGCGTGATCGCGGACCCAGTCCCACGGACTGGCTTCGTATTCTCCGGAAAGTGGCATGTCAACAGCTTAGTCTCGTTAGAGAAGTGAGTCCCCTGATCCGGCGTTTCGGTTGCCCGAAAACTCACTTACGAGCTATCGTCAAACCATGACCGTGCGTGACCAAGTCAGCATCGCCGGAGTGCCCTGGCCGGTGTACAAGCTGCTCGCGCTCGCCGTGGCGACCATAGTGCTGCTCATCGTCGCTTTCGCGACCGCGAGCGCTGCCCCCGCCGTCCTGGCTGCTGCGGCCGCAGGGACCGTCGTCTGGCTGGGTCTGGGCGCTTTCCAACGAACTGACTGAGTCCCCACACAGGTCAGCGGGTGTAACCCGGGACGACCGTCTGGACGTGGGTGACTCCGCTGTGGTGGTGGGTCTGGCCTGCCGCGGCGGCCGGAGCCTTGACGGCGGGAGCGTACGAGTAGCCGGGGCCGCTCGGCGTCGACGTGGTGGCGTTGGCCATACCGGCCATGCCCAGGGCGGCTCCGCCGATGATGCCGGCCGACATGATCGGTAGGGCGATGTAGCGGGTCATCCGGCGGCTGAAGGTGTTGTTCGTCATGTGAGTTCTCCTCATTGAGTTCTCGCGTCCGGCCTGTCCGGCGGCGTTGATAAAAGAATGCCGTGATCAGCCGCTGCCGTCTGTCCGCTGATCAGCCGGTGAGCTGGGGGAATCCGGATGTCCCCCGATCGGGGGAAGTACCTAGGCCTCGACCAAGCCCTTGAGCGTCGCGAGGTCCGCGGCGACGGCCCGCGCATCGGCGTCGAACTGCTCGGCGGTCATCCCGTCTCGGCGTCGCACCGTGAACAACACTTCGCAGCTGTTCTCGTCCACGCCGGCCGGCACGATGCGCATGGGGTTGTACACCCGTTCCCCCGACGGCATCCGCACGACGTGATCCAGCACCCCGAAACGGTTCGGCGGCGAGAACTCCACGGTCACGACGCCCATCGGTGAATCGGCGACCCAACCGTCGGCGCCCCGGCGCAGCCCACCCTCCGCCAGTCCGGCTGCCCACCGCGGCCACGTCTGTGGATCCGCTGCGAACTCGTAGACCACCTCGGGTGCAGCGTCGATCCAGATACTGACGTGTCGCGAGTCCATTGGACCATCGTGGCGCACACACTTGCCTCATGGACACCACCCCCGAACCTGGAAATCCGGTTGAGGAGTTCGTCCGTCGGGCCGAGCGTCTGGCCTCGGACGCCGAATACCGCATTCCCTCATGGCTGCGTCCCGGCGACCCGGAGAACCGAATGCCGGTGCTCGTGGCCCTCGTCCTCGCGATCGCACTGCAGCTGGCGATTCCGAAGAGCTACACGGTGGTTCCGCGGTGGCCGCTGATCGCCTTGGAGATTCTGCTCGTCGTCGTGCTGGTCGGTTTGAACCCGCTGCGGCTGTCGAGGCGCACAAAGTTCGGCACGTGGGCCAGCTACGTGCTGCTGGCGGCGATCACGCTGGACAACAGTCTCTCGGCGCTGATCCTGGACATCCGCATCCTGTCGGGTCAGGTGAGCAACAACGCCGCGGTTCTGCTCGGCAGCGGCGCCGCGATCTACGTCACCACCGTGATCGTTTTCGGAATCTGGTACTGGGAGATGGACCGCGGTGGCCCCTTCGCCAGAAGAGTGGGAAGCAGGCCATATCCGGACTTCATGTTTCCGCAGATGACGGAACGCGAACTGGCACCGCCGAATTGGCGTCCGCTGTTCTTCGACTACCTGTATGTCAGCATCACCAACGTCGTGGCCTTCTCCCCGACGGACACCATGCCGATGACGCGTCGCGCCAAACTGATGATGACAGCGCAGGCACTCATCTCGTTCACCACGCTGGCGCTCGTAATCGCAAGAGCAGTGAACGTTTTGGCCTGATTGTTCAGCGGGATCGTGGAGTACCGTCGCACTCATGGGGATCGCGACCGCTGGACTCTCGCCGATCGAACAGACCGCCTTTCTCACCGAGTACGCCCGAGCGCTCGACAGCCAGTGGCCGCGTTCGATCCTGGGCGACGCCCTCGCGTTCGACGTCGTAAGCAAGGTCGACTACGACTTCGTGGGGCTGGGGGTGCCGACAAGCGTGGTGTGCCAGACGGCGTTACGCGCCAAGATGCTCGACGATCGCGTACGCGCGTTCATCGCCGATCATCCCGACGCTGTTGTCGTCGACCTCGGCGCCGGCTTGGACAGCGGCTTCTATCGAGTCGATCCGCCTTCCTCCGTCGACTGGTACAGCGTCGACCTGCCCGGGATCATTGCGGTCCGCGACGCGGCACTGCCTGCCCGCGCGCACTCGCATTCCGTGCCGGTGTCGGTTGCAGACGTTCATTGGCCCGACACCATCCCAGCCGACCGACCGGCCATGCTGATCGCCGACGGGCTCTTCGCGTTCCTGCCGGAGACGCAGATCGCCGCAATCTTCACCCGTATCACCGACCACTTCGTCTCCGGAGAGATGGCTTTCAACGACTACGGCCGTATCGGATGGTTCAGTCGAGTGGCCGTCAAGCTCGCTCCACAGCGAATGTTCAAAGCGGTCGGAAGCCAATGGGGCTATGCCGGATTCAAGGACGCGTGCTATCCCCTGACATGGAACCCGAAAATGACGTTGGTCGAGGAAACCAGTCTGACGCACCAACCGGAGGTCGACCTGTTCCCGTCCTGGATCCGGGTTGCGACCAAGATGGCCGGGAAGTCGAAATCCGGTGCCCGCAAAGCACGTATCCTGCGCTACGCGTTCTAACGTCTGCGTTGCGCCTCGAACAAGTCGTTGAGCGCGCCGAAGCTCTCCGCATCGGACAGCCCGGCGAAAGACCCATCGTGGGCGATGCGACGCGCGGCCGACAGGAACGCCCCCCACGCGACCCGCGTCAATGCCGATCCGACGCTTATCCGCCGGACACCGAGGTCCGCCAGGTCGTTGACCGTCAGACCCGTGTCGGAAGTCATCAGCACATTGACCGGCGACGGTGAGAGCGCGTCCACGATCGCCGAAATATCCTCTCGCGTGCGCACACCCGGGGCGTACACCACGTCGGCGCCCGCGTCGACGAACGCCTGCAACCGCGTGATCGCCTCCCGCAGCGGATCGGGGTGGTCGTACAGGAAGCATTCGGCGCGCGCGGTCAACAGCACATCGGCGCCGTCGATGGCGGCGTACGCGACGCGCACCCGCTCCACCGCCTCCGACAACGAATACAGCGGATCCTCGGCGCCGCCCCTCGCGTCCTCGATGGACAAGCCGGCGACCCCTGTCGCCACGCATCGTCTGACGTTCGCGGCCAATCCGTCCAGATCACTGGCGTAGCCCGCCTGGAAGTCGGCGTTGACCGGGAGTTCGACAGCGTCGACGATCTCGGCGATGTTGCGCAGTGCGCCATCGACGCCGAGCGCACTCGGGGTGTCCGGCAATCCCTGGGCGAAGCACGCACCCGCGCTCGTGGTTGCCAGCGCCTGAAAACCCATGGCCGCCAGCGCGATCGCCGTCCCACGGTCCCACGGGTTGGGAATGACGAAGCAGCCATGGGCGTGCAGTTCGCGGAACGACATCAACCCAGGCAGCCGGGACCGAGCAGCGCTTTCAGATCGCCCATCAACGCCGATGACGCCGTGACCCGCAGCGAGGCATCGAGTTCGAGTGTGGTGATGCGCTCGCCGCTGATCAGCCGCAGATGCACCTGGGAGGTCCCGGGATGGCGGGCCAGGACCTGCTTGAGCGCGGTGACCTTGTCGACGGTGCACTGACGCGTCGGCAGGGTGACCGCGACCGGACGGTTGGCCTGGGCGCTCGAAAAGTCCGGCACGATGAGATCGTTGGCGATCAGCGAGATCCGGTCGTCGCGGATCGCGACCTTCGCGCCGACCAGGACGACGGCGTCATCGGTGATCTCGGCGCCGAACGTCGAGTACGTCTGCGGGAAGAACAACACCTCGATGCCACCGGTGAGGTCCTCCAATTGTGCTGAGGCCCAGGGCAGCCCGTTCTTGTTGACGCGACGGTTGACCGAGGCGAGGATCCCGCCGATCCGCACCTGGGTGTCGTTGGGGATGTCGCCGTCAAGGATGGCGGGAATGGCGGTGTCGACCTGCGCCGCCAGCAGATGAGCGATGCCGTTGAGCGGGTGTCCGGACACATAGAGGCCGAGCATCTCGCGTTCGAGTGCCAGCTTGTGCTTGTCCTCCCACTCATCCTCGGGGACCTTGATGGTGAACACCGCATCCGTGGCGGTGTCCGCGCCGCCGAACAGATCGAACTGCCCCATCGCTTCGGCCTTCTTGGTGCCGAGCACCGAATCGACGGCGTCGGTGTGGATCAGGAACAGGCCCTTGCGCGGATGGCCCAGCGAATCGAACGCGCCCGCCTTGATCAGCGATTCCGTCACCTTCTTGTTGCAGGCGCCGATGTCGATCTTGTTCAGATAGTCGGAGAAGTCGATGTACTTACCCTTGTCGGTGCGCGACCCGATAAGCGAGGCAACGACATTCGCGCCCACATTGCGCACCGCGCCGAGGCCGTAACGGATGTCCTCGCCGACCGAGGCGAAGTTCAGGCTCGATTCGTTGACGTCGGGCGGCAGCACCGTGATGCCGAGCCTGCGGCAGTCGGCGAGGTAGACAGCCGCCTTGTCCTTGTCGTCGCCGACCGATGTCAGCAGGCCTGCCATGTACTCGGCCGGATAGTTGGCCTTCAGATACGCCGTCCAGTAGGACACCAGCCCATAACCCGCGGCGTGTGACTTGTTGAAGGCGTAGTCGGCGAACGGCAGCACGGTGTCCCACAGCGCCTTGATGGCCGCGGCCGAGAACCCGTTGGCCTTCATCCCTTCGGAAAAGCCCTCGAACTCCTTCTCCAGGACCTCGCGCTTCTTCTTGCCCATGGCTTTTCGCAGGATGTCTGCTCGGGCGAGCGAGTAGCTGGCGACCTTCTGCGCGATGCGCATGATCTGCTCTTGGTAGACGATCAGGCCGTAGGTCTCGGCGAGGATCTCGCGCAGCGGCTCTTCCAACTCGGGATGGATGGGCTTGATGGCCTGACGGTTGTTCTTGCGGTCGGCGTAGTCGTTGTGGGCGTTCATGCCCATGGGCCCCGGCCGGTACAGCGCGATGACGGCGACGACGTCTTCGAATCCGGTGGGCTGCATGCGGCGCAGCAGATCCCGCATCGGGCCGCCGTCGAGCTGGAACACCCCGAGCGTGTCACCCCGGCCCAGCAGTGCGTATGCCGCCGGATCGTCCAACGGCACGCTTTCCAGGTCCAGATCGATTCCCCGGTTTGCGCGGATGTTCTCCAGGCAGTCGCCGATGATCGTCAGGTTGCGAAGGCCCAGGAAGTCCATCTTCAGCAGGCCTATGCTCTCGCACGACGGGTAGTCCCAGCCGGTGATGATGGCGCCGTCCTGCGGACGCTTCCACAGCGGAATCGCGTCGACAAGCGGCTCGCTGCTCATGATCACCGCGCAGGCGTGCACACCGGCGTTACGTACCAGGCCCTCCAGACCGCGGGCCGTCTCGTAGATGGTGCGCACGTCGGGGTCGGTGTCGATCAACCCGCGCACCTCGGCGGCCTCCTTGTACCGCTCGTGGTTCGGATCGGTGATACCCGACAGCGGAATGTCCTTGGCCATGATCGGCGGGGGCAGCGCCTTTGTGATCCGGTCCGCGATCGCGAAGCCGGGTTGGCCGTAATTGACTCGGGCCGAATCCTTCAGCGCCGCTTTTGTTTTGATGGTGCCGAACGTGATGACCTGGGCCACCCGGTCGCTGCCCCACTTGTTCGCGGCATAGCGAAGCATCTCGCCGCGGCGACGGTCGTCGAAGTCGATGTCGATATCGGGCATCGACACGCGTTCGGGGTTCAGGAAGCGCTCGAACAGAAGCCCGTACGGAATGGGGTCGATGTTGGTGATGCCGAGCGCATAGGCGACCAGCGATCCCGCCGCCGAGCCTCGCCCCGGCCCCACCCGGATGTCCACCGACCGCGCGTAGTTGATCAGGTCGGCGACGATGAGGAAGTAGGACGGGTAGCCCTTGTCGCAGATGACCTTGATCTCGTACGCGGCCCGGTCGACGTACTCGGTGGGTACCTCCGCACCGGGGAAGCGCCGCTGCAGGCCCGCGTCGACCTCATGCTGCAGCCAGGACGCCTGGTCGTGGCCTTCGGGGACCGGGAAGATCGGCATCCGATCCTTCGGAGTCCATACCTCCGCATAGCTCTGCACCCGCTCGGCGATCAGCAGGGTCGAATCGCATGCACCCGCGATCTCGCCATCCCACAGCGCGCGCATCTCGGCGGCCGACTTGAGGTAATAGCCATCGCCGTCGAATTTGAACCGGTTCGGGTCCGACAGAGTCTTGCCGGTCTGCACGCACAACAGCGCCTCGTGGTTGCGGGCGTTGTCGCGGGTGACGTAGTGGCAGTCGTTGGTGGCCAGCGGCGGGATGCCCAGCTTGCGACCGATTTCGAGCAGCCCTTCGCGGACCCGGCGTTCGATGTCGAGGCCATGGTCCATCAACTCGAGGAAGTAGTTCTCGGGCCCGAAGATCTCCCGCCACTTGGCAGCCGACTCGAGCGCCTCGCGCTCGTGCCCCAGCCGGAGCCGGGTTTGCACCTCACCCGACGGACAGCCGGTGGTCGCGATGATGCCCTCGGAGTTCTCGGCGATGATCTCGGCGTCCATGCGCGACCACTTGCCGAGTTGACCCTCGAAGGACGCCAGCGAGGACAACTTGAAGAGGTTGCGCAGGCCCGTCGCGTTCTCCGCGACCATCGTCATGTGGGTGTACGCGCCGCTACCCGACACGTCGTCGGACTTCTGAGACGGGTCACCCCAGAGGACGCGTTTGGTGTCGAAGCGTGACGCCGGCGCGATGTAGGCCTCGACGCCGATGATCGGCTTGATGTCCACCTCGGTCGCCGCGTTGTAGAACTCGCTGGCGCCGAACATGTTTCCGTGGTCGGTCATGCCGATCGCGGGCATCTCGAGCCGCTGGGCCTCGGCCAGCATCGGCTTGACCTTCGCAGCACCGTCCAGCATCGAATATTCGGTGTGGTTGTGCAGGTGCACGAAGGACTGCGAGTTCATAGGGACGCCAGTCTATGGCCGAGCCCCGACAGATCTCGGCGTGTCGTGGTGCGTGTCTTTACCGCCGGTCAATTGACCGGAAACCGTTTTGCGCCCGGCTCCAGCGGGAGCCTCAATCCGTTGACCAGATAGCTCACGGTTCGATAGGTCCCGGCCAGCATGATCAGCTCGAGAATCGCCTCATCGCTGTGGTTCGCCGCCAGTGCAGACCACAGCGCGTCATCAATCGTGCAGGTCTCCTGGAGCGCGTCGCACAGCCGGATCAAGAGACCATCGGCCTCGTCCCAACAGGCGTCATCGGGTCCACCGGAGACCAGGGATGCGACCTGCTCGTCGGTGAGTCCCGCCTTCCCGGCGTATACGGAGACGTGCACGCCCCATTCGTACTCGGCTCCGCACGATGCGGTGACCCGGTCGATGACGATTTCGCGCTGGCGGATCGTCAGGTGGCCGCGATCCAGCAGACCCGAGTTGAAGAACTTGAAGAACAGCCGCCGATCACGGGCCATCGTCGTGAAGAGCGCCAGCGGCGGTGCGCCGCGCATGATCGCGTCTACGGCTGCCTGCATGTCGCGTTGCAGCGGCAGTGGCGCGGGTTCGATCCGCGCGCTATCACTTTTATAGCAGACCATGCTTGCGACGGTAGCCCCCGCTGCTACAAAATGTAAAGCATGGTGTCGCCGGAGATAGGCATCGCTGCGCGCGGGTCATCGTCGGGCAGACCGATCATGGTCGCGCTCGACGTACTGGGCAGACGCGGAGCGCTGCGGCTGTTGTGGGAATTGCGCGGCGGCCCTTTGACTTTCCGCGCACTCCAAACGGCCTGCGGAAGCAACCCCGGCTCGATGAACACCAGGCTCAAGGAGCTTCGCGCGCTGGGAATCGTCGAACACGATGCGGGCGGGTACCGGCTCTCCCGGCACGGGAGGTCGCTTATCGAGGCTCTGCGACCCCTACAGGCGTGGGCTGATGGCTGGGCGGCCGACCCAACCGCAGCCGCTCACGCCGAAAAACCCGCTTGAACTCGGCCATCTCCGGCAGTTGCCAGCCGAGTTGGGCGGCGACACCTGCGACCATGACGCCCGCGATCATCGCAGCGAACCAGACGCCGTTCATGCCTCCACGCTAGGCGCGCAGGCGAGCCGAGGAATCGGGTGTTTCCCTATGTTGCGTCGATTCGGTCGGCCGCCGCGGCGGCCCGCGCCCGCCACAGCGCGTCGATGCTGAACACCAGGAGGGCGAGCCAGATGAGCGCGAAACCCAGCCATCGCGCGGGCGGCATCGGTTCGTGCCCGACGAGCACG
The DNA here is from genome assembly GCF_000230895.2 of Mycolicibacterium rhodesiae NBB3. The sequence continues at coordinate 5,344,332 of NC_016604.1, forward strand.
CCCCAGGTCAGCTGCATCGCCGGGGTCAGATAGAACATCAGTCCCATCGTCACCAGCGGCAGCCGCTGGGCCGCCGCGGCGAACAGCAGCAGCGGCAGCGCGGTCACGATGCCGGAAAGAATGAGCAGCACCACGTGGCTCGCGCCGAAGTCGGTGAACGTCCCGGGTCCGCCGCGTTCCAGCACGACGATGTAGGCGAGCGCCAGTGGTGCGGCTACTAGCGCCTCTATGCCGACGCTGACCCGCGGGTCGGTCGGCACCACCTTTTTCAGCGCACCGTAGAGGCCGAACGACAGCGCCAGCCCGAGCCCGATGTACGGCGGTGCGCCGACTTCGACGGTGAACACCACCACAGCGATCACGGCGATGGCCAGGGCGATGAGCTGCGCGCGATTGAGCCGTTCCCGAAAGATCAACAGCCCCAACGCGACAGTGACCAGCGGGTTGATGAAATAGCCCAGTGCGGCGTCGACGACATGGCCGTTGTTGACGGCGTAGATGTAGATCCCCCAGTTGATCGAGATCAGCGCTGATGCGCACACCAGCAGCAGCCAGACTCGGCCGGTGATCAAACCGATGTCGCGAAGCCGGCGCGCCGCCGCGACGACGACGACCATCAGCAGGAAGGTCCACACAATGCGGTGCGCGAGCACTTCGAGTGCGGTCGCGGGCTTGAGCAGGGGGAAGAACGCGGGGAACACACCCCACATCGCATAGGCGCCGATTCCGTAGAGCAGCCCGCTCGTTCGCACTGTCAGTGATCCCGCAACACGTCGAGCGCGTGCTGTAGATCGGCTGGATAGGGGCTGGTGATCTCGACGCGCCGCCCGTCGTCGGGATGGGCGAATGCCAGGGACCGGGCGTGCAGCCATTGACGTTCCAGGCCGAGCCTTTTCGCCAGTGTGGGGTCAGCGCCGTAGGTCAGGTCACCGGCGCAGGGGTGGTGCAGGGCTGCGAAATGCACCCGGATCTGGTGGGTGCGGCCGGTTTCCAGTTCGACGTCGAGCAGGCTCGCGGCTTGATGCGCCTCGAGCGTGTCGTAGTGGGTGACGCTGTGCCGTCCCCCCTCGGCGACGGCGAATTTCCAGTCGTGTCCGCGATGACGCCCGATCGGCGCGTCGATGGTCCCGCTGGACGGATCCGGGTGGCCCTGAACGAGTGCGTGATAGCGCTTTTCGACGGTCCGCTGTTTGAACGCGCGCTTGAGCACCGTGTACGCGCGCTCCGAAATCGCCACCACCATGACACCCGAGGTACCCACGTCGAGGCGATGCACGATCCCCTGGCGCTCGTGGATTCCGGACGTGCTGATTCGGAAACCGGCTGCGGCCAGCCCGCCGAGCACAGTCGGCCCGCTCCACCCGACCGTCGCGTGCGCCGCGACGCCCGGCGGCTTGTCGACCGCGACGATGTCGGCATCGGAGTAGAGGATCGACATACCCTCGATCTCGACGGGCGTATTCTCCACTGGCGCAGGCGCTTCCGGCAGGCGCACCTCCAGCCATGCACCCGCGGTCAGCTTGTCGGACTTGCCCGCCCGCACACCGTCCACATCGACGCCGCCGTCCTCGGCCAGCGCCGCGGCCGCGGTCCGCGACAGCCCGAGCAGTCGCGCCAGCCCGGCATCGACGCGCATACCCGCCAGCCCTTCGGGGACGGGCATCGAGCGGGTGGTCACTGTGCCGAGTCGCCCGTCCTGCGTCCGACCGTGTCGAAGTCGTATCCGAACACCGACAGCGCGACGAGCAGGATCGCACCACCGACCACCGACGGGTCGGCGACGTTGAACACCGGCCACCAGCCGACCGAGAAAAAGTCCACGACATGGCCCCGCAGCGGGCCGGGCGACCGGAAGAACCGGTCGACCAGGTTGCCCATGGCCCCGCCGAGAATCATTCCGAGACCCAGCGCCCACCACGGCGACACCAGCCGGCGGCCCATCCAGATGATGCCGATCACCACCGCAGTCGCGATCAGCGTCAGCACCCAGGTGTAACCGGTGGCCATCGAGAACGCGGCACCCGAATTACGGACCAGTCTCCATGTCACGGTGTCGCCGATGACCGACACGGGTTGATCGGGGGTGAGCAGCCTGACGGCCAGCACCTTGGTGACGATGTCGGCGGCCAGCACGATTCCCGCGACGGTCAGCAGCATGCGCAGCCGCCGTTTCGGCGGGCGCTGCTCCTCGGGCGACGCCTCGGTGCCAGTCACCGGCTCGTCCGACGCCGAGGATTGTTCATTCACTCCCCCATCATTCCAAAGACCGAATGCGCGAGAATTCCACCCATGGGTCGCCTCGTTGTCATCACCACCGGGGGCACCATCGCCACCAGCACCGGCGACGACGGGGTCAAGCGTCCCACCCGCAGCGGCAGTGACCTGACCGCTGGACTCGACGTGCAGGTGATCGACCTCATGGCGGTGGACAGCTCGATGCTCACGCCCGCCGACTGGGACCGTATCGGTGCCGCAGCGAGCGCGACCTCGGACGCCGACGGCGTGGTGATCACCCACGGCACCGACACCATGGAAGAAACCGCGCTGTGGCTCGAACTGACCTATGACGGGCGGGTCCCCGTGGTCATCACCGGCGCACAGCGCAGCGCCGACGCGCCCGACGCCGACGGCCCGGCCAACCTTCGCGACGCGCTGACGGTCGCCGCGAGCCCCGACGCGCAGGGGCTTGGGGTGCTGGTCAGCTTCGCGGGCACGGTATGGCAACCACTCGGCCTGCACAAGATCGCGACATCCGATCTCCAGGGTTTCGCCGGGACAGCGCTGGGGTCGGTGTCAGACGCGACCTTTGACGTACACCAGCCGAAGATCCGCCCGTTCCTGGCCGCGGGGTTGGCGGCCGACGCGCCGCGGGTCGACACCGTTGCCGTGTATCCCGGCAGTGACACCGTCGCGATGGACGCCTGCGTCGTAGCCGGCGCGCGGGGAATTGTGTTGGAGGCGTTGGGATCTGGCAACGCGGGCGCCGCGGTGATCGACGGCGTACGGCGGCACTGCCGTGACGGGGTGGCCGTCGCGGTCTCGACGCGGGTTCCCGATGGACGGGTCAGCGCCGCCTACGGTCCCGGTCGCGAACTGGCGGACGCCGGTGCGGTGCTGGTGCCGCGCTTGCGTGCACCCCAGGCGCGGGTGCTGCTCATGGCCGCGCTGGCGACCGGATCATCCATCGCCGACGTCCTCGCCCGCTGGGGCTGAGGCCCCCGCCAGCGCATCGACGTAATCGGGCCAATCGAGGCTGTCGACCGGATTGGCCCTGGCGATGTCGGGATCGTGCTCGGGCAGCGTGTGCACGGGTCCCGGTCCGGTACCGCGGGTTTCGAACCGCACCGTCATCACGCCGTGGCCCGCGCCCTGGATCCAGCCGTGGCCGTGCGTGGTGTGTGCGACGTCGTCGCCGATCCGCCAGGCTGGCGCCGTGGCGGCGGCCTCGGTCAGCGTCGGCGGCAGGCGGGTGTTGGACACCTCCTCCGCGACCAACTCCAGATCGGGAAACAGCGACTCCTGCTGGATCTCCGAGAGACCCGAAAAGCCAACGCCGACAAGGCGGATGGGGCCGACCTCGATCGGGTCCAGGAGCAACCGCCGCGCGGTGGCGATCAGGGTGGCCGCGTCCGTCGTCGCATACGGAAGTGTCGCTGACCGGGTCAGGATGCTCATGTCGGATTTTTTCAATTTGACCGTGATGGTGCGTGCCCCTCGGCCGTCCTTCAACAGGCGGTTGTGCGCATGCTCGCCGATGCGCGCCACCGCCTCCCGGAGCTGGTCGAGGGTGGTCAGATCCTCCGGAAAAGTCGATTCGGCGCTGATCTGCTTGGCCGGCGAATTCTCGGCGACGGGACGGTCGTCGATGCCCTGGGCCAGTCGGTGCAGGGCCGTGCCGACGGCGCCGCCCAGGATGTCGGCGGCTTCGGCGTCGCTCAATGCGGCGAATGCGCCGATGGTGTCGATACCGAGCCGGTGCAGCTTCTCTTCGGCGACCGGTCCGATGCCCCATAGTCGGCGCACGGGCAGCGCGTCGAGCAGTGTGCGTTCCTCGGTGCGGGACACCACCCGGACCCCGTCGGGTTTGGCGAGGTCTGACGCAATCTTGGCGACCTGCTTGCCCGATCCGGCGCCGACGGAGGCGATCAGCCCGGTTTCGTCGAGAACACGGGCCTTCACCGCCCGGCAGAACGCCTCGACGTCGTGGGCGGATGCCCCTGCGAGTTCGGCGGGTTCACCGAACGCCTCGTCGAAGGAGAGCTGCTCGAGAACGGGCACGAAGCCGCGCACGGTGTCGAAGACCCGCCGGCTCGCGACGCCGTAGACGACGCCGCGCGGCGGCAGCACCACGGCGGCGGCGCCCACCATCCGGCGGGCCTGGTGCATCGGCATCGCGGATCGGGCGCCGAACACCCTGGACTCGTAGCTCGCGCCGGCGACCACACCGCGACCGCCGAGTCCGCCGACGAGGACCGGTCGGCCTCGCAGGGTCGGCCGGGTCAGCTGTTCGACCGACGCGAAGAACGCATCCATGTCGAGGTGCAGCACCCATCGACCATCCACATCCGCCGATGCTATTTCGCTAACCTGACGTCCATGGCGCAACCTGTCGGTCAACGGAGCGGCTTCGGCGGGTGGGTGGACCATTTCGAGGCGAATGTCGCGGTACACGCCGAGGTGGACGCCGCGATCGACTTCGGCGCCGAGTGCCCCGTCGAAGAGCGGGCACGCCGTCCGCTGATCGCCTCGGTGCGGCGATTCCAACTCGGGGAAAGCGGCGACGGCCAGCAGTTGCTACGCAACGCCGAGCGCGCGGGCGACCCCGAATATGTGCGCGCCATCGGTCTTTTCGTCGCCGAGGAGCAGCAACATGCCGCGCTGCTGCTGCGCCTGCTCGCATATCTCGGCGGCACCCCGATGAGCAGCCACTGGTCGGATGCGGTGTTCGTCCGCCTCCGCAGGGTGCTGGGCCTGCGCACCGAGCTGATGGTGCTGTCCGTCGCCGAGGCCGTCGCGCTGTCCTATTACGGCGGTCTGTCGGCTGCGGGTCCGGACCCGGTGACACGGGCGGTCGCCGCACGCATCGTCGACGACGAGCAGGCCCACGTGCGGTTCCAGCGGGACCGGCTGCACATCGGCTTCGCCGACTCCCCGGCGCCGCTGCGGCTGTTGGCCCTTGCACTCTGGTGGGTGGTCGCGGTAGGCGCGACAGCCGTGGTCGCCCTCGATCACCGTGGGGTGCTCGACGCGATCGGCTACCGGCCGACCAGATTCGTCCGCGATGTGCTCATCGATTTCGCAGGACTGTCGGCAGCGGTGCTGCTGCGGCGAAAGTCGACGTCGTGGACGTGATCACGTCGCTTCCGGCGAGCACGCCGCTGAGCGAGGTGGCCGAGGACGTGCAGCGCGTCGAGGCGCTCGGGTTCGACTGTGTCCACGTTTCCGAGACCGTCCGCGATCCGTTCGGGGTGTGCGCCCTGGCGCTGGAACACAGTTCCTTCATCACGGTGCGCACCAGCATGGTCGTCGCGTTCGCGCGCAGCCCGATGGTGACCGCCTACGCCGCGTGGGAGCTGGCCCGCTTCTCCGGCGGCCGCTTTCAGCTGGGCGTCGCCACGCAGGTGCGGGGCAACATCGTCGGCCGGTTCTCGATGCCGTGGACCGATCCCGCCGCGCAGCTGCGTGACTACGTCGCGTCCCTGCGCGCGATCTTCGCCGCGTTCGCCGACGAGCAGAGTCTGGATCACCACGGCAGCCACTACACGTTCACCCGCCTGCAGCCGTACTTCAACCCGGGGCCGATCGACGCGGCTCCTCCGGCGATCTGGACCGGCGGCGTCAACCGCAGGATGTGCACGCTGGCGGGCGCGGTCGCCGACGGCTTCGTCGCGCACCCGACGAGTTCGCATCCGGCGGTGCTGCGCGAATATGTCCTGCCCGCGCTCGCCGACGGCGCCGCCAGACAGGGTCGCACCGACGGCGGCCCCGCGCTCGTGGTAGTACCCAGGGTGATCTCCGGTCGCGACGAGGCCGCTGTCGCCGCCGCTCGCGATGAGTTCCGATCCGAACTCGCGTTCCTGTACTCGACCCCGGCGTATCAACGCACGCTGAAGCTGTTCGGGTTGGACGAGATCGCGCAGCGTCTCAGCGACCGTGCGCGTCGCAAGGAGTGGTCCGCGCTCGCCGATGTACTCACCGATGACGTTGTCAGCCAACTCGTTCCGCAGGGAACCTACGCGCAGCTTCCCGACGTGCTCGCGTCGCGGTACGACGGCATCTGCGATGGGATCTCGCTCGACGCACCGTCCGACCCGGCCGATGACGACCAGTTCGCCGCGATGCTCGAACGGGTCAAGGCGATCCCGGCCCGGGTCACGTGAGCGGCATGGACGACGTACCGATCCGCGACGAGACGATCCGGCTGGGCCAGTTCCTCAAGCTTTCGGGGCTGATCGACAGCGGAGCGGACGCCAAGGCGGTCGTCGCCGACGGACTGGTCGTCGTCAACGACACAGTCGAGCGCCGCAGGGGCCGGCAACTTCGCTCGGGTGACATCGTGGAGTTCGACGGACGTCGCGCCCGGGTCAGTTGACCTTCGCGATCGCGACCTGCACGCCGTCACCGATTTCGCTGCCGTCCACGGGTTCACCGAATTCGAAGCTGGTGGCCAGGATTTCGCGTGCGATGAGCTCGCTGTGTGTGCGCGCCCAGCCCTCGTGCGCCGACGGCACCGACATCACCACCGAGATGCGGTCCGAGACATCCAGGCCCGTCGACTTGCGCAGCTCCTGCAATTCCCGGATGCGGTCCTTGGCCCACCCCTCGGCTTCGAGCTCTTCGGTGACGGTGCCGTCGAGCACCACCAGTCCGGCGCCGTCCGGCAGCGCCGCCGTGTACTCGGGGTCGGCGGCAACCAGCCGGGAGCTGTACTCCCCGGGGAGAAGGACCGCGGGCCCTGCCTTTAGCGTGCCGTCGTCGTTGGCCACCGCCTCGCCGGCCTTGACGGCTTTGATGGCGGCTTGAACGTCTTTGCCGAGCCGCGGTCCGGCCACCTTGGCGTTGACGGTCAGCTCGAAACGTCCATAGGTCGCGATGTCGTCGGTGAGCGCGACGGTCTTGACATTGAGCTCGTCGGCGATGAGGTCGCGGTAGGGCTCGAGCCGCTGCGGATCAGCAACGGCCACAGTGAGTTTCGGTAGTGGCAGGCGTACCCGCAGCTTCTTGGCTTTGCGCAGCGACGAGCCGGCCGATGCGACCACACGAACCAGATCCATGTCGGCCACCAACTGCGGATTCTTCGGGAGCAGATCCTCGGCGGGCCAGTCGGTCAGATGAACCGAACGCTCGTCTGTCACGCCGCGCCAGATGATCTCGGTGACCAGCGGCAGCAGCGGCGCAGCGAGCCGACCGGTCACCTCGAGCACGGTGTGCAGCGTGTCGATGGCGTCGGGATCCTCTTCCCAGAAGCGCGAACGTGACCGTCGCACATACCAGTTCGTCAGCGCATCGGTGAACTGGCGCAATTGGTCGCAGGCCCCCGAGATGTCGCAGACATCAAGCGATTCGGTGAGGTCGTCACGCAGTTCGGCAAGCTTGGCCAGGATGTAGGTGTCCAGCACGTTCGCCGAGTCGACACGCCAGGTGCCCTTCTTCGGCGCGTACAGCGCCAGGAACGTGTACGCGTTCCACAGCGGCAACTGCACCTGACGGACACCTTCGCGGATGCCCTGCTCTGTGACGATCAGGTTGCCGCCACGCAGGATCGGCGACGCCATCAGGAACCAGCGCATCGCGTCGGAGCCGTCGCGGTCGAACACCTCCGTGACATCGGGATAGTTGCGCAGCGACTTGCTCATCTTCTGACCGTCGTTTCCCAGCACGATGCCGTGCGCCACACAGGTTTTGAACGCAGGGCGGTCGAACAGCGCGGTGGCCAGGATGTGCATGGTGTAGAACCAGCCGCGGGTCTGGCCGATGTATTCGACGATGAAGTCGCCGGGAAAGTGCCCGTCGACCTGCTTGTCAGGGTCGGCGGAGTCGACTCCCGCGAACCAATCAGCGTTTTCGAACGGGTAGTGCACCTGGCCATAGGGCATCGAACCCGAGTCGAACCACACGTCGAACACGTCCTCGATGCGCCGCATCGTCGACTTGCCTGTGGGGTCGTCGGGATTGGGTCGGGTCAACTCGTCGATGTAGGGCCGGTGCAGGTTGTCCGGCCGCACTCCGAAGTCGCGCTCGAGCTCGTCGAGGCTGCCGTATACGTCGAGGCGAGGGTATGCCGGATCGTCGGACTTCCACACCGGAATCGGACTGCCCCAGTATCGGTTTCGTGAGATGGACCAATCGCGCGCACCCTGCAGCCACTTGCCGAACTGACCGTCCTTGACATGCTCGGGATACCAGGTGATCTCCTGGTTCAGCTCGACCATGCGATCGCGGAAATCGGTCACCTTGATGAACCACGACGACACAGCTCGGTAGATCAACGGATTCCGGCATCGCCAGCAGTGCGGATAGGAGTGGTCATAAGTCTCGTGCCGAAGCAGCACCGCGCCATTGGTGGCCGCCGAGCGTGCCTGGTTCTTCAAATCGCGGATGATCTGCGGGTTCGCGTCGAACACATGTTGGCCGGCGTAATCGCCCACGGTGGCGTCGAACCGGCCCTTGGTGTCCACAGGTGTGACGGCGACGATGTCGGCCGCCCGGGCCGTGGTCATGTCGTCTTCGCCGTAGGCCGGCGACATGTGCACGATGCCGGTGCCGTCCTCGGTACTGACGAAGTCGGCAGGCAGCACCTGGAATGCGTTGCGCGCCCCGTCACTGTCCATGAAGTACGGGAAGGGCGGCAGATACCGCACCCCGAGTAGATCGCGCCCGGTGTAGGTCGCGATGATTTCCGGCTCTTCGCCCAGTTCGCGGGCGTAGGACGACAGTCGCGCCTGAGCGAGCACAAAGCGCCGCTCATCGGGGCCCTGCACGAGGACGTAGGTGACGTCCGGACCGACCGCGACCGCCTGGTTCGACGGCAGCGTCCACGGCGTCGTCGTCCAGATCAGCAGATAGGCGCCGGCGAGATCACCCTCGGACACCTGGAAGCCGACGGTGAGCGCGGGATCCTGGCGCATCTGGTAGACGTCGTCGTCCATCCGCAGTTCGTGGTTGGACAGCGGGGTCTCATCGTTCCAGCAGTACGGCAGGACCCGGTTGCCCTCATAGGCCAGGCCCTTGTCCCAGAGCTGTTTGAACGCCCAGATCACCGACTCCATGAACCCGAGATCGAGCGTCTTGTAGTCATTGTCGAAGTCCACCCAGCGCGCCTGCCGCGTGACGTAGGCCTGCCATTCGTCGGTGTACTTGAGCACCGAAGCGCGGCATGCTTCGTTGAACTTCTCGATGCCCATCTCTTCGATCTGTGCCTTGTCGGCGATGCCGAGCTGGCGCTGGACCTCGAGTTCGGCGGGCAGCCCGTGGGTGTCCCAACCGAACCTGCGCTCGACCTTGTAGCCCCGCATGGTGCGGTAGCGCGGCACGATGTCCTTCACATATCCGGTCAGCAGGTGGCCGTAGTGCGGGAGGCCGTTGGCGAACGGCGGTCCGTCGTAGAACACGTACTCCGGCGATCCGTCCCGGCGCGCGACGCTGGCGCGGAACGTGTCGTCGGAGTCCCAGTAGTCCAGGACCTCGCTTTCCAGCGCCGGGAAGTTCGGCGCACCGGCGGCCGGCTTCGGATAGGCGGTCACGTGTCTCCTGTGCCTGATTGTGGCCTCCGGCCACGGAGGCCTGAGGGTCAAAGGCACGGGGACGACGACGCGCGGTTGCGCGAGCGCCGCGGTACCACCCCGCTTGCGCACATCGCCGTGCGCCGCTCGAATTTCAGGCGATGACGGGCCCACCCGTTCGGGTCTACTGAGCTGGATCAGCCGTTCTTCCGAAGGCTCCCCGGTGATCGCCGGATCAACGCCGTGTCGTCGATTCTAGAGGCAATGCCTAGGCAGCGGGCAGCGCGTCCGTGGTCATCTCGAAGAGCGCCAGCGGGAACTGCTCGGCGAGCTCTTCGACGGTGTAGGGCTCGAAATGGCTCGTGTCGTACCACCAGTCGACGTGCACCCGATCCTCGGTGCGGTAGATCCGCAGCTCTAGGGCGTGTCCCAAACCGGGAGGCGCCTTCTGAACCGGGACCGGCACGGAATCCTCGGGAACCTCGCCAAGGTAGTTGAAGTACACCTCCGACATTCCGTCGGCGATGCGCTCGGTCGCCGAGGTCAGCAGGCGGTGAACCCCACCGAGCAGCTCAGTGGCATCGGCCTGCTGGGCCGTCGCGCACAGCAGCGGCACGGCGTCGAGTAGGCTGCCGCGCTCGCTGGCGACGTCCACCGGGACGACGCCGTCACCGAGGGTCTTCGCGATCGTGCGGGCCAGCGCCGCGAGGAGAAGTTCATCACTTGGGACGCCCAGATACTCGGAGGCCCCGTCGAGTTCGGCCGTGAGTTCTTCGGTGTCCGGAGTCGACAGCCGCACCATGCCCGCGGGACGCGTGGCGTCCGGGGTGTCGTAATCCACGACGTGGATCGTTGCTAGAGCACATTGAGTAACGCTTTTGAAGGCCTCGTTAGCCGACACCGGCAACTGGGGAGCAACCATGAGGCCAACGATAGCTCAGGTGTCCCAAAATTGGGAATAGCCTCCCGAAACTGTGACGCCAGTGTCAATTAAGGCAAAGGCTTACAGTTTGCGGTTGCCTCTGCCCAATGGACGGAATTTGCTTTATCGTAAGTGTGTGCCCCGTACCGACGAAAACGGCAGACAGCTAAAAGCCCTGCTTGATTACCTACTCGACGGCGATATTGACGCCAAGGATATTTATGACGCGCTCGGGACATCGAGCAGTACGTACTACCGCCGCATCAAAGAGGCTGACTATCCACACGCAGAGGAACTGCGCCGGGTAGCTGACAGATTCGGTCTCAGCTACCCCGACCTGCAGATCAGGTTCGGGCTGATGAGCGAACAAGAGGTGTGGAGCTACATCGAATCGTCACCCTTCGCCGGGCGAGCCGTTCGGCAGATGACAATGGCCCCCACGGCTCCCACCACCCACCGGACACGAGCGCCAAAGCTTTCGGAGCTGAAACCACGCAGTGACGCACCGCCGCTGTAGCTCTATACTTTGCTGAGTACACCGTGGCTCGAAAGCGACACTCATGGCACTCACTTCTCTGATTGCGATCACGCTTTGCTGTATCGCATGGAGCTTGTGGATTCGCCGGGTCACCTGGTCGTCTCGCTGGGAATTCGCCGCGACACTCAACATTGCATTGCAAGGCGGCGCGGTCTTGCTCATGTCCCCATGGGCCTCGGAAACACTTGGCGTATTCCTTCACTCACTGACGGGTAAGTGGAATCTCGAGGACTACATCGGGCACGACCTCTATATCGTCGCGGCGTCCGCCGTCGTCTACAACGCGCTGGGCCGGCTGCAACAGGACCACGACCTGCGGCAGTCGTTCAAGCAATATGTCGAACTGCCCGCGACACTGTGCATACCGCTGCTCCTGGTCGCATTCACCCTTGGTAACGGCGCCAAGATCTACAAAGCCGACTTCTTCGAGGTGCCGACCGACTTCTGGCTGAACGTCTACTGGCTGCTGTTGTGCGGCACCCTGATCTACCTTCTGGGATACGGGTCACGGGCGCTGTTGGTCCTTCGCAAGGACCCGCGCTCGCGCACCGTCGCGAATGTCTATCTGGTCTCATGCGCTGCGGGCATCGTGGCATGCGTCGTCCGGCTGGCGACCGCGTTCATCCCCGCGCTGCAGGAGCTGGACGCCGGCTCAACGCTGGTGTGGGTCTTCGCCTGCATGTGCGGTGCTGGGTTCGCCCTGACCTCCGCGGAATCCTGGCGCAAGAAGACCCGGTGGTTCTCCACAGCCGACCGTTGAGCTGAGTTCGATCTAACCCGCGACGGAACGCGTGATCTTCTTGTACGCCGCACCCAGCGCGGGCATCGTCTGGTAGCCGCGCTTGCGGGCGCGGGCGGCATCGCGGCGAATCAACGTTTGCAGCCCGGCGAAGGTCGCTTGATCCAACACCATCCGCGTCAGCAAGCGGTTGTGTACGAACCCGAACGCCATCCCCGATTCGGGATCGGCCCAGCCCACCGACCCGGCCAGGCCCGCATGTCCGAAGCCCGGCATCACGCCGGGGATCGGCACCGAGTGGTAGCCGAGGTGGAAAGACAGCGGCACGAAGATGTTTCGGTCCGGTGCGAAGCTCCGCTCGCCGGTCAGGCCTTCCACCCGCTCAGGTGAGAGGAACTGCGTGCCGTCGACGCGGCCACCGTTGGCGATCGCACCATACATCCTGGCCAGTGCGCGCGCGGTGGTCACGCCGTTGGCGGCCGGGATCTCGGCGTCCAGGAACGGAGTCTCGCCCTGCACGACGGACTTCATGCCGGGGAAGTACATCGATCCGAACCCGCCGGACCCGGCAAGGGCGGCCAACCGCGGCGCGATGAAGTTGAAGATCGGATTGGCCAACGTGCCCTGGGGGGCGAGGATCTGTGCGGCTTCCGTCGGCGCGCCGACCGGTGGCCGACCCAGGTGCAGTCCATCGGTGTCGAGTGGTTCGGCCAGCTCCTCACGAATGAGGTCGCGCATCCCCTTGCCCGTGATGGCGCGGCCCAGCCCCGACATCAGCCAGCCGTAGGTCAGTGCGTGATAGGCCTGGCGGCCGTATAGCAGGCGGTTGACCGGCGCCGCGGCGATCCGCTGCTCCATCGTGAGGTGGTCGAGCAGTTCGGCCTTGCTGACGCCGTTGAGCTGGGACAGCCCGGCGCGGTGCCGCATGACCTCGCGCACCGTGATGTCGGCCTTGCCATTCGCGCCGAACTCGGGCCAGTACTCGCTGACCGGGGTGTCGTAGTCGACCAGACCGCGGTCGGCCAGCCGGTGGATGACCGTCGACGCCAGACCCTTGGTGACCGAGAAGACCATCGCGCCCGTGTCGGCAGTCCAGAACTGCGTGCCGCGACGGTCGGTGTAGCCGGTCCAGACGTCGACGACAGGTTCGCCGTGCAGATAGACGGACAGGGCGCCACCACCGAAGCGGCGTCCCGGGAACAACTTCGAGAAGGCCTGCAGGGTGCAGGCAAAGTTGGAGTCCGCCGCGCCTTGTATCCCGTGTGGAAGCGCTGCGCTGCGCTCCGCGGATTTGACACCCGTCACAATTCTCTGAATTTACCTGCAGCCCCGGCAAATAAACCGGGCGTTACCGAAAAGTTAGGTTACTTCAGGTCAGACGCGTTCAAGAGCTCCTGCGCAGCAAGCGCAGGCGTCAGCTCGCCGTTGCGAACCTTGCGCTCGACCTCGGCCTGAATGTTCTTAACCGCGGGGTGCGACAGCACACGGTCCAGCACCGCATCGCGGACCATCGACCAGGTCCAGTCGACCTGCTGCGTACGCCGCCGGGCCTCGAACTCGCCGGCATCGGTGAGTACCTGACGGTGTTTGAGCACTGTCTCCCATAGCTCGACAAGACCGTCGCCGCTGAGCGCGCTCATAGTGAGAACCGGTGGGCGCCACAAGGTTTCACGCGGATAGATCAACCGGATCGCACCGGTCAGTTCACGGGCCGCCGCCTTGGCCTCAACCGCGTGCTCGCCGTCGGCCTTGTTCACCACCACGATGTCGGCGAGTTCCAGCACACCCTTCTTGATTCCCTGCAGTTGGTCGCCGGTGCGCGCCAGCGTCAGGAACACGAACGTGTCGACCATGTTGGCAACGGCGACCTCGGACTGCCCGACGCCGACCGTCTCGACCAGGATCACGTCGAATCCAGCCGCTTCCAGCAACACGATCGTCTCGCGGGTCGCCCTGGCGACCCCGCCGAGAGTGCCCGAGGTCGGCGACGGCCGGATGTAGGCGTCGGGGTGCACCGCAAGTTTCGCCATCCGCGTCTTGTCGCCGAGGATCGATCCGCCGGTGCGCGTCGAGGACGGATCCACCGCCAACACTGCGACGCGGTGCCCCTGGGCGATCAGGTACATGCCGAGCGCCTCGATAGTCGTCGATTTGCCGACCCCCGGTACCCCGGTGATACCGACATGCATCGCACTACCCGAATCGGGCATCAGCTCGAGCAGCAGTTGCTGCGCCTGTTCACGATGATCGGCACGGGTGGACTCGACGAGCGTGATGGCCTTGGGCAGCGCCGCCCGATCGCCGCTGCGAACGGCTTCGGCGAGTTCGGAGACCGGAAGGTTCATCTACTTCAGGTCGTAGCCCAGCCGCCCAGCGAGCTTCTGCAGCAGGCCGATGGCGGCGTCGGCGATCACGGTGCCGGGCGGGAAGATCGCGGTCGCGCCCGCCGCGTACAACTCGTCGAAGTCGCCCGGCGGGATCACGCCACCGACCACGATCATGATGTCCGGCCTGCCCGCCTCCGCCAGCGCCTCGCGAAGCGCGGGCACCAGCGTCAGGTGCCCGGCCGCCAGCGACGACACCCCGACGACGTGCACGTCGTTGTCGGCCGCCTGGCGCGCGACCTCCTCGGGTGTGGAGAACAAGGAGCCGACATCGACGTCGAAGCCGATGTCCGCGAACGCTGTCGCGATGACCTTCTGTCCACGGTCATGGCCGTCCTGGCCCATCTTCGCGACCAGGATACGAGGCCGACGACCGTCGGCCTCCGCGAACTTGGAGACCAATTCCGTTGCGGTAGAGATATTGCTGACCGTCCCCACCTCATCTCTGTATACGCCTGCGATCGTACGGATCTCGGCCTGGTGCCGGCCGTAGACCTTCTCGAGCGCGTCGGAGATCTCGCCTACCGTCGCGTGCGCGCGGGCTGCGTTGATGGCCAGCGCCATCAGGTTGTTGCCGAGGCCATCCTCACCCTTTGCTTCGAATTCGCCTGCGGCCCTCGTCAGTTCGGCCAGCGCGGCCTGGGTTGCGGATTCGTCGCGCTCGGCGCGCAACTGCTCAAGCTTGGCGATCTGCTCGGCACGCACGCGGCTGTTCTCGACCTTGAGCACCTCGACCTCGTGGTCCTCGTCGACCTGGTACTTGTTCACGCCGATGACCGGCTGCGCCCCCGAGTCGATGCGCGCCTGGGTGCGCGCGGCGGCCTCCTCGATACGCATCTTCGGAATGCCTTCGCCGATCGCCTGCGCCATCCCGCCGTGCTCGGCCACCTCACGAATG
This sequence comes from Mycolicibacterium rhodesiae NBB3, assembly GCF_000230895.2. The sequence continues at coordinate 5,359,535 of NC_016604.1, forward strand.
TGGGCACGGGCCTTCTCGGCCAGCTCGTGGGTCAGCCACTCGACGTAATACGAACCGCCCCACGGGTCGATCGGACGTGTGGTGCCCGATTCCTGCTGCAGCAGCAACTGGGTGTTACGGGCGATGCGCGCCGAGAAATCGGTCGGCAGCGCCAGTGCCTCGTCGAGCGCGTTGGTGTGCAGCGACTGCGTGTGCCCCTGGGTGGCGGCCATCGCCTCGATACAGGTCCGCGCAACGTTGTTGAACGGGTCCTGCGCGGTCAGCGACCACCCCGAGGTCTGCGAGTGGGTGCGCAGCGACAGCGACTTGTCATTGCGCGGCCCGAACTGTGCGACGAGCTCACTCCACAGCAGCCGGCCTGCGCGGAGTTTGGCGACCTCCATGAAGAAGTTCATCCCGATGCCCCAGAAGAACGACAAGCGCGGTGCGAACTTGTCGATGTCCAGACCAGCGTCCAGGCCCGCCTTGATGTACTCGACACCGTCGGCGAGGGTGTAGGCGAGCTCGAGATCTGCTGTCGCACCGGCCTCTTGGATGTGGTAGCCCGATATCGAGATCGAGTTGAACTTCGGCATCTTGGCGCTGGTGTAGCCGAAGATGTCGGAGATGACCCGCATCGAGGGCTTCGGCGGATAGATGTAGGTGTTGCGGACCATGAACTCTTTGAGGATGTCGTTCTGGATGGTCCCCGCCAGCTTCTCCGGGGGAACCCCCTGCTCCTCGGCGGCGACCACGTACAGCGCGAGGATGGGCAGCACGGCGCCGTTCATCGTCATCGACACCGAGACGGTCGACAGGTCGATCCCGTCGAACAGCTGTCGCATATCGAGGATGGAATCGATGGCCACACCGGCCATTCCGACGTCACCCGCCACCCGGGGGTGGTCAGAGTCATAGCCGCGGTGAGTGGCGAGGTCGAACGCCACCGACAGACCCTTCTGCCCGGCAGCAAGGTTGCGGCGATAGAACGCGTTGGACTCCGCGGCCGTCGAGAAGCCCGCGTACTGGCGGATCGTCCACGGCTGGTTGACGTACATGGTCGGGTACGGGCCGCGCACGAACGGCGGCGCGCCGGGAAAGCTGTCCAGCGGGTAGCCGGCCTCGACCACCGCGTCGCGGTCGGCGGCGATGTACACCGGCTTGACGTCGATGCCTTCCGGGGTCGCCCAGTCCAGCTGCTCGGCGGTGTAGCCGTGCGCCACGGCGGCGGCCGCGACGTGCTCGGCGACCGTGGCATTCGTCGCCGGTTCGGCCGTCTTCTCGCCGTCCAGCGGCACGTCGGCAAAGCTCGCGATCAAGGGTTTTACTTCTGGAGCCGGCTGGCCGGCGACATTGGACACAGTCATGGTCACGCCCCCAATCGGGTGAGTAGCGCCGACAGCGCGGCGATCGCGTCAATCTTGGCGGTCAGGTATTCGTCAGGCTTGTTGGCGGCATCGGCGACGGCCTTCTCGGGGCCGGCAAGGTAGATGTGCGAAACACCCGCCGCGCGGGCGGCTTCCACCGCACCCGACGCTTCCTCGGCGTAGCGGGCATCGGTACCGCAGATCACCGCGGCGACGGCTCCCCCGGCGTCCGAAACCGCTTGTGCGACACCCGCGGCGTCCAACGGACCGGGGTTTAGGGCCTCGACGCCGCCGGACGCCAGCAGGTTGGCGGCGAACGTCGTGCGAATGTTGTGTTCGGCGAGCGGCCCGAGCGGCAATAGCAGTGCGGTGGGCCTGGATCCGTGTTCGGCCAGATAGGCATCGGAGCGGTCCCGCAGCGCTTCGAACGCCGACGCGTAGCGCTGCACGCCGGGATCCGGGTCGCAGTGCACCGCCGGCAGCGGCTGGATCGCCGGCACCGCCGGCAGCGGCTGGATCGCCGGCAGCGGCATTTCCGCGAGATTCGGATATTCGCTGACACCGGTGATGGCGGTGCGCCGATGCGCGATGTCCTCGCTGCGCTGCCGGCTGACCTGCGCGATCTGCTCGGCGAGAAAGTCACGTGCGGCTGCGAAACCGCCGCGGGATTCGATGTCACGGAACTGCGTCCACGCCTGCACGGCCAATTCCCGGGTCAGGTCTTCGATGAACCACGAACCGCCGCCGGGGTCGAGCACGCGACCGATGTGCGATTCCTCCAACAGCAGAAGTTGGGTGTTGCGCGCCATGCGTCGCGCGAAACTGGCTGCGGTGCCCGGCCATCCCCCGGGGATCGCGCTGTCGAACGCGTGGACCGCGACGGTGTCGGCTCCCCCGACACCCGCGGCGAAGGCGGCAACCGTGGTCCGCAGCATGTTCACCCACGGATCACGCTGAGTCATCATCGGTTTGGATGTCACCGCGTGCACCGTTGCTGCGCCCGCGTCGGGCGCACCCACCACTTCGGCCACCCTTGCCCACAGCTGTCGCCCCGCGCGCAGCTTCGCGATGGTCATGAACTGATCGTCGTCGGCGGCGAACCTGAAGCTGATCTGACGCAACGCATCCCGTGCGGGCACTCCGCTGTCGACGAGGAGGCGCAAATAGCTGACACCCGCCGCGATCGCACCGGCCAGCTCCCATGATGCATTCGCGCCGAGGTCGTGGAACGCCGGACCGTCGACGGTGATGGCGCGTACGCCGCCGTCGTAGGCGATCGTCTTGGCAGCGGTGGCCAGCACCTCGTCGATCGACGGAGCGCCGCGGCCGCTGAGTGCCGCGGTCAGCGGGTCGGCGCCCAGGTCGACCGAAAGGCGTGCTCGCCGTTCGTCATCCAGGTCGGTCACCAGTGCCAGCACCGCATCGGCGGCGGCGGCGAAGTCGGTCCCCGCATCCAGAACCACGGGAACCAGTTCGAGGAAGACCCCCTCGAGCAGCCGGTCGAGTTCGCCGGCGTTCACACCGGCAGGACCGACATCGATGATCAGCGCGCTGGTGCCCTCGGTGAGCGCCGACAGCACCGCACCGTTTCCGTCGGTCACCGCGACCTGTCCCGGCGCCGGGAAGGATTCGGCGACCTTCCATCCGGATTTGACGTCGCGCAGTCCGTCCGAGCCGCGGATGAACGGCCAACTGCCGGGCAGCGGAGCCTCGGGCTGGGAGTCGAGGACGGTATACAGCGGCCGGATCGGAAAGCCTTCGTAGGTCGGCGAGTCCAGCAGTTGCTCAGGCGCCTCGCCCAGTTCGGCGGGATCCTTGCGGCTGCTTTTTGCCAGCACCCCGGCAACGGCGGCACGCCACTGCTCGCGGTCCGACTCCGATCCCACGGACGTATCTACCGGCACCGGCTTCTCCTGTTGTCGAACGTGTGACCTCTGTGTCTAACACGACCGCTCACCAGGCTAAATGATCCCGGTCACGCTGCAGACCGGCGGGCAGCCAACTCACGCTCGCACCGGCCGGTGCCCGCGGGCAGCCAACTCACCGGCCACGTAGTCTTGGTAGGCGTGAATACCGTCGTCAGCACCCTGCGCACCGTGCGCTCCTCGGTGCTCGTGACGGCCGCTGCGCTCCCGCGGCGGCGAGTGTTCACGATCCTGGCGGCGGTTGTGATTCTCGTCGCAATCGCTCTGCTGGTGGACCTTCCGAACGCGGTACAGCTGCGCGACTGGGCGACGTCCGTCGGCCCCTGGTTCCCGTTGGCCTTTCTGGGCGCACACATCGTGGTGACGATCTTTCCGTTCCCGCGCACCGCCTTCACCCTGGCCGCCGGACTGCTGTTCGGTCCGGCCCTCGGTGTCCCACTCGCAGTCGCAGCCGCCACCGTCAGCGCGGTCATCGCGCTGCTTCTGGTCCGCGCCGCCGGCTGGCAGCTCATCAAGCTGGTGCCGCATCCCCGGATCGAGTCGCTGGACACGCGGCTTCGCCAACGCGGCTGGCCCACCATCGTGTCGATGCGGCTGATTCCCGCCGTGCCGTTCTCGGTGCTGAACTACGCGGCGGGCGCGTCGGCGGTGCGGGTGCTCCCCTACACGTTCGCGACGCTGATCGGGTTGCTGCCCGGGACCTCAGCCGTGGTGATCCTCGGCGATGCGCTGACCGGCAACGTCAGCCCGCTGTTGGTGCTGATCTCGTTCTGCACCGCGTGCGTCGGTGTGGCCGGGCTGGTCTATGAGATCCGCACCCACCGCCGCCATCACCGCGAGCGCCTGGACCGCGCAGAACAGGTCGCCGAGCCGACGACCGCCAGCTGAAAAGCATCGACCTGAGGACGAAAGACCCTTACCCGCTGCTTCCCGTCAAAAGATAATGCAACCATTGGTTACATACAGTTCGGGAGGCGAGACACATGGATGAGTTGACCGCCCTGGCGTCGGGATTTCTGAGTGCCGAAGACTCCGACCATCGAGTCAGTCTCGCGATTGGCAGCGTGGTGACCCTCGACGGGCCGATGCCGGATTTCGATTCCCTGTTGTCCAATCTCGGTGAGCGGATCAAGACTTGCCCCCGATTCGCTCACCGGTTGCGGTCACATGCTTTCGACCATGACGCCCCGGAGTGGGTCGACGACGTCGACTTCGACGTGGCTCGCCACGTCAAGCGGCTCTCGTTGCCTTCGCCTGGCGACGAGCACGAGTTGCATCGACTCGTCGCCGAAGTCATGGCCTGGCGGATGGACCGCAGCCGGCCGCTATGGGAGATCTGGGTGATGGAGGGGCTGCGCGACGGCCGGTGGGCCATGCTCCTCAAAGTCCACAGCTGTATCGCTCACGCTGTGACAATCGCACACATCGTTGCCGGACTCTCCGATGAGGGAATCCACCTCGCGCCGGGCGGTCAACTCGATTCGGCGCGGCGAGGCGAGCAATGCGACGTGCGACCGTCGGCGTCCAGCCTGAATCCGATCACTTGGATGCGTGGGTTATGGCATGTGTCGAAGGACGTTTCGCGGCTCGCCAGCGCCGTGTTCGACCTCCTCCCGTCCTCTGCAACCACGCCCTTGAACGGACCGATGACCAACCTGCGTCGATACAGTGCCGCGCGAGTGTCGCTCGATGACGTTCACCAGGTTTGCCGAGTCTTCGACGTCACCGTCGCTGACGTCGCGTTGGCTGCGCTTACCGACAGTTATCGCGCGTACCTGATCCGTCATGGCCACCAGCCGTCGGCGGAATCGCTTCGCACGCTCATGCCGGACAACGCCTCGGCGATGCTGGCGCTGCTGCCGGTCGATGACGCCGACTCCGTCGGACAGCTGCGCGTGGTGCACTCCCGGCTGTCACGCGCCAGGCATGCGGGCCGCGAAATCGGATCGGCGGCCAACCACGTCCCGTTTCCGGTCGCCGCGTGGGCCATGCGGCTGTTGACTCGGTTGCCGCAGCACAGCGTGGCCGCCGTCGTCACCACTGCATCCGGACCGCGCGAGCCGCTGCACATCATGGGCCGGCGGGTAGCGGCGGTGACCCCGGTTCCGCCGATCGCGATGCAGCTACGCAGCGGCGTGGCGGTACTCAGCTATGCCGGGGATTTGTTCTTCGGCATCCTGGCCGATTATGCGGCGGTGCCCGATGCGGACGAACTCGCCCGCGGCATCGAGTCCGCAGTACGGCGGTTGGTGGCAAGAAGCAAGCGGCGCAATCCGACCCGCGACCGCAAGGGTCTGTCGCTGGTCGTCAGCGCCTGAACACCTACAGCGAGTGCGAGCCGCCGCCGCGCGGCGGCGGATAGTTCTGTGACTGCTGCGACAGCGGCGGGTACTGCATAGGCGGCAGCGGATCATTCTCCGGTGAGGCGGGTAGCGCGCCGATACCCGGAGTCGTCGACCGCGCTTCGGCCTCTGCCTTGGCGACGGCCTGAGCTATCGCCGGATCGGTCTGGGTGGTGAACCACTCGGCGACCTCATCCGAGTCGTCCTCCGGTTTCGGCAGATCCTCCTCGACCGGCGACGGCTGATACCGGAACACACCGTCGTCGCCGGGGGCGCCGAGCATCTTCGTGAACCCCTGCAGCGCAGCGCCGAAGTCGCTGGGGACGAGCCACACCTTGTTGGCCTCCCCCTTGGCCATCTGCGGCAGCGTCTGCAGGTATTGGTACGCCAGCATCTCGGGTGTGGGGCGGCCGGCCTTGATCGCGGCGAATGTCTTCTCGATGGCCTTGGCCTGACCCTGCGCCTGCAGATACGACGCAGCTCGTTCACCCTGGGCACGCAGCATGCGGGACTGCCGGTCGGCCTCCGCGGCCAGGATCGCGGCCTGCTTGGCGCCTTCGGCCGAAAGGATCTGGGCCTGCTTCTGGCCTTCGGCCTGTTTGATGGACGCCTCGCGGTTGCCTTCCGCCATCAGGATCATGGCGCGCTTCTCGCGGTCGGCGCGCATCTGCTTTTCCATCGACTCCTGGATCGACGGCGGCGGATCGATGCTGCGCAATTCGACGCGCGCGACCCGCAGGCCCCACCGGCCCGTTGCCTCGTCGAGCACACCGCGCAGCTGCCCGTTGATCGAGTCGCGAGACGTCAGCGTCTGCTCCAGGGTCATGCCGCCGACCACGTTCCGCAGCGTGGTCGTGGTGAGCTGCTCGACGCCGACGATGTAGTTGCTGATCTGGTACACCGCGGCCTGCGGGTTGGTCACCTGGAAGTACACCACGGTGTCGATGTTGACCGTCAGGTTGTCCTCGGTGATCACCGGCTGCGGGGGGAACGACACGACCCGCTCACGCAGGTCGACGCGGGCACGGATCTTGTCGACGAACGGCAGGAGCAGCGTCAGCTGTCCCGACACGGTCTTGCTGTAGCGGCCAAGCCGCTCGATCACCGCGGCTTCCGCCTGCGGGATCAACGCGACGGACTTGGCCACGATGATGGCGGCGAAGACCACCAGCACAGCCACCAGAATCAGACCGGCGACAGCACCATCCATGAAACGTTCCTTCCCTAGTTGTCCAGGTTGCTCTAGACGACTTTCTGCACGACCGCGGTCGCACCGTCGATCTGCACGACGGTCACGTGGTCGCCTGGTTCGAAGACATCGCTCTCGTTGAGCGGGCGCGCAGTCCAGACCTCGCCCTCGAGCTTCACCTGTCCCTCGTGGCGTCCTACCCGGTCGAGCACCAATGCGCTCTTGCCCTCCAGCGCCTTCGCGGGCTCGGGCAGACCCTTCCCCGACATGAAATGCCTGCGCAGAGCGGGACGAACCAGCACCAGCAGCAGTACCGACACCACGGCGAAAACCGCGCCGTGTACCCACAGGTCGTCGAAGATGAGGCTGGACCCGGCTGCTGCCAGGGCGCCGCCGCCGAGCATCAGCAGAAACAGATCACCCGTGAGCGCCTCGGCACCGGCGAGGGCCAGCGCGGCGATTAGCCAGATCAGCGCAGCAGGCATGCCGTCAGCCTAGCGCGTAGCCGACCCGATGAGCGGCTAACAACTACACTGCGGAAATCATGTGGTGTCCGAGTGTGTCGTTGTCGGTCTGGGCGAACGCCTGGCTTGCAGGTGTGGCTGCGCCCGACGATGTGCTGGACGCGCTATCACAATGGGCGCCAAGGCATTCCGTGACGGCCTATGACTCGGTGGCGGCGGGGCGCACCGGCCTGCCCTGGCCGGACCTGACCGACGCAGGCGCGGTGTCGCTGCTTCAGACGCTGCGCTCCGGCGCGGGGCGGGGCAACTCGGGCCCGACGGTCGGCGTCGCTCTGCCGGTACCCGGCGACGTTCGCGGGCTCCCAGCGGGCACACAGTTTCAGCGCGACGCGGTGACCGTCGGCGAGGCGCTGATCGTCGCGGGCGATTCCGCCGAGGCCATCGGGCTGGTGCCCGACTACGAGTACCCCGATGTCGACGACACCGAGGGCGACCCCGATGCCGCGCCCGACCCGTGCGGGCTGTCCTGGACGGTGTACTCGGTGCCCGGTGCGGCGCCAGCGGTGGGTCTCGACCTGGGTGAGGCCGAGTACACCATGCGTTCGGCGGTCCGCTCCGCCGCCGACGCACTGGGCGCCCTGCACGCAGAAGCCGCTGGCGGCGATATCGAGGATCCGCGAAGCCTGGTCGAACAGGTCGTGGAATCAGAACGCCAGCACAGCATTCCGGACCACGCCCCGACGCGGGCACTGCGCGTGCTGGAGAACGCCGCGTACATCGACGCGATCATCACCGTCAGCTCGGGACTGATCCCGATCGGGCTCAACAGTTCTGCCGACGTGCAGACGGCAAGCGAAGCACTGCGCCCGCTCAGCGGGGTCGTGCGGTCGGCCCGGCTGGCCGCCGTCAGCGCGATATTGCACTCCGCCTGGCAGCACTGACGAACGGCCGAGGCTACCTGGTGTCACACCTGTCTGTGCACACGACGCCGTCGATCGAGAAGCCCTGCAGCGGTGGAGCATCCGGGCCGGTTACCCGAACGGGGTCGCGGTCGTTCCGCAGTTCGTCGAGCAGATCGGCTACCACCCGCGCGAGGTCCGCGTTGGGCGTCGTCGCCCGCGCGAACGCGATGTGGGCACCTTCGGCCTGCAGCCTCAATTCATGGTCGAGGTCCCACGCCACCTCGATGTGGTCTGCCACGAAGCCGATCGGGCAGACGATCACGGCGCCGGTCCCGGACTCGGCGAGCGAGGCCAGATGGTCGGCGACGTCCGGCTCCAGCCACGGCACCTGCGGCGGTCCGGACCGCGACTGCCAGACCTGGTCGTGCTCCGCGTAGCCCGCAGCGGCAGCAACGAGGCTGGCCGCGTAGGCCACCTGCCGCTCGTATAGGTCTGTGCCACAGCGGGATCTGGCGGACAACGGGATGGAATGCGCGGTGAACACCAACCGCGCATTGCCGGGCACCGTCTGCGCCGCCGCGGTGATCGCGTCGCTGAACATCTGCACGAACAGCGGATGGTCGTAGAACTGACGCAGTTTCACCAAGCGCGGTGCGGCATCTCCCGCGGCCCGCCTGGCGCGCGCGATGTCCTCGACGTACTGCGTGCACCCCGAGTAGCCGCCCCACGCCGACGTCGCGAAGACCGCCGCGGTGCGGATCCCGTCGTTGGCCATGGCGGTGACGGCGTCTTCGACGTACGGCTCCCAGTTGCGGTTGCCGAAGTAGACAGGGACGTCGATGAGTCCACGCAGCTGGTCGATCAGCGCGCGGTTGATGCTGTTGATCGGTGAGACACCGCCGAAATGCAGGTAGTGCTCCGCGACGGACTCGAGGCGCTCACGCGGGATCCCCCGTCCCCTGGTGACGTTCTCCAGGAACGGCATCACCTGGTCCGGCGCCTCCGGCCCGCCGAACGACAGCAGCAGGACGGCGTCTACGTCCATTGCTCTTCGCGCGAGCGCTCATCGACCTGCATTACAGAAGCTGGGTGCTGGCGCCGCCGTCGGCGTAGATGATCGTGCCGGTCGTGGCGGGCAGCCAGTCCGACAGCAGCGCGCACACGGTCTTGGCGACCGGCGTCGGGTCCTTCATGTTCCACCCGATCGGCGCCCGCTGATCCCAGCCCTCTTCGAGTAGCTTCATCTGCGCGCCTGCCTCCTCGCCGAGCGCGCCACCAACGATGGCGCTCATCGCCAGCGTGCGGATCGGTCCTGCGGCAACGAGATTCGACCGCACACCGTGCGGACCGGCTTCACGTGCCACGAACCGGTTAACCGACTCCAGCGCACTCTTGGCCACCGTCATCCAGTTGTAGGCGGGCATTGCGCGCGTCGGATCGAAATCCATACCCACGATCGCGCCGCCCGGATTCATGATGGGCAGCACCGCTTTGGCCAGCGATGCATACGAGTAGGCGGAGATGTGGATGCCCTTGGCGACGTCCTCGTACGGCGCGTCGAAGAACGGGTTGATGCCCATTCCGGTCTGCGGCATGTAACCGATCGAGTGCACGACGCCGTCGAGCTTGTTGCCCTCGCCGATCGCCTCGGCGATCCGGTCGGCCAGCGTGTCGAGGTGCTTCTCGTTCTGCACGTCGAGTTCGAGCAGCGGCGCCTTCTCCGGGAGTCGGTCGGCGATGCGCTGGATCAGCTTCATCCGGTCGAACCCGGTGAGCACGAGCTCGGCGCCCGCCTCCTGGGCGACCTTCGCAATGTGGAACGCGATCGAGCTGTCGGTGATGATCCCCGTGACGAGGATCCGCTTGCCTTCCAGAAGTCCTGCCATGTTGCGGTTTCCTTTCTAGTGGCCCATGCCCATGCCGCCGTCGACGGGGATGACCGCGCCGGCGATGTAGCTCGCGTCTTCAGATGCCAGGAAGCTGACCGCACCGGCAACCTCCTCGGCGGTGCCGACCCGCTTCGCGGGAATGAAATCCAGCGCGCCTTCCTGGATGCGCTCGTCGAGTGCGCGGGTCATCTCGGTGTCGATGTAGCCCGGCGCCACGACGTTGGCCGTGACGCCCGCCTTGGCCATCTCGCGGGAGATGGAGCGGGCCATGCCGATCAGGCCGGCCTTGGCGGCCGCGTAGTTGGACTGGTTGCCGATCCCCCACATACCCGAGACCGACCCGATGAAGATGATCCGGCCGAACCGCTTGCGCTGCATGCTGCGCGAGGCCCGCTGGGCCACCCGGAACGCTCCGGTGAGGTTGGCGTTGATGACGTTCTCGAAGCGCTCCTCGGTCATCCGGATCATGAACGCGTCCTGGGAGATGCCCGCGTTGGACACCAGCACCTCGACCGGACCCTGGTGCTCCTCGACCTCTTTGAACGCACGATCGACGGCCTCGTTGTCGGTGACGTCGCACACGACGCCGAAAAGACCCTCGGGTGCGCCCGATCCACGATGGGTGACGGCCACTTTGTGGCCGTCGGCCGCGAGGCGCTGAGCTATCGCAAGACCGATGCCGCGATTGCCACCGGTGACCAGTACGGAGCGCGATACGAATTCAGCCAATTTTTCTGCTCCTCGCGTGCGCAGTCATACACGCCAACCTATCGCCTCAACAGCATTCTTAAGAAATCGCCTCAGAGTGGCAGTCGTCGGTTGACGAGCAGGCTCGCCACCGCTGCCAGCGCAGCTGTCAGAGCCGCGAGCCGCAGCCAGCCGGTGGTCGCCTCGCCCCGGACCGTCTCGTAGCCGATCTGATCCTGAAGCGTGGCGTAGACCTTGTTCAGTTCGTCGATGTTGGACGCGGTATAGGACTCACCGCCGGAGAGCTGGGCGATCTTGCGCATCATCTCGTCGTCGACGGGCACCGGTACCCGCTCGTCGTTGACCTCGACCGAGCCGTTCTTGGTGCCGAAGGAGATCGTCGAGATCGGCACGCCCTGATCCTTGGCGGTCCGCGCGGCGGTGAAGGCACCCTTGGGGTTGTCCGGGTTGTTCGGCACGGTCTCCTTGCCGTCGGAGAAGAGCACGATCCGCGCAGGGGGTGGTGTGTCACCGCCGCCGATCACGGCACCCACGGTCGAGATGGACGACAGCGCGGTGAAGATGGCTTCGCCGGTGGCGGTCCGGTCGGCCACCTGGAGGTTGTCGATCGCGCGTCTGCTCGCGTCCCGGTTCGTGGTCGGCGACACCATTACGGTCGCGGTGCCCGCGTAGGCGATGACGCCGAGGTTGATGCCGGGGGTGAGCTCGTCGACGAACTTCTTGGAGGCCTCCTGCGCGGCCGCCAGGCGACTGGGTTCGACGTCGGTCGCCTTCATCGACTGGGACACGTCGATCGCCAGCATCACGACCGCGCGATTGCGTGGTAGACGCTGGTCGTAGGTGGGCCCGGCGAGCGCAATCGTGCACAGCAGCAACGAGATTGCCAGCAACGCGGCCGGCGCGTGCCGCCACGGGCTCGGGCGGTGCGGCGCCACGCTGTCGAGCAGTTCGGTGTTGGCGAACTGCTGCAGTCGCCGGCGCCTGGCCAGTTGGGCAGCCACGTACAGCCCGATCAGACCCGCCACGACGACGAGGAAGAACAGCAGCCAGAAGATGTGTTGGAATCCGGTCAGCGAGACCGGTCCCAGCAACGGAAGCGTCATATCAGCTCGTCATCCCTAGTTCGGCAGGCGACGGTTGATGAACAGCGCCGACAGCGCCGCCAATGCCAGCGCGAGCGCACCGAGCCGCAGCCAGCCGATACTCGCGTCGCCCTTGATCGTCTCGTACCCGATCTGCTGCTGCAGGTTCGCATACACCTGGCGGAGCTGTTCGAGGCTGGACGCGGTGAACGCCTCTCCACCGGAGAGATCGGCGATCTCCTTGAGCATCTCGTCATCCACGGGCACCGGCTGCCGTTGGTCGTTGATCTCGACGTAGCCGTACGGCGTACCGAACGAAATCGTCGAGATCGGCACCCCCTGGTCCTTGGCGGTCCGCGCGGCGGTGAACGCGCCCTTGGGGTTGTCCGGGTTCGACGGCACCGTCTCTTTACCGTCGGAGAACAACACGATGCGCGCCGGCGGTGGTTCGTCCCCGCCGCCGATCACCGCCCCCACCGTGGCGATCGCCTGCAGGGCGGTGAAGATGCCCTCACCGGTGGCGGTGCGGTCGGCGAACTGCAGCTTGTCGATCGCGGCTTTGGTGGCTTCGCGACCTGTGGTCGGTGAGACGAGCACGGTCGCGGTTCCGGCGTAGGCGATCAGGCCGAGATTGATTCCGGGAGTGAGTTCGTCGGCGAACTGCTTGGACGCCTCCTGTGCCGCGGCCATGCGGTTGGGTGAGACGTCGGTGGCGCGCATCGACTGCGACACGTCCATCACGAGCATCACGACCGCGCGGTTGCGTGGAATGCGGACGTCGTGCGTGGGACCCGCCATCGCGACCGTCAGGAAGACCAATGCGATCACGAGCAGGATCGCGGGCAGGTGCCGACGGCGCGTCGGCCGTTTGGGCGCAACGCTTTCCAGCAACTCCATGTTGGCGAACCGCAGCATCCGGCGGTGCCTGGCCAGCTGGACGATGATGTACAGCGCGACCACGCCGAGCACGACCAACAGGAACAAGAAGAACCATGCGTGTTCGAAACCCGACAGCGTTATCGGTCCGAGTATCGGTAATGTCATGTACGCAAAGTCTTTTCAGATCAAATCGCTATTATGCGCGGCCAGCCAGGGCCAGACGCCGGGTGGCGACGAACCGGACCACGTCGGCGATCCAGTCTCGGTCCGTGCGCAGCGACAGCAGCGGTGCATCGCAGCGCCGCAGTGTCCGCGCCACCTCGGCTCGATGCGCCGCCGCGGCCTTCGCGAAGTCGTCGCGCAGCTGCGGGTCGATGGTGAACTCGCGGGTGCGGCCGGTCTCGGTGTCCTGCAGGACGACATCGCCGACGGGCGGCAGTTCGACGTCACGCGGATCCAGCACCTCGATGCCGAGCACCTCGTGCCGACCGGCGATGGCCCGCAGCGGGCGCATCCAGTCGATCGGACCGAGGAAGTCGCTGATGATCACCGCCATCCCGCGCCTGCGCTCTGGCCTGCGCAGGGCATCGATGGTGGCAGCGAGATCACCGCGCACCCCCGGCGGCGCCTTCGGCATCGTGGCGATGGCCCGCAGCATCTCCTGCTCGTGCATGCGACCCGACAGCGCCGGAACGCGCCGCACGGTGTCACCGTTGGCGATGATGGCGCCGATCCGGTTGCCGCCGCCGCTGTTGAGGAACGTGATCGCGGCTGCGGCCGCCACCGCCAGATCGCGCTTCTCGCAGCCGACGGTGCCGAAGTCCAGGCTCGCCGACACGTCGACGACCAGCCAGGTCTCCAGTTCGCGGTCGGCGATCATTTGGCGCACATGCGGATGCGTGGTGCGCGCGGTCACCGACCAATCCATCCGGCGCACATCGTCGCCCGGCTGATAGAGCCGCGACTCGCCGGGTTCGGAGCCCGGACCGGGCAGCAGGCCGAGGTGGTCGCCGTGCAGTACTCCGTCAAGCTTGCGGCGCACGGTCAGCTCGAGCTTGCGCAGCGCCGCCGTCAGCGCGGGGTCACGGATCTCCCCGCGCTTGAGCGACGGCAGGTCAACCGCACGTCGGGAACTGGTCACCGACCGCTGGCCGCAGCCGCTGCGGCGGGCATGACGGGTGGCACCGAATTTCCTTGCTGCGGAATGGCATTGACCTGCGGCAGGCCAACGGTCTGCAGGATCCGGTTGATCACCGTCTCCGACGAGATCTCATCGGCCAACGCGTCATAGGTCAGCACGAGACGGTGCCGGAGCACGTCCGGGATGACCTCGACGACGTCCTGCGGAATGACGTAGTCACGTCCGCGCACCAGCGCGAGCGCCCGCGAGGCCGCGATGATGCCCAGCGAGGCACGTGGTGAGGCGCCGTAGGCGATCCACGCCTTCGCGTCGGGCATACCGAACTTCTCGGGCTCACGCGTCGCGGTGACGACGCGCACCACATAGTCGACCAGCGCATGGTGCACGAAATTGTTGGCTGCCACGTCTTGCAGGCGGAGCAGATCGCCCGGCCCGAGAACCTGCTTGGGCTCGGGAGGCTTCACACCCATCCGGTAAATGATCTCGCGCTCTTCCTCGGGCGTCGGGTAGTCGATGTTGAGCTTGAACAGGAAGCGGTCGCGCTGCGCTTCGGGGAGCGCGTACACGCCTTCCTGCTCGATCGGGTTCTGCGTGGCCATCACGAGGAACGGTGCGGGCAGCGGGAACGTCTTGCCGCCGATCGAGATCTTGCGCTCCGCCATGACCTCGAGCAGCGCCGACTGCACCTTGGCGGGTGCGCGGTTGATCTCGTCGGCGAGCAGGAAGTTCACCACGACCGGGCCGAGTTCGATGTCGAACTCCTCTTTGCCCTGGCGGTAGATGCGGGTACCGACGATGTCGGTGGGCACCAGGTCGGGAGTGAACTGGATACGCGCGAAGGTGCCGCCCACGACCTTGGCGAACGTCTCGACCGCCAGCGTCTTGGCGACACCGGGAACACCTTCGAGCAGCACGTGGCCCTTGGCGAGCAGACCGACCAGCATGCGCTCCACGAGTTGGTCCTGGCCCACGATGATGCGCTTGACCTCGAAAATCGCCCGCTCCAGGGTGTGCACCTCCTGCTGCAGCCCACCGTTGTTGATCGGCGCAGCGTGCGTCCCACCCTGACCCGGGGGGTAACCCTGCGCGGGGCCCTGCTGCCCGGACGGGGCCTGCCCAGAGAACCCTCCGGCGCCCTGCGGCGACCCACTCGGTGACGTCATCAAAGGTCCTCCCACATCGGTATATGGCCCATTTTCGGCCTCTGCGGCACCTTGTCCGCCGCACGCTCGTCGTCAACTATTCCAGGCACTTCGGAATCCGTCGACGTTGCCCGGCCGCGTGCCGCCCACATGACCGGCATTGCTAGCCAGACCTCAGGTTGTGCTCAGGCGCGGCTCAGGTTTCGATAATTCGCGCGACGTACGGCTGCAGGCCCGCCCGACGCACCTGGCTGATTCCGACCCCGCCCGCGGTGCCTCCGGACTCCAGCATCTTGTCGCCGCCGAGATAGATCGCCACGTGCTGGCTTCCACCCGGACCCCAGAACAGCAGATCGCCGCGCTTGGCCTGGTTCAGCGGAACCTTGCGACCGGTGTTGTACTGATCGCCGGAGTACTTCGGGATCAGCACACCCACGCCGGCGAACGAGAACTGGGTGAAGCCCGAACAGTCATAACCGACGATGTTGGCGCCGGAGTCGACGCCGGTGCTCGGTCCGGTCGGCTTACCGCCACCCCAGGAATACGGGGTGCCGATCTGCGAGGCGCCGCGGCGGAGTACGTATTCGATGGCCTGGGGGCCGCGGACCCGGCCGGGTGCGACGCTCGCCGTGGCCGGCGGCCCGAAACCGAGCGAGGACAGGAACGAGCGGCCGAGGTTCAGCGTGGCTTCGGTGGCCTGTGCGGTCGCGGCGAGCGACGCGTTGGCCACCGACAGCGGATCCCCCGGCGCGCCCGCGGACAGGATCTTGGGCAGGGTCGGGTCCCACTGGCCGTCATCGGGGGCCGCCGCCGCGGGCATGGCTGCGCAGACGGCCACCGCTACCGCAGCGACCGTCGTCAGAATCCCGCTCAGGAACCGAAACCGCTTGAACTGCAAAGTAATCCTTATCGTCACCATTCGATGAGGCGTGTCGCGTACGGGGTCATACCGCTGGTGCGGACAGGCGAGACCTTCACCGTTGAACCGGTGTAGGGCGCCTCGAGCATCTGGCCGTTACCGAGGTACAGCGCGACGTGCTGGCTGGCGTTGGGCCCCCAGAACAGCATGTCGCCGCGACGTGCTTCCGACGACGGGACCTTGCGGCCGGCGTTGTACTGCGAGCCCGAGTAGTGGTCCAGCTTGATGCCGACACCGGCGAAGGCATAGAGCATCAGTCCCGAACAGTCGAATCCGACTGTGTTCGAACCGGAATCGATACCCAAGCTCTTACCCGCCGCGTTGCCGCCACCCCACGAATACGGCACGCCGATCTGCGACATGGCGCGCTGGATCACATACTCGGTGGCCTGCCGGCCGTAGACCTTGGGAATCGCACCGTTCGTGTAGCCCGTCGAGGCAGCGGCCGGCTGCGGCAGCAGGCCGAGCGACTGCAGGAACTTGCGGCCCAGGTCCTGAGTGACCTGCGCCGACGTCGACGCATAACCGAGGACCGTGTTGATGATCGCGATCGGATCGCCGCTGACGAATGCGCTGGGAATCGCGGGCAGGAAGGGGTCCCACGGCGTGGCCCAGTTGCCCGTCTCCGGGTCGACCTTCTGCGGTCCACGGTCCCAGTCGGCGGCCGGGTTCGACGATCCGGTCGGCGCGGAGGCCGGCCGTGCGGGAGCGCCTGCGGCGGGTGCCGAGAACTTGCGGACCTCAGCGAGTTTGGCTTGCGCCGCGGTACGTTCAGCCGTCAGCTTGTCCAGCTCGGCCTGCTGATCGCGGAAGCTCTGCTGGGCCTCGGTCAGCGCCGAGACCGCGGTCTGCTGGCTGGCCTCGGCGTCGACGACAGCCTGGTCCGCGTTCTGTTTGGCCAGCCGTGCGGCCGACTCCTTGTTCACCTGTTCGGTGCGCGCCCGCTGCAGGTCACTGATCACCCGCTGGGTGCTGACGGCCAGCGTCTGTCCGGTCGCCGCGGTGTCGAGGATGTCGCTGGGGTCGGACGCGGTCAGATACGAACTCGACGGGCCGTTGACATAGGTCGCGACGGCATATGTGTCGAAGCGGTCCTGCGCAGCCTCGATGGCGACGTTGGCGTCTTTCACGCGCTGCGCGCTGGCGTCGAGTTCACGCTGCGCGGCGGCCGCGTTGTCCCGCGCGGTCTGCACGTCGACGATCGCCTTGTTGACGCCTTCCTGCTTCGCCTGGATGGCGGCGCCGAGGTCCTGCAACTTCTGGTTGACGTTGGCGACCGCTGCGACGAGTGCGCCGACGCTGTTCGGATCGGCGGGTTGCGCGATGGCCAACGGGGGCGTGATGAAAAGCATGCCGGCCGTGAGAGGGATTGCGCAGACCCGCCCGCAGAGTTGCGAAGCAGAGGCGCTAGAGGTGCGTCTCATTGGACAAGGTCTCCTATGGCTCGCCGCAAAAGTCACAGAAGTCACATCTGCAACATCAGCTACAGACTGCACCGTACGTCACAACTGACGCCAAAGAAACTTTAGTCACAAACTACAAGTTTGTAATTGCGAATAGCGTTATGCGGCTGTGACATTGGGGCACAATGAAATTCGCAAAACCGCAGCGCTACGCCGCTTTTTGCAAGGCCTCAGACCTTCTGGCGTTTGGCGCGATTTTGCAACATTCGCGTTGCCACCACGGCGGCAATCACTGCTAGGACCACCACAATCGTGAATGTCGTCCACGGGAAATGTTGGGTCGTCAACTCGCTGACGAAATTCTTCGATCCCTGTATCGAGCCGCGACCCTCGGCGACATCCTGACCGGCCTCCAGCGTCGCACGGTCAAAGGTCGTGCTGAAGGTGCCGGACTCCGTGGGGCTGAGCACCAGAACCGTCGATCCCGGAAACGCCTCCCCCACCTCGGTCGCGATGTCGCGCAACGGTGTGTCGATCGGCGGGTTCCGGTCGACGACGACGACCTTGAGGTCGATACCCTTCTGCTTGGCCTCGGCGATGACATCGGCCAGGCCGGCGTTGTCGGCGGTGGGCGCCGCGCTGAAACCGTCGTCTCTGACGTCGGTGATCACGAGGTTCAAACACTCGTCGACGGAGGTGGTCGCGGGATCCTTGCCGACCGGCCCGCACACGTCGGGCGGGATATAAGCGGGTAGGAACGGAATGACTTGCGGTCCGATCACAGGTGAACCGTACGCGATGGGTATACAGCGGGGTGGCAGCACGCGGTAGATCGGGAGAACGTGAAGAGACGGACTGAGACCGCCCCCAGGGTGGTTTACAGGACAAGCGTACTGTTAGAATCGAGAGCGCCGTCGACACAGCCCGTCGCGGCGATATCTAGCCGGGAGTTGATGTGAGCAGCAAAGATTCGGTCAATTCGTTTGGAGCCCAGGACACGCTGAAAGTCGGGGACCAGAGCTACGAGATCTACCGCCTGGACGCGGTGCCCGGAACAGAGAAACTTCCCTATAGCCTCAAGGTGCTCGCCGAAAACCTGCTGCGCACCGAGGACGGCGCCAATATCACCAAAGACCACATCGAGGCGATCGCCAGCTGGGATCCGTCCGCCGACCCCAGCGTGGAGATCCAGTTCACCCCCGCGCGGGTGATCATGCAGGACTTCACCGGCGTCCCGTGCATCGTCGATCTCGCCACCATGCGCGAAGCGGTTGGTGAGCTCGGCGGCGACCCGGATCAGGTCAATCCGTTGGCACCCGCCGACCTGGTGATCGACCACTCGGTGATCGCCGATCTGTTCGGTACCGCCAACGCATTCGAACGCAACGTCGAGATCGAATACCAGCGCAACGGTGAGCGCTACCAGTTCCTGCGGTGGGGCCAAGGCGCGTTCAACGACTTCAAGGTCGTGCCGCCCGGCACCGGCATCGTGCACCAGGTCAACATCGAGTACCTGGCCAGCGTTGTGATGGAACGCAACGGGGTGGCCTACCCCGACACCTGCGTGGGCACCGACAGCCACACCACGATGGAGAACGGCCTCGGCGTGCTGGGGTGGGGCGTCGGCGGCATCGAGGCCGAGGCGGCCATGCTGGGCCAGCCGGTCTCGATGTTGATCCCGCGGGTTGTCGGCTTCAAACTCTCCGGCGAGCGCAAGCCCGGAGTGACCGCCACCGACGTGGTGCTCACCGTCACCGAGATGCTGCGCAAGCACGGTGTCGTCGGCAAGTTCGTCGAGTTCTACGGCGACGGTGTCGCGGAGGTGCCGCTTGCCAACCGCGCGACCCTGGGCAACATGAGCCCCGAATTCGGTTCCACCGCAGCGATATTCCCGATCGACGACGTCACGATCGACTATCTGCGGATGACCGGGCGCAGCGAAAAGCAGCTGGCGCTGGTCGAGGCGTACGCCAAGGAACAGGGCATGTGGCACGACCCGTCGCGCGAGCCCAAGTTCTCCGAATACATCGAGCTGGACCTCGGTGATGTGGTCGCGTCGATCGCGGGACCGAAGCGTCCGCAGGACCGCATTGCGCTGTCCGACGCGAAGACCGCCTTCCGCAAGGACATTCACAACTACGTCGAGGAGAACCTGCCGGCCGAGCACACGAAGCTCGACGAGGCGGTCGAGGAGTCGTTTCCCGCCAGTGACCCGGCGGTGCTCTCGTTCGACGACAGCGATGCGTCGGTGCCGTCGGCGGCGGTCAATTCGAACGGACGGCCGACGAACCCCGTCGAGGTCAAGAACTCCGAACGCGGCGACTGCATCGTCGACCACGGCGCCGTCGTGATCGCGGCGATAACGTCGTGCACCAACACCTCCAACCCCGAGGTCATGTTGGGTGCGGCCCTGCTGGCCAAGAACGCCGTCGACAAGGGCCTCACGTCCAAGCCGTGGGTGAAGACCACGATGGCGCCGGGCTCGCAGGTCGTCACCGACTACTACAACAAGGCCGGCCTGTGGCCGTACCTGGAGAAGCTCGGGTTCTTCCTCGTCGGCTACGGCTGCACGACGTGCATCGGCAACTCCGGGCCGCTGCCCGATGACATCAGCAAGGCGATCAACGACGCCGACCTGTCCGTGACGGCCGTCCTTTCGGGCAACCGTAACTTCGAGGGCCGGATCAATCCCGACGTCAAGATGAACTACCTGGCGTCGCCGCCGCTGGTCATCGCCTACGCGCTGGCGGGCACGATGGACTTCGACTTCGAGTCCGAAGCACTCGGCAAGGACGACGCGGGCAACGATGTCTTCCTCAAGGACATCTGGCCGTCGCAGAAAGACATCGACGACACCATCGCCAACGCGATCAACACGGAGATGTTCGTCAAGAACTACGCGGACGTGTTCAAGGGCGACGAGCGCTGGCGCAACCTGCCTACGCCGAGCGGCAACACGTTCGAGTGGGACGACCAGTCGACCTACGTGCGCAAGCCACCGTACTTCGACGGCATGCCGGCCGAACCGGAGCCGGTGACCGACATCCACGGTGCCAGAGTGCTTGCGCTGCTCGGTGATTCGGTGACGACGGACCACATCTCCCCCGCGGGCAGCATCAAACCGGGCACGCCGGCTGCGCAGTACCTCGATTCGCACGGTGTCGAGAAGGCGGACTACAACTCCTACGGCTCGCGGCGTGGAAACCATGAGGTGATGATCCGCGGGACCTTCGCCAACATCCGGCTGCGCAACCAGCTGCTCGATGACGTGGCGGGTGGATACACGCGCGATTTCACCAACGGTGGAGAGCAGGCGTTCATCTACGACGCCGCGCAGAACTACGCGGAGCAGAACATCCCGCTGGTCGTGCTGGGCGGTAAGGAGTACGGGTCGGGCAGCTCACGTGACTGGGCGGCCAAGGGCACCAGCCTGCTGGGGGTGCGGGCGGTCATCACCGAGTCGTTCGAGCGCATCCACCGCAGCAACCTGATCGGTATGGGCGTCATCCCGCTGCAGTTCCCCGAGGGTGAGTCGGCGGCATCGCTGAAACTCGACGGCACCGAGACGTTCGACATCACGGGCATCGAAGCGCTCAACGACGGCAAGACGCCGAAGACGGTGAAGGTGACCGCGAAGAAGGACAACGAGGCAGGCGGCTCTGACGATGTCGTCGAGTTCGACGCGGTGGTGCGCATCGACACACCTGGCGAGGCGGACTACTACCGCAACGGCGGCATCCTGCAGTACGTGCTGCGCAACATGCTGCGGTCGTAGTCACATGCCCCGGGTCACCGACGACCATTTGGCGGCGCGCCGTCGTCAGATCCTTGACGGTGCCCGGCGGTGTTTCGCGGAGTACGGCTACGACAAGGCGACCGTGCGGCGGCTCGAGCAGACGATCGGGCTGTCGCGCGGCGCCATCTTCCACCACTTCCGTGACAAGGACACCCTGTTCTTCGAGTTGGCTCGTGAGGACGCCGAACGGATGGCGGACGTGGCGTCGCGCGAGGGCCTCGTGCAGGTGATGCGCGACATGCTGGCGGCACCGGAGCAGTTCGACTGGCTGGCGACGCGGTTGGAGATCGCCCGCAAGCTGCGCAACGACCCGGAGTTTCATCGGGGCTGGATGGAGCGGTCCGCCGAATTGTCGGCGGCCACCACCGCGCGGCTACGCCGCCAGAAGCAGGCTGGACGGCTCCGTGACGATGTGCCAAGCGCGGTGTTGCAGACGTACCTGGATCTCGTGCTCGACGGCCTGGTCGCACGCCTGGCTTCGGGAGATGATCCCGAAAAGCTCAGCGGCGTACTGGACCTGGTCGAGGCGTCGCTACGCCAGGTTCAGTCGGAGATTCAGCCGTAGTGCCTGCGGCTGCGGTGGTTCGGGCCGCCGCGGCTGCGCATCGTCGTGCCAGATTCGCGAAGCATGCTGTGGATCGACCCGTAAGAACGACCGGTCGACGCGACCAGGGTGCGGATACTCGCGCCCCCTTCGTATGCACTCCTCAGCTCCGTGATGAGTTCATCCCGGTCTTTGGTCAATTTCTTCATCGGCACCTCCCCGTGCGATTGATCCCCGACGGATACCCAGCGTAGGAACCGGTTACACGAGTGGATGGCAAATCAATGAAACGGTTCGCTTTCCGGCTCAGGCGAGCTCGATGAGGTCCCGATAGTCGGCCGACCAGAAGTCCTCGGTGCCGTCCGGCAGCAAGACCACGCGCTGCGGATCCAGCGCCTCGGCGGCGCCTGGATCGTGGGTCACCAAGACCACAGCGCCGATGTAACTTCGCAGCGCATCGAGAACCTGCTCGCGCGACGCGGGATCGAGATTGTTGGTCGGCTCGTCGAGCAGCAGCACGTTGGCCGTGGACGCGACGAGACCCGCCAGCGCCAGGCGGGTCTTCTCACCGCCAGACAGTGTGCCCGCGGGCTGTTCGAGCTGCGGACCGCTGAACATGAACGCGCCCAACAGACCCCGCAGATCCTGCTCGCCGGTGTCGGGTGCCGCGTGTCGGATGTTCTCCCACACTGTCGCGTGGTCGTCAAGGGTGTCGTGTTCCTGCGCGAAGTACCCGAGCTTCAATCCGTGGCCCGGTTCCAGCGTTCCGGAATCGGCGGTCTCCGCTCCTGCCAGCAGGCGCAGCAGGGTCGTCTTACCCGCACCGTTGAGGCCGAGCACCACGACCCGCGATCCGCGGTCGATGGCCAGGTCCACACCGGTGAACACCTCGAGCGAGCCGTAGTTCTTGGTCAACCCCTTCGCTACCAACGGGACGCGACCGCACGGCGCGGGAGTCGGGAACTTGATTCGCGCCACCTTGTCAGCAACTCGCTCCTCGTCGAGTGCGGCCATCATCCGGTCGGCCCGGCGCAACATGTTCTGTGCAGCAACGGCTTTGGTGGCCTTTGCCCCCATCTTGGCGGCTTGAGTGCGCAGCGCCGTCGCCTTGCGTTCGGCGTTGGCACGTTCACGGCGGCGCCGCTGTTCGTCGGTGGCCCGGGCATCGAGGTACTTCTGCCAGCCCATGTTGTAGACATCGGCCTCGCCACGCACCGCGTCGAGGAACCACACGCGGTTGACCACGTCGGCGAGCAGATCGACGTTGTGGCTGATGACGATGAGTCCACCCTTGTGCTGCTGGAGGAAGTCGCGCAGCCAGCCGACTGAGTCGGCGTCGAGGTGGTTCGTCGGTTCGTCGAGTAAGAGCGTCGTGGCCGAGCCTGCACCGGATTCGGACGCGGCGAACAGGATTCGCGCGAGCTCCACCCTGCGCCGCTGTCCACCGGACAGCGTCCGCAGCGGCTGGGTCAGAACACGTTCTGCCAAGCCGAGACTCGCGCAGATGCGGCCGGCCTCGCTCTCGGCCGCATAGCCGCCGAGAGCGGCGAACCGCTCTTCGAGTTGGCCGTAGCGACGCACCGCCTTGTCGCGGGCAGCGTCATCGGCGACCTCGGCCATCAGCGCCTGCTGTTTCTCCAGATCCGCGAGCAGCGAGTCGAGGCCGCGCGCCGAGAGCACCCGGTCCCTGGCGAGGATGTCGAGGTCCCCCTCCCTGGGATCTTGTGGCAGATAACCGACGTCGCCGATGCGCGTGATCGTGCCCGCGTACGGCTCGCCCTCCCCCGCGAGGATGCGCATGGTGGTGGTCTTGCCTGCGCCGTTACGACCGACGAGCCCGATCCGGTCGCCGGGTTGCACGCGCAACGCGGCGCCTTCGGTCGAGAGCAGCGTGCGCGCGCCGGCGCGGACCTCGAGGTCCGTTGCGGTGATCACGCTGCACTCTCCCTACTACTTGGTTGTCGTCATTTGTCGTCGGTGAAGACCGGCGGCCGTTTCTCTGCGCGCGCGGCTACCGCTTCTTCGAAGTTGGCGGTGAGCAGTCGGACGAAGAGTTGTCCCAGGCCTTCGGCCTGCATGTGTGCCTCAAGGCTACCGGCGTCCAGTCCACTCCACAGCGTGCGCTTGGTCAACTCGATTCCCGGTCGGGAGAACGCCGCGATCCCCTCGGCCATGTCGTAACACGTCTCGAGCAGATCGGCCTCCGGCACGGAGCGCGACACGAGGCCGATGCGCTGGGCCTCGTCGGCGTCCACATCGCGGCCGGTCAGCATCAGCTCGAACGCCCGCGAGGTCCCGATGGCGCGGGGCAGCAGATAGGACAGACCGAGCTCGCTGGCCGTCAGCCCGTTATTGATGCCCGCAGCGCGAAAGTACGCCCCAGCTGCGGCGACGCGGATGTCACACGCCAACGCCAGACACAGCCCCCCGCCGATCGCCGCGCCGTTGACCGCGGCGATGACCGGCTGGTGCATCTTGCGCAACGCGAGGATGACGTCGTCGAGCACCTGCATAGACCGCAGCGCGAAGCTGGGGCGGGTGAGCCCGTCGATGTGCGGGACCGAACCGGCCGACTTGTGGTCGGCCCCTGACGAGAACCCGCGGCCCGCGCCTGTGAGCACGATCACCCGCACCGAATTGTCGTAGGTCAGCTCGTCCAGGACCCTCTTGAGCGGGACCATGACGTCGAACGCCATCGAATTCATCCGCTCGGGACGGTTCAGCGTCACCAGCGCCACGTTCGGGCGCGGGCGGTCGACGAGGACGAATTGCTCTTCTGCGGGGCTCGCGTGCTCACTCACGGACTGCACGCTATCGCGTGCGACCCGTTAGTCCGGCTGACCGTTCTCCTGCGCGGCCACCGCGGCATCCACGTCGAACTCC
Source organism: Mycolicibacterium rhodesiae NBB3 (assembly GCF_000230895.2). Next base: position 5,384,089 of record NC_016604.1, read on the forward strand.
TTGACCTTCTGCACCAGGTCCTCGAGGGCCGCCGGGGGCAGGGCGCCGGCCTGGTTGAACACCAGCTTGCCCTTCTTGAACGCCATCAGCGTCGGGATGGAGCGGATGTCGGCTGCCGCGGCGAGCTGCTGCTCAGCCTCGGTGTCGACCTTGGCGTACACCACGTCGGGATGCTGCTCGGACGACGCCGCGAACGTCGGCGCGAATGCCTTACACGGGCCGCACCACGACGCCCAGAAGTCCACCAGCACGATGTCGTTTCCCGTGATGGTGTCGTTGAACTGTTCGGCGGTGATGTCTTTTGTTGCCACGTTTCTCCTAACGTCAGCCTCAAGCAGTCTGTTCCCAATATGTGGTCGGGGCAACCGGCACGAGTCGGCGATGCTCACGGTTGTCTGGACAACTCTCGGCGGCCGCGTTCGAAGAAGTCGGCGATGCGCTCTGCCAGATCGTCGACGTCGATGGTGTGGTCGAGCGGGTAGAGCGCTCCGAACGGCGCATTCCAGAACTCGCCCTTGGGCAACGCCCACGGGCCGACGTATGCGTAGGGCATCCGATGCTGTTCGTCGCCCGCGGAAACGCCGTAGTTGACCTCGTCCTCGGTCACCGCGACGTCGAAGTGTTCGGGCCACAGCACCGGATGACATTCGGGCAGAAAGCTCTTCAAGGCATACCCGCCCGCGTAGTGGCTCCGGTTCACCCATTCGGCCGCTTCCGCGTCGAGCTGCAGATCGGTGTCGGGTGGCAGCGGATCGGCGATGGTGTACGCCCCCTCCGGTGGACCCGCGACGATGCCCGCTGCCTCGGCGACCAGACTCATCGGCCCCTCCAGCGCAACGGCATCGTTGGGCAGGACCAACTCGGTGCCACGCACCGCGACGGGAATGGTGACTGCGGCGAAGCCGTCGGGGCGCACGGCCAGCCGGACCGTCCCCGACGAGCGGTACTGCGGGCCGGCAATCAGACTTTCGGCCACCCCGCGCAGTTGGCGGCGGGTCCGGACATATTTCGCCTCGAAGCTCACACAGACTGGGTTACCAGATAACGCGAGGCGTTACAGAGCCTTTCGGGCCAATGCCGCGGCCTGGTCGGCATTGGCAAGTAGTCGGGTCTGGTACTTCGGCATCCAGAAGACTTCGGCCAGAAGGGCCACCAGATAGATCGCCGACGCTATGGCGTTGCCCCACGAACCGTACTGCCAGTCCCACACCGCAGTGCCGACCGCGACGACGAGGATGAAGATGAGCAGCCACCGTAGCCACCAGCCCGTCTCGGCGGCGGCGCGCAAACCGTCGCGGTAGTCGATGACCGGTTGGGACAGCCGAGCGTCGTCTGCGTCTGATGTCCCCGCCGGAGCGGCTCCGACCGCCTCACCGCGCCGAACCGCTCGCGCCACTGCTACCCGCTGCTCGCCGTTGAGGTCGCGGGCACCCGGCCAGTACCGCGCCATGCGGCGCGCCATCAGGACTCCGTACAACGTGCCGACGACGACGAACACGACCACACCGGACAGCCAGAAGCCCGAATCGAGCCAGGCCAACGCGCCGAGGCAGAGACCGACGACGGGGCCGATCGTCAGCGCCCGGACCGCGAACTCACCTCGCCATGCCGCCGCTGGGATGGTGACCACGCGACAAGTGTGAACGATGTCGACGGCTCACAGGTCCAACACCACGTCCTGACTCGGCTGGGCCGAACAAATCAGGGCGGAGCCCGCCCCGGGCAGCTCGAGGGGCGGCTGCCGGTAGCTGATGGCTCCGTCCACCAATGGCGTCACGCAGATATGACATACGCCGCTGCGGCAGGAGAATCGCGTCGGGACGTCGCAGGCCTCCGCGAGTTCGAGGATGCTGCCGTAGTCGTCAGACCAATTGACGGTGAGTCCGCTTCGGGCGAAGGACACGGTGGGCCCGGTGCCCGGCGGGCCGTCGGGCAGGTGCGGCGGCCGGGTGGCATCGTCGCTGATGCCGGGGTTGATCGGCGGTAGTGCGCCAAAAAGTTCGGAGTGCACGCGTGACTCGTCGATGTCGGCCCGCACCAGCGCGCTGCGCATATCCGTCATGAACGGATGCGGTCCGCAGAGGTAGGCGACCGCGTCTTGCGGCAGATCGAGCGCACCGATTGCCGACTCGTCGGGACGGCCGTTCTCGGCTGTATAGAACACGCGACGACGCGCTGCAGACAGTGAGTCGAGCAACTCGCCGACTTCCCCACCGAAGGCCAGGCTTTGGGCGTCGCGCGTGACGTGCAGCCACCAGATGTCGCGCTCGCTGTGTTGTGCGGCTAGAGCGTGCAGCATCGCGAGCACGGGGGTGATGCCGATTCCCGCCGATACAAACACGACCGGAACCGGGTCGTCGCCGAGGTAGAAGTCACCGCGGGGGGCGGCGGCCTCGATCACGGTCCCGGTGTGCACGTTGGCGTGAATCCAGCTGCTCACCAGGCCCTGTTCTTCGCGCTTGACGCTGATCCGGTACCGCGTTGCCGCGCCGCCGCGCGAGATCGAATAGCTGCGCAGCGGTGCGGGATCGCCTGCCGGCACCCGAACCGTCAGATGCTGGCCGGGCCGTGGCGTCGGCAGTACCTCGCCGTCGATCGATTCCAGTTCGATCGACAGCACGGTCGGGCTTTCGCGGCGGGTCTCGGCAACACGTAACGGATGGAATCCGGTCCAGCCCGGTTCGACGCCGAGCTTCGGCGTGACGCCGGAACGGTTTTCGCCGGCGGCGAGCAGTTCGGCGAAGGACTGCTGCCAGCCCGGGCTCAACGCCGCAACGTCCACCGCCTGACGGAGCATGCTGACATCGCGATCCGGTAGATACAGCAGCGCGTCGACATCAGCGACGCTCAGCTCGTGTCTGCCTCGTCGCGTCCGCACGATCTCGTCGCCGGCCGCGACGAGTCCTTCTGTGATGACACGAAGGTAGAACCCCGGGCGATGATGGGCGACAAGGAGATTGGGCATATCGGGCTCGCCGAGGCGCATACCGACCCGGAAGCACGTCACCCGCGGTTGGCTGACTTCGAACTCGGCCTCGCCGATGCGGTACCGGTCCCCGATGCACACGTCGTCGTCGCTGAGACCGGTGATCGTGAAGTTCTCACCGAACATGCCGGGCCGCAGGTCGTCGCGCCCGAGATGGCGCTGCCAATGGTCGTATGACTCGGTCTGATACACCATGACCGCGCGTTGTTCGCCGCCATGGCCGTTGAGGTCGCCCTGGCCGTCACCGTCGATGTTCAGCCGGCGCGCCATCACGGGGCCCAACACCGGGTTCTTGAATATGCCGGTGTGGACCGTCTTTCCATGCCACTGGACGTCGGCGGGCATGCCGACGTTGACGGACACCAGCAGCGGCCTCACAGGTCATCTCTTATGCGCACCCAACCTCCGGCTCGATAGTGGCAGATCCGGGCGCTGCACACTAGGTGAGTGAACCCGGCTGTTCTCATCTTCGACGTCAACGAGACGCTGATCGACATCGAATCCCTGCGACCGCATCTCGAGCGGATCCTCGGCGACGGCGACGTGCTGCGCGAATGGTTCAACCAGCTCGTCATGTACTCGATGACGACCACCATGTCCGGTGCCTATGTCGACTTCTTCACCCTCGGACAGGCCGTCCTGCGGATGGTCGGTGACACTCGTCAGGTCCAGGTCACCGACGGCGACCTCGATGAATTCGCACACGGCATGCGCACCATGCCTGCCCACCCCGATGTCGCCGACGGGCTCGCGCAGCTGCGGGCGCAGGGCCATCGCCTCGTCACCCTGACCAATTCACCGTCGAAGCCGGGTGTGCCGACACCGCTTGAGAACGCCGGTCTGGCCCAGCACTTCGACAAGCAGTTCAGCGTCGACACCTGGGGTGTCTTCAAACCGTCTCCGCAGCTGTATACGGGCGTCGCCGCAGACCTCGGCGTGACACCGTCGGCCTGCATGATGGTCGCCGCACACGTGTGGGACACCATCGGCGCGCAGTCGGTCGGGTTCCGCGGCGCGCTGATCACCCGCCCCGGTAATGCGCCCCTGCCCACTGACGCGCTGCCTCAACCGGACATCGTCGTCTCGGACACTCTGGAGTTGGCCGAGCGGCTTCTAACTTGGGATCGGTAGCGCCGAACCTTGGCTGTACTTCCTGCAACGACGCCGCCAACCGGCGCGGGGCAGAAACGACAGGACGCACGCAATGTCAACGACACGGATTCTCGCGGGGGCGCTGGCCTCGGTCGGTCTCGCGGCAGCAGGCCTCGGCGTGGCCACGGGCACCGTTGTCGCCGGGCCATCGGTGCCACATCAATGGTGTCCGGGACAGTCGATGTATCCGCCGTCCGGCCCTGGAGCCGTCTACGTGTGGGACATGAACGTGTGCCACACCTGGCAGTACGTGCGGATGGGGATGGGCAATGTGGCCACCACGAATCTCGACGGGTCTATCGACTACAGCCCAAGCAATGTCTTTGACGGCCCGGCAATCCCGCCGGGGTCGGCGTTCGAGTGCGGCACCGGCTTATTCGGCGGTTCCATCGTCTGCTGATCGCCGACGGGACGGCCCGGACGGCAGGACCTCAGACCGTGAAGCCCAGTGCCCGTAGCTGTTCGCGGCCGTCCTCGGTGATCTTGTCCGGACCCCACGGCGGGTTCCAGACCCAGTTGATCTTGATCTCCTTGACGAGACCGCTGCCAACCAGTGCGGTGCGCGACTGATCCTCGATCACATCTGTCAAGGGGCACGCGGCCGACGTCAGCGTCATGTCGATCAACGCGACGTCGCCCTGCTCGCCCTTCTCGATGTTCAGGCCGTAGACGAGACCGAGGTCGACGACGTTGATGCCGAGCTCCGGATCGACGACGTCGCGCATCGCCTCTTCGAGATCGGCGAGCATTTCCTCACTAGGCACTGCGGTGTCGCTCATTTGAAATCTCCTCATTCATTGGAGCCAACACTCCGCTTGATGCGCTCGCCTCCGCGAGCGCGGACTTGAAGGCCATCCAACCCAGCAACGCGCATTTCACCCGCGCCGGGTACTTCGAGACGCCCGCGAACGCGATGCCGTCTCCGATCACATCTTCGTCACCCTCGATGGTGCCACGCGACGAAACCATCTCGGTGAACGCTGCGAGCGTCTTCAGCGCCGCACCGACGTCCTGCCCGATCACCTGATCGGTGAGCACCGATGTCGAGGCCTGGCTGATCGAGCAACCCTGCCCGTCGTATGAGATGTCGGTGACCCGCTCACCATCGTCTGACAGCGTCACGCGCAGCGTCACCTCGTCGCCGCACGTCGGATTCACCTGGTACGACTCCGCGTTGAACGGCTCGCGCAGCCCACGATGATGCGGGTGCTTGTAGTGATCGAGGATCACTTCCTGGTACATCTGCTCGAGTCTCACGCGAAGAACTCCACCGCCCGCTTGACGCCGGCGATCAGCCGGTCGACCTCGTCATGGGTGTTGTAGACGGCAAATGACGCCCGTGCGGTCGCGGCGATCCCGAACCGACGATGCAGCGGCCACGCGCAGTGGTGTCCCACTCGCACGGCGATACCCTCGTCGTCGAGAACCTGGCCGACATCGTGGGCGTGCACACCGTCGACCACGAACGACACCGGCGAACCGCGGTTCTCGAGTGACGCCGGCCCGATGATGCGCACGCCGTCGATCGCCGACAACCCGTTGAGCGCTGCCGCCACCAGCTCGGCCTCGTGCGCCTCGACGGCGGGCATGCCGATCTCGGTCAGATACCTTGCGGCGGCGGCGAGTCCGACAACCTGGGATGTCATCGGTGTGCCTGCCTCGAACCGCTGCGGCGCAGGAGCATACGTGGCCTGCTCCATCGTCACCGTCTCGATCATCGATCCGCCGGTGATGAACGGCGGCAACTTACCGAGCACGTCGCGCCGGCCGTACAGGACGCCGATACCGTTGGGCCCCAGCATCTTGTGCCCGGAGAAGGCTGCGAAGTCGACGTCGAGTGCGTGGAAGTCAACCGGCTGGTGCGGTACCGACTGGCACGCGTCGAGCACGGTCAGCGCGCTGACCGCCTTGGCTCGCGCCACCAGCTCGCCCACCGGCGCTACTGCACCCGTGACATTCGAATGATGGCTGAAAGCAACAAGTTTCACGCGATCGTCGAGCTCGAGCGAATCCAGATCTATGCGGCCGGCTTCAGGCCCTTCGGAAATAACGCTGTACCACTTCAGGGTTGCGCCGGTGCGTCGTGCCAGTTCCTGCCACGGGATGAGGTTGGCGTGGTGCTCCAGTTCCGTGGTGACGATGACGTCGCCCGGGCCGATAGCCCTTGGGAATCGGTCGTCGCCGACGGCGTAGGACACCAGGTTGATGGCCTCGGTGGCGTTCTTGGTGAACACCAGCTCGTCGGTGTCGGCGCCGACGAAGGTGGCGATGTCGGCACGGCCCTGCTCATAGGCGTCGGTGGACTCCTCCATCAGCTGGTGCGCACCACGGTGCACCGCGCCGTTGGAGGTCGTCAGAAACTCCCGCTCGGCGTCCAGTACCTGCACCGGCCGCTGCGAGGTGGCACCGGAATCCAAGTACGCCAATTGATTTCCGCTTCGCATCACCCGCGCCAGGATCGGGAAGTCGGCCCGGACCCTGGTGAGGTCGATGGTTTTGGCGGCGGTCAACTCAGGCTCCGACCGCCTGCGTGAAGCGCTCGTAACCGTTGGCGTCGAGTTCGTCGGCCAGCTCAGGACCACCGGACTCGACGATGCGACCGCCGACGAACACGTGCACGAACTGCGGCTGGATGTAGCGCAGGATGCGGGTGTAGTGCGTGATGAGAAGCAGCCCGCCATCGGCGGCCTCGGCGTAACGGTTGACGCCCTCGCTGACGACCCTCAGCGCGTCGACGTCCAGACCGGAGTCGGTCTCGTCGAGGATCGCGATCTTGGGCTTGAGCAGTTCGAGCTGCAGAATCTCGTGACGCTTCTTCTCGCCGCCGGAGAAGCCCTCGTTGACACTGCGTTCAGAGAACGACGGGTCGATGTCGAGGCCTTCCATCGCGCCCTTGACCTCTTTGACCCAGTGCCGCAGCTTGGGTGCCTCACCACGCACGGCGGTGGCGGCGGTGCGAAGGAAGTTCGACATCGACACGCCGGGGACCTCTACGGGGTACTGCATGGCGAGAAACAGGCCGGCGCGGGCGCGTTCGTCGATGCTCATCTCCAGTACGTCCTGGCCGTCCAGCGTGATCGAGCCGGAGGTCACCGTGTACTTCGGATGACCCGCGACGGCGTAGGACAGCGTCGACTTCCCGGACCCGTTGGGGCCCATCAAGGCGTGCGTCTCCCCTGAATTCACGGTGAGCGTCACGCCCTTGAGGATCGGGATGTCGGTCCCGTCTTCCTTGGAGACGACGCTGACGTGCAGGTCCTTGATTTCCAATGTGGTCATGAGGTGGCTGTCCTCGATTCCGTGATCTCTAGTTCGTGTTCGATGGCCTCGGTGAGGCGTTCGCGCACTGCGGGGACGGCGATCTTCTGAATGAGCTCGCCGAAGAAGCCCCGGACGACAAGACGCCTGGCCTGGTCTTCGGGGATACCGCGTGCCTGAAGGTAAAACAGTTGCTCATCGTCGAAACGTCCGGTGGCACTGGCGTGCCCGGCGCCGGCGATCTCGCCGGTCTCGATCTCCAGGTTGGGCACCGAGTCGGCTCGGGCGCCGTCGGTCAGCACCAGATTGCGGTTGGTCTCGAACGTGTCGGTGCCCGTCGCCGCGGCGCGGATCAGCACGTCGCCGACCCACACGGTGTGCGCGTCGGGCTTGGCCGAGTCCGGATCACCTTGCAACGCACCCTTGTACGTGACATGCGAGCGGCAGTTCGGCTGCGCGTGGTCGACCAGCAGCCGGGATTCGAAGTGCTGCCCGTCGTCGGCGAAATACAGGCCGAGCAGCTCGGCGTCGCCGCCGGGCGCACAGAACCGCGTCCGCGCGGTGAGCCGAACCAGGTCACCGCCGAGCGTGACGGCCACGTGCCGCAGCACTGCGTCCTTGCCCAGGGTGGCGTGATGGCTGCTGACGTGCACCGCGTCGTCGGCCCAGTCCGCGATCGAGACGACGGTCAGCCGCGCAGCGTCCTCGACGACGAATTCGATGTTGTCGGCGTACGTTCCGCTGCCGCTCTGATCGATGACGACAACGGCCTCACCGAGCTCGCCGACCCGCACCTGCAGATGGCCGTACGCGGTGGCACCCTTGCCCGGGCCGGTGATGCCGATTTCGATGGGCTGTTCGCAGACGACGTTCCTCGGGACGGTCACCAGAGTCGCGCTGTTGAACGACGAGAACGCTTGGGCGGCAACTCGATCAGCGGGGACGCCGCCCTGGCCGAGGCGCTCGTCGCCGCGGCGCACCGTTTCCACGCTGACGCCTGCGCATTCGGACACCTCGATACTCGCGGTGCCGGTGGCTACGGCGGTTCCGTCGTGCAGGCCGCGCAGGCGCTTGAGCGGGGTGAAGCGCCAGATCTCGTCGCGGCCGCCGGGCACCTCGAAAGCGTCGACGTCGAACGACGTGAACAACTCCCCTTTGTTGGCGCCCTCGACCGCATTGGTGAGGTTCTGAGTCATCTAGCCGACCGCGCCTTCCATCTGCAGCTCGATCAGACGGTTCAGCTCGAGCGCGTATTCCATCGGGAGTTCCTTGGCGATCGGCTCGACGAAGCCGCGCACGACCATCGCCATCGCCTCGTCCTCGGTCATACCGCGGCTCATCAGGTAGAACAGCTGATCCTCGCTGACCTTCGACACCGTGGCCTCATGGCCCATCGTGACGTCGTCCTCGCGAATGTCGACGTACGGATACGTGTCGCTGCGGCTGATCGTATCCACAAGCAGCGCATCGCATTTCACGCTGGACCGCGAACCGTGCGCGCCCTTGTTGACCTGAACCAGACCACGGTAGGACGCCCGGCCGCCGCCGCGCGCGACGGACTTCGACACGATGTTGGACGAGGTGTTCGGCGCCAGGTGAAGCATTTTCGCGCCGGTGTCCTGATGCTGGCCCTCGCCCGCGAACGCCACCGAGAGCACCTCGCCCTTGGCGTGCTCGCCGGTCATCCACACGGCGGGGTATTTCATCGTCACCTTCGAGCCGATGTTGCCGTCGACCCACTCCATGGTGGCGCCGGCTTCGGCGCGCGCCCGCTTGGTGACGAGGTTGTAGACGTTGTTCGACCAGTTCTGGATGGTCGTGTAACGGCAACGGCCGCCGGGCTTCACGATGATCTCGACCACCGCGGAGTGCAGCGAGTCGCTCTTGTAGATCGGCGCCGTACAGCCCTCGACGTAGTGCACGTAGGCGTCCTCGTCGACGATGATCAGCGTCCGCTCGAACTGACCCATGTTCTCGGTGTTGATCCGGAAGTACGCCTGCAGCGGGATGTCGACGTGGACGCCCTTCGGCACGTAGATGAACGAACCGCCCGACCACACGGCGGTGTTCAGCGCGGAGAACTTGTTGTCTCCGGCCGGGATCACCGTGCCGAAGTACTGCTTGAAAAGCTCCGGATGCTCTTTCAGAGCGGTGTCGGTGTCCAGGAAGATGACGCCCTGGGCCTCCAGATCCTCACGGATGGAGTGATAGACGACCTCCGACTCGTACTGCGCGGCGACACCGGACACCAGGCGCTGCTTCTCCGCCTCGGGGATGCCGAGCTTGTCGTAGGTGTTCCTGATGTCCTCGGGCAGGTCATCCCACGTCGCGGCCTGCTTCTCGCTGGACCGCACGAAGTACTTGATGTTGTCGAAGTAGATGCCCTCGAGGTTGGAGCCCCAGTTCGGCATCGGCTTCTTGTCGAACGTGCGCAACGCTTTGAGCCGCATCTCGAGCATCCATGCCGGCTCGCTCTTCTTGCCGGAGATGTCGCGCACCACTGCCTCGGACAGACCGCGCTGGGCGCTGGCGCCCGCGACGTCGGAGTCCGCCCAGCCATAGCCGTATCGACCCAGCGACTCGATGGTCTGCTCCTGGGTGAGGGCTTCGGGGGTGGTCGTCATGTCGACGCTCCTAGCTTGCTGGTGGTGGCTTCGGCGCGGGCTGTACGCCGAAGGGTGTTGGTTTCGGCGAGCGGCACGTGCGTCGTGCACGCGCAGTCACCGTTGACGATCGTGGCGAGCCTCTGTACGTGCGTACCCAGGATCTCGGCGAACGCTTCTCGCTCGGTCTCGCACAATTCCGGGAACTCCTCGGCGACGTGCGACACCGGGCAGTGATGCTGACACAGCTCGATGCCGTGCAGCGGTCCGCTCACCTTGGTGGCGGTGGTCGCGTACCCGGCCTCGGTCAGTGCCTCTGCCATCCGATCGACAGTCGATTCAACGTCATCGGATCCCTCGGTTACTCCCGACAGGATGGTGTCGATGCGGCGGCGCGCGAACGTCCGGATGGCGTCGTCGCCGCCCATCTCGCGCAACTGGCGCATGGCGGCCGCTGCCAGATCGTCGTAGGCGTGGCCGAGCTTGGCGCGACCAGCAGCGGTCAGCCGGTACCGCTTGGCGGGTCGACCGCGACCGTTGTGCTGCCACGCCGCCGCGGCGCTGCACTGTGCGTCTCCCGCGTCCATCAGGGCATCGAGATGTCGGCGCACGCCTGCCGCCGAAATACCGAGCTGTTCGCCGATCTCACCTGCGGTGATGGGTCCGGACTCCAGCAGATGCTGGACGATCGCGCCACGCGTGTGGCGATCGGTCGTATCCGGATTTAATTTCACAACACTATTGTGTCGGAATTCCGAAAGCCGGTCTAGCAAGGTCACCCTTACGTGAGCGTCGTCATACGATCGCCGGATGAGTGAAACGAACCGGCGAATAGTCCTGGCCAAGCGTCCGTCCGGCCTTGTCGACGACGAGACAGTGCGCCTGGAGTCGGAGCCGGCACCTCAGCCGGCGGACGGTGAGGCCCTCGTGAAGGTCCGATACCTGTCGATCGACCCGACGATCCGCACGTGGATGGACGATGTGCCCAGTTACCTTCCGCCGATCCAGATCGGCGAGGTCATCCGTAGCGGCGGCGTCGGTGAGGTGGTCGAGAGCCGGACGGACGCCTATCAGCCGGGCCAGCTGCTCTTCGGGATGACGGGGTGGCAGGACTATGTGATCGCCGACGCCGGGGAGCGAGCGATGACCGTGCTACCGGAGGGCGTGCCGCCAGGGGTCGCCATCGGAATCCTCGGCGTCACCGGGATGACCGCGTACTTCGGGATCACCGACGTCGGCCAGGTCAAAGAGGGCGACGTGGTGGTCATCTCCGGCGCGGCGGGCGCCACCGGGTCGGCCGCCGGGCAGATCGCGAAGATCAAGGGCGCCAAGAAGGTCGTCGGGATCGCGGGCGGCGCCCAGAAGTGCGCGCACATCGTCGACGAGCTCGGCTTCGACGAGGCCATCGACTACAAGAACGAGGACGTCGCGGCGCGGCTGCGCGAGGCCTGTCCGGACGGCATCGACCTGTACTTCGACAACGTGGGCGGCTCGATCCTCAACGACTGTCTGGCCAACCTGGCACAGCGCGGCCGCGTCGTGCTGTGCGGCGCGATCTCCACGTACAACGACGACGGCCCGCCGGTCGGACCGAGCAACTACCTCACCCTGCTGGTGCGCCGTGGGCGCATGGAGGGCTTCATCATCCTCGACTACCTCGACCGCTTCCCCGCCGCTCAGATGGAGATGGCGGGCTGGATCGCCGAGGGCAAGATCAAGTCGACCGAGCACATCGTGGAGGGTCTGGAGAAGGCGCCCGACGCGCTGAACCTGTTGTTCAGCGGCGGAAACACCGGCAAAGTGATCGTGGCGCTCTGACCGCTACGCTGCACTGATGGCCGCTCGCCCCCGGTCCCTCAGCTCGTCGATTGCCCGCTGGCATGCCGACGAGCGCGCCGTGGGCTCGCCACTCAACGACGCCGAAGTCATCGCGATGCGGCGCACGCGCCTGTTCGGCGCGACCGGCACCGTGCTGATGGCGATCGGCGCGCTCGGTGTCGGCGCCCGCCCGGTCGTACAGGATCCGACGTTCGGCGTTCGCCTTCTCAACCTGCCGTCACGCATCCAGACCGTGTCGTTGACCATGACCACCACCGGCGCCGTGATGATGGCGCTCGCGTGGCTGATGCTCGGGCGCTTCGCTCTGGGTCAGCGCCGGATGTCACGCAGCCAGCTGGACCGGACCCTGTTGCTGTGGGTGATTCCGCTGCTCATCGCGCCGCCGATGTACAGCCGCGACGTCTACTCCTATCTGGCACAGAGCGAGATCGCGATGAAGGGCCTCGACCCGTATCGCGTCGGCCCCGCGCCCGGCCTGGGCCTCGATCACGTCTTCACGCTGTCGGTGCCGAACATGTGGCGCGAGACGCCGGCGCCGTACGGACCGCTGTTCCTGTGGATCGGCAAGGGCATTTCGGCGATCACCGGTGAGGACATCGTGGCCGCGGTGCTCTGCCATCGCCTGGTAGTGCTCATGGGTGTCGGGCTGATTGTCTGGGCCACACCGCGTTTGGCTCGGCGCTGTGGCGTCGCCGAGGTGAGCGCGCTGTGGCTGGGGGCGGCCAACCCGCTGCTGATCATGCATCTGGTGGCAGGCATCCACAACGAGGCGCTGATGCTGGGCCTGATGCTCGCGGGCACCGAGTTCGCGTTGCGCGGGATCGCCGCCGCCCGCCCGCTGATCCCCAGACCACTGGCGTGGCCGCAGGGGCCCGAGGCGTGGGCGCATTGGCGACCGTCGCTGATGCTGCTGATCGGCGTCGTGCTGATCACGCTGTCCTCTCAGGTCAAGTTGCCGTCGCTGCTCGCGCTCGGCTTCGTCGCGATGGCACTGGCCTGTCGGTGGGGCGGCACGTTCAAGGCGTTCATCCTCGCGGGCGGCTCACTCACCGCGGTGTCGGTGGCGGTCATGGCGCTGATCGGCTGGGCCAGCGGCCTGGGCTTCGGGTGGCTGTTCACGCTCGGCACCGCGAACGTCGTGCGCAGCTGGATGTCGCTGCCGACGCTGGCCGCCCTCGGCACCGGGCAGGTGGGCATTCTGCTGGGGCTCGGCGATCACACCACCGCAGTGCTGGGCCTGACCCGTGCGATCGGTGTCGTCGTCATCGCGATCCTGGTCACCTGGCTGCTGCTGGCCGTACTGCGTGGGCGCCTGCACCCCGTCGGCGGACTCGGCGTCGCGCTCGGGCTGACGGTGCTGCTGTTCCCGGTGGTCCAGCCCTGGTACGTGCTCTGGGCGGTGATCCCGCTGGCGGCGTGGGCCACCCGTCCCGCGTTCCGCACGACGACGATCGTGGTGACACTGGTCGTGGGAATTTTCGGCCCGACGGCCAACGGCGACCGGTTCACGTTGTTCCAGATCCTGCTGGCCGTGGTGGCGAGCACGGTGATCGTCGTCCTGCTCATCGCGCTGACCTATCGACACCTGCCATGGCGCGCCATGCCCGTGGAGGACGCCGGCGAGTCCGGCGACACCGCCGGCGATGTCCGGCCGCCTGCCGAACGGCGGTCGCAACCGCGGACACCGCCGGTCAAGCCCGACGCCTACGCTGAATCCCCGTGACCCGCCCTTCCGTTCCCGTGCGCCTGCGCGGAGTCAGTAAGCGGTATGGAACGACGACGGCTGTCGCAGGCCTCGACCTCGACGTCGAAGCCGCCGAGGTGCTCGCACTGCTCGGACCCAATGGCGCGGGAAAGACGACGACTGTCGAGATGTGCGAGGGCTTCACCAAACCCGATTCCGGGACGATCGAGATCCTCGGACTCGATCCGTTCGGCGACAACGCCGCCGTGCGCGAACGCATCGGCGTGATGCTCCAGGGTGGCGGTGCGTATCCGGCAGCGCGGGCTGGCGAGATGCTCGACCTCGTTGCCTCCTACGCGGCGAACCCGTTGGACCCGAAGTGGTTGATGGACATACTGGGCCTGACCGATTCGGCGCGCACCACATACCGCCGGCTGTCGGGAGGTCAGCAACAACGACTGGCCCTGGCGTGCGCTGTCGTGGGTCGTCCCGAGCTGGTGTTCCTCGACGAGCCGACCGCGGGCATGGATGCCCACGCGCGGATCGTGGTGTGGGAGTTGATCGATGGTCTGCGCCGCGACGGAGTGACCGTGGTGCTCACCACTCACCAACTGGCCGAGGCCGAGGAACTGTCCGATCGCATCGTCATCATCGACCACGGTGTCGCGGTGGCCAGCGGAACACCCGAGGAACTGATGCGAAGCGGCGCCGAGAACCAATTGCGGTTCCGGGCACCACGCATGCTCGACCTGTCGCTGTTGATGTCCGCACTACCCGAGACCTACAAGGCCACCGAGACCGCACCGGGCGAATACCTCGTCGAGGGCCATATCGACCCGCAGGTGCTGGCCACCGTGACCGCATGGTGTGCAAGGGTCAACGTGTTGGCCACCGACATGCGCGTGGAACAGCGCAGCCTCGAAGATGTCTTCCTGGATCTCACCGGGCGGGAACTACGATGACGAATCGTTTTGCGCCGGGCACCTTTACGCCCGACCCACATCCGGCCACGGTGCAGAAGATGTTGGCCGCGCAGTTCGGCCTCGAGCTGAAGTTGCTGCTGCGCAACGGCGAGCAACTGCTGCTGACGATGTTCATTCCGATCACGTTGCTGGCGGGACTGACGCTCTTGCCGTTGGGATCGTTCGGCGACAACCGCGCGGCGACGTTCGTTCCCGCGATCATGGCGTTGGCGGTGATCTCGACCGCATTTACCGGACAAGCCATCGCCGTGGCGTTCGACCGACGCTACGGCGCGCTCAAACGGCTCGGCGCCACGGCGCTGCCGGTATGGGGCATCATCGCGGGTAAGTCACTGGCCGTGCTCGCCGTCGTATTCCTGCAGTCGATCATTCTGGGCGCCATAGGGTTTGCGCTCGGCTGGCGTCCGAGCATCGCCGGGCTGGCCCTCGGCGCGGTGGTCATCGCTTTGGGAACCGCGGGTTTCGCCGCGCTCGGCCTGTTGCTTGGTGGCACCCTGCGCGCCGAAATCGTCTTGGCGTTGGCCAATCTGCTCTGGTTCGTCTTCGCTGCACTCGGCGCGCTGACACTGGAGGGCGGCATGGTGCCGAGCGCGCTGGCATCGATCGCGCGCCTGACTCCGTCGGGCGCACTGACCGAGGCGCTGTCGCAGGCGATGACGCCATCAGTTGACTGGTTCGGCCTGGCGGTGCTCGCGGTATGGGGCGCGGTCGCAGCCCTTGGCGCGTTGCGCTGGTTCCGTTTCACCTGACGGTTCCAGCTGCGGCAGCAGGTATTCCAGCTGGCCGACTTCTTCGATGTTGTGCTTGACCCATGCGCGTGCCTTCTCGTCGGAGAAGCGACGCCGAAGGACGCGGTTGACCGGCGCCAGCACCGCGGCCCGGGGCCCGAGATCCATGACCGTGACGTAGTGGGCTCCCTCGACGCCCGCCGACCACGTGTGTTCGAGTTGGAACACAATGACGCCTGCCACCCGCAGGACGAGCCGGATGCCCGTCTCGTCGAGTTTCTCGACGCGCGCGATCTCGTCAACCAAGTACTCGGGCCTCGCGCCGAATGCCTCGACCATGTGGAATCGCGCGCCCTCGGCCGCCCCGCCCGTCGGCGCCGACCGCGCGAGTTCCCACTTGATGTGATCGATGGGATGCCAGGCCAGATACATGTCGATGACCTCCCCGCCGTAGGCGATGGTGCCGCCCAGATTGCTGAACCAGTCCAACAGCATCGCGGGTGTGACGCCGGCCAGCGGCTGGTGGTCGATGGTGACGCGTCTGCGGCCGTGCGGGTGCATGGAGTACGTGACGGTGGCGGTGTCGGTCGAGCGCAGGGGATAGAGCACTGAGCGGGTCATGCCGGCCTCCTCTAAGATACGATAGCGTTTCTAATAGGGATGACGTTAGACTCCCGCGCTAAGATACGCAAGCGTTTCCTTGAGGAGGGTTGATGGCGCGTCGTCACGGCGAACAACTGGACGCGGCGATCCGCTCCGCAGTCCTCGACCTGCTGGCCGAACACGGTCCCGGCGGCGTGACCATGGAGGCGGTCGCCGCAGCCGCGCAGACCAGCAAGCCGGTCCTGTATCGGCGCTGGCCCGACCGCGCCGCGTTGTTGCGAGACACCCTGCTGCAGATCGCGACCACCGCAATCCCCCACCAGGACACCGGCAGCTACCGCACCGACATGCTCGCGGTCCTTCGCGGGTGGGCGGCGCTGTTCACCGGACCGCAGGCCGCCGTGCTGCGGGCCGCCATCGCCGCGGCGGCCCACGATCCCGAGCTGTCGGCGGCGTTTCAGCAGGACGTCATCGGTTGGCGCAAGGAGGAGATGGCCGCGCTGCTGGCCCGCGGCATCGACCGCGGCGACGTACGGCCCGATGTCCCCGTCGAGATCGCGCGCGAACTGGGACAGAGCGTGCTGTGGCACCGGCTGCTGATCACCGGCGACCCGATCACCGACGATCTCGTCGTGCAGCTTGTCGACGATGTGCTGGTGCCGTTCGTGTCGCCGCGCGAATGACACGCCCTACTACAGCCTGTAGTTAAGGCTGCTCTACGATCGAGACCGTGCCCGTCGGACGAATATTCCTGCGGCTGGTCGACCTTCTGCCGTTGCCGAGCGTGCGGGTCCAGCGCGTCATCGCCGCTGCCGTCATCCTGACGCAGGGCGGCATCGCGGTCACCGGTGCGATCGTTCGGGTCACCGCCTCCGGGCTGGGCTGCCCGACCTGGCCTCAATGCTTCCCCGGCAGCTTCACGCCGATCCCCCATCCGGAGGTCGCCGGAATCCACCAGGCTGTCGAGTTCGGCAATCGGATGATCACGTTCCTCGTGGTGCTGACGGCCGCGCTGGCGGTTCTGGCCGTCACGCGTGCCCGCAGAAGACGCGAGGTCCTGGTCTATGCGTGGCTGATGCCGGCATCGACGGTGCTCCAGGCCGTCATCGGCGGCATCACAGTGCTCACCGGCCTGCTGTGGTGGACGGTGGCCATCCATCTACTGGCCTCGATGACCATGGTGTGGCTGTCGGTGCTGCTCTACGTCAAGATCGGCGAACCCGACGGCGGCGTCGTGCGGCATCGGGTTCCGAAGCCATTGCGCCAGTTGACCATTCTGAGCGCGTTGACGCTGGCCGCGGTGCTGGTCACCGGAACGCTGGTCACCGGCGCAGGCCCGCATGCGGGCGACAAGAGCATCACGCAACCGGTCCCCCGGCTGCAGGTCGAGATCGTCACCCTGGTGCAAGCACACGCAATGCTGCTGGTGATTTACCTGTCACTGTTGGTGGCGTTGGTGTTCGGGCTGCGCGCGGTCAGCGCGCCTCGAACGGTCGTCAGGCGACTCGCCGTGCTGCTGATTCTCGTGGCGGGGCAAGCTCTGGTCGGGCGCGTGCAATACGCCCTCGACGTTCCCGCCGCTCTGGTGGCCCTGCACGTCGCCGGCGCCGCCGCGTGTACCGCTGCTACCGCGGCGCTATGGGCGTCGATGCGAGAGCGGGCCGAGGCCACGTCGCTCGAGGATGCCCTCCAGGGCGACGACGAAATCGCGCTGCCTACGCGCCCGCGTAGCGGCGTCTAGCTGCCGCCAGCCCAGCGACGGCTCGACCAGCTCGAGTTCCAAGAGTTGCGCGTCGGACCGGCCGCCGATCAGATCCACACGCGCGTACAACAGCTCGGCCACGTCGATGCCGAGGTGCGCGGCCGCGGCCGCGAGTGCGGCGTGTCCGATGTCCCACAGCTCGAAATCCGGGTCGGCCGGTGCCAACGACTCCTCGGCGTAGGTGCCGGAGTCGTCAAAGGCCGGCCGATTGCCCGGTGACGGAAGGATCGGCCCCTTGGTGAATGCGTGCGACTGTCGACCGCCGAGGAAGACCAGCGCCGTCTCGCCCTGCTCGACCCGCCGGTCATAGGGCTGTATGAGAGCCGTCCGGCCATCGGCATGCAGCGCCAAGACGTGTCGACCGGCTGCGTCGCTGTCGGTGAACCGTTGTGCGCCAACGGATCCAGCGCCGACCGCGGGTTTGACAACCACCTCGCCGTCCGGCACGCGCGCGCGCTCGCCGGGCGCGATGAACTGGCTGGGGACGATCGGCACCCCGGCCTTGGCGAGGTCGAGCAGGTAGGTCTTGTCCGTGTTCCACACGACCACCTCGGGCGCGTTGACGAGACTTCTGACTGTCGTCGTCCAGGCCAGGAACTCGTCGAGGCGTTCGATGTAATCCCACGTCGCCCGCAGAATCACCAGATCCGCCTCCAGCGTTTCCGGGTCGTCCCAGGCCAGCCAGCGGGCGTGCAGCCCGCGCTTACGTAGCGCGGAGATCAGGTCCGCGTCGTCCCCGTCCCCCTCCGGTAATGCCTGGCAGCCCGCCAAGACGACGCGCGGATGGAAGACATCTGGGCGGGCGAGCTTCATACCTTGGCAGGATAGAAGGATGTACGTCATCGAAGTCGCCGAGACCGGCGGACCAGAAGTCCTGACCTACGTCGAGAAGCCGCAGCCGAGCCCGGGGCCCGGCGAGGTGCTGATCAAAGCCGAGGCGATCGGGGTGAACTTCCTCGACACCTATTTCCGCTCGGGGCAGTACCCGCGGGAAGTCCCCTTCGTCCTCGGTAACGAGGTGTGCGGCACGGTCGAGGCCGTCGGCGACGAGGTCGCGGCGCTGTCGGTCGGCGACCGCGTTGTCACCGCGCAGGCGAATGGCGCATACGCCGAATATGCCGTGGCCACAGCGGACTTCTGCGCCTACGTGCCCGACGGTGTCAGCTCCGACGTGGCCGCGGCGGCCCTGCTCAAGGGAATGACCGCCCACTATCTGATCAAGTCGACGTACCCGGTGCAGCAGGGCGACGCCGTTCTGGTGCACGCGGGCGCGGGAGGCGTCGGCTTGATACTGACGCAATGGGCCACCAGCCTGGCCGCCCGGGTGATCACCACGGTGTCCACCCCGGAGAAGGCCGAGCTGTCACGACAGGCCGGGGCCGTCGAGGTGCTCGACTACCCCGAGGATGCTGCCGATTTCGGGGCCAAGATCAAGGACCTCACCGACGGCGGAGTCGCGGTGGTCTACGACGGTGTCGGCGCGAACACGTTCGACGCCAGCCTCGCGAGCCTGGCCGTGCGCGGCACGCTGGCGCTGTTCGGTGCATCCAGCGGACCGGTGCCCGCGTTCGACCCGCAACGCCTCAACGCCTCCGGATCGCTGTTCCTCACCCGGCCGACACTCGTCCACTACACCCGTACCCCCGACGAGTTCGCTTGGCGTGCGGGAGAACTCCTCGATGCCATCGCCAGCGGGACGATCACGGTCACCGTCAGCGAGCGCTACCGCCTCCAGGACGCCGCGCAGGCCCACCGCGACCTGCAGGGCCGCAAGACCGTCGGTTCCGTCGTCCTGGTGCCCTAGAGCGGGCGGCTCAGACTGTGAACAGCGTCGGCAGCGCCAGGACCGAATCGATCGCCAGCGCAAGGAACACCACAGCGAGATAGTTGTTCGACTGCAGGAACAGCCGGAGCGGCTTGACAGGCTCGCCGCGACGCACCCCGCCGTAGAGCTGATGCGCCATCACCAAGAACCACGCCCCGGCCAGGATCGCGACGGACGCGTACAGCCAGCCGGTGGCCAGCGCGAGTGCAAGGGTGGCCGCCACCGTCAGCCAGGTGTAGACCAGGATCTGCTTGGTCACCTGTCGCTCGGTGGCCACCACGGGCAGCATCGGCACCCCGGCCGCCGCGTAGTCCTCCTTGTAGCGCATCGCCAGCGCCCAGGTGTGCGGCGGCGTCCAGAAGAAGATGATCAAGAACATCACCAGCGCCGGCCACTGGATGGTCCCTGTGACCGCCGACCAGCCGATCATCACCGGCATGCAGCCCGCCGCGCCGCCCCACACCACGTTCTGCGTCGTACGGCGCTTGAGCAGCAGCGTGTAGACCAGTACGTAGAATGCGATCGTCGCTGCGGCGAGGTGAGCCGAGAGCATGTTCGTCGTCCACCACAGCCAGAAGAACGAGGCGACCGACAGCGCGAGGCCGAACACCAGCGCATGGCTGCGCGGGACGATGTCGCGCGCCAACGGCCTACGCTCGGTGCGCTTCATCTTCTTGTCGATGTCAGCGTCGGCCACACAGTTCAAGGTGTTCGCGCCCGCCGCCGCCAGCAGCCCGCCGACCAGCGTGTTCAGGATCAGCAACGGATCCACCGTGCCGCGGTGCGCGAGCAGCATGGCGGGAATCGTGGTGACGAGCAGCAGTTCGATGACGCGCGGCTTCGTCAACGAGAGGTAGCCCAACAGCGTGGTCCGCACCCGACCGTGCACCCCGGCGGGGAGCTGGCTCTCGCGAATGTCCACGCAGTAACTCCTTGAAATGGCTGCAGCGCGCGCGGCGTCTACTACAGAGGATGGTAGACCGCTGCTGAACGGCCGCCTAATCGTCCCCCAAGCGGCCTGCAAGGGATGACGATCCCGCACTAGGGTGTTTGAGGAGGCAGCTTTGCCGAGCTCACCCGTCGACCAGGAGAGGGCGCCTGTGACCACGCTCGAAGAGATTTCCACCCTTACCCGTCCCCATCACCCCGATGATTGGGCCGATGTGGACTCGGTGGCGGTCGACACCGTTCGCGTGCTGGCCGCCGACGCGGTGCAGAAGGTGGGCAACGGGCACCCCGGTACGGCGATGAGCCTGGCACCGCTGGCGTACACGTTGTTCCAGCGCCAGATGCGCCACGACCCCAGCGACGTGCACTGGCTGGGCCGCGATCGCTTCGTGCTGTCCTGCGGGCACTCGAGCCTCACGCTGTACATCCAGCTGTACCTCGGCGGTTTCGGCCTGGAGCTGTCCGACATCGAGTCGCTGCGGACGTGGAAATCCAAGACGCCCGGCCATCCCGAGTTCCGTCATACCAAGGGCGTGGAGATCACGACCGGGCCGCTGGGTCAGGGCCTGGCCTCGGCGGTCGGCATGGCGATGGCATCGCGCTACGAGCGCGGCCTGTTCGACCCCGACCCGGCGTGGGGTGAGAGCCCGTTCGACCACTACATCTACGTCATCGCCTCCGACGGTGACATCGAGGAAGGCGTGACGAGCGAGGCGTCGTCGCTGGCGGGCACTCAGCAGCTCGGCAATCTCATCGTGTTCTACGACCACAACCAGATCTCGATCGAGCACGACACGAATATCGCCCTTTCCGAGGATGTTCCGGCCCGCTATCGCGCCTACGGCTGGCACGTCCAGGAGGTCGAGGGCGGTGAGAACGTCGTCGGTATCGAGCAAGCCATCGAAGAGGCGAAGAAGGTCACCGACAAGCCGTCGTTCATCTCGGTGCGGACGATCATCGGCTACCCCGCGCCCACCAAGATGAACACCGGCGGGGTGCACGGTTCGGCGCTCGGTGACGAAGAGGTCGCGGCCACCAAGAAGGTGCTGGGCTTCGATCCCGATAAGACGTTCGAGGTGCGGCCGGAGGTCATCGAGCACACCCGCAAACTGGTGGAACGCGGCAAGGAGGCCCACGAGAAGTGGCAGCCCACCTTCGACGCCTGGGCCGAGCGCGAACCGGAGCGCAAGAAGCTGCTGGATCGGCTGACCGCCGAGGAGCTGCCCGAGGGCTGGGACGCGGACCTGACGTACTGGGAGCCCGGCTCCAAGGCCGTGGCCACCCGCGCGGCCTTCGGCCAGGTGCTCAACGACGTGGCACCGAAGCTGCCGGAACTGTGGGGCGGCTCGGCCGACCTCGCAGGCAGCAACAACACGACGATCAAGGACGTCAAATCCTTTGGGCCGCCGTCGATCTCGACCGACGACTTCAGCGCCGACTGGTACGGCCGGGTGCTGCACTTCGGCATTCGCGAACACGCGATGGGCTCGATTCTGTCCGGCATCGTGCTGCACGGGCCGACCCGCGCGTTCGGCGGAACGTTCCTGCAGTTCTCCGACTACATGCGCCCCGCGGTCCGGCTGGCGTCCCTGATGGACATCGACACCATCTACATCTGGACTCACGACTCGATCGGTCTCGGCGAGGACGGGCCCACGCATCAGCCGATCGAGCACCTCGCGGCGCTGCGGGCGATCCCGAACCTGTCGGTGGTGCGCCCCGGCGATCCCAACGAGACGGCATACGCGTGGCGCAGCATCCTGGCACGCGGTAACGGCAGCGGTCCGGTCGGTTTCATTCTCACCCGTCAGGGCATTCCAGTACTGGAAGGCACCAGCGCCGAGGGTGTCGAAAAGGGTGGTTACGTGCTCGGCGGCGGTAATCCCGCCGACGACGCCGACGTGATCATCATCGGCACCGGTTCGGAGCTGCAACTGGCGGTGGAAGCGAAGAAACTGTTGGCCGAAAAGGACATCACGGCATACGTCGTGTCGATGCCGTGCGTCGAGTGGTTCGAATCGCAGCCGAAGGAGTACCGCGATTCGGTTCTCCCCCCAACGGTTTCGGCGCGTGTTGCGGTGGAAGCGGCTGTCGCGCAGAGCTGGTACAAGCTGGTCGGTGACACCGGCGAGATCGTCTCGATCGAGCATTACGGCGAATCGGCGGACGACAAGACGCTGTTCCGCGAGTTCGGCTTCACCCCCGAGGCCGTCGCGGCTGCCGCCGAGCGATCCATAGACAACTGACCGTTCAACGGTCGACGACAACTAGCACTCAAAGAGAAGGGCAACACAATGACGCAGAATCAGAATCTGGCCGCCCTGTCCGCCGCAGGGGTCTCGGTCTGGCTTGACGACCTCTCGCGCGAACGGTTGCAGACCGGCAATCTGCAGGAGCTCATCGACACCAAGTCGGTCGTCGGAGTGACCACGAACCCGTCGATCTTCCAGGCGGCTCTGTCGAAGGGCGACTCATACGACGGTCAGGTCAAAGAGTTGGCCGAGCGCGGCGCCGACGTCGATGCGACGATCCGCACCGTCACCACCGACGACGTGCGTAATGCCTGCGACGTGCTGGCCAAGCAGTACGAGCTGTCCGACGGTGTCGACGGCCGCGTGTCGATCGAAGTCGATCCGCGCCTCGCACACGACACCGACAAGACGATCCTGCAGGCCATCGAGCTGTGGAAGATCGTCGACCGGCCCAACCTGCTGATCAAGATCCCCGCAACCGAAGCCGGCATCCCAGCCATCGCTTCCGTTCTCGCCGAAGGCATTTCGGTCAACGTCACGCTGATCTTCTCTGTCGAGCGCCACCGCATGGTGATGGACGCCTACCTGAAGGGGCTGGAGAAGGCCAAGGACGCGGGTCACGACATCTCCAAGATCCACTCCGTCGCATCGTTTTTCGTGTCCCGTGTGGATACCGAGATCGACAAGCGCTTGGAGAAGATCGGCTCTGACGAAGCGCTGAAGCTGCGCGGAAAGGCCGGCGTCGCCAACGCGCATCTGGCCTATGCGGCCTACGAAGAGGTGTTCGTCGGCGGCTCGCGCTTCGAGGCGCTGAAGGCCGACGGCGCACGCGTGCAGCGGCCGCTGTGGGCGTCGACCGGCGTCAAGAACGAGGACTACTCCGACACCCTGTACGTGACCGAGTTGGTTGCCCCGAACACGGTCAACACCATGCCGGAGAAGACGATGGACGCGGTCGCCGACCACGGCGTCATCACCGGAGACACCGTCACCGGCAAGGCCGAAGAGGCGCAGGGCGTCTTCGACAAGCTCGACGCTGTCGGGATCGACCTACCCGATGTCTTCAGGCTCCTCGAGGACGAGGGTGTCGAGAAGTTCGAGAAGTCCTGGCAGGAGTTGCTGGACGCCACGCAGGAACAGCTCGACAGCAACAAGCCATCAGCCAAGAAATGACGGCATGGCGTAATCCGCTGCGCGACAAGCGCGATAAGCGGATGCCCCATATCCCGGGTCCGTGCGTCGTGGTCATCTTCGGCGTTACGGGGGACCTTGCACGCAAAAAGGTGATGCCGGCGATCTACGACCTGGCCAATCGCGGCTTGCTGCCCGCCAACTTTGCGCTTGTCGGGTTCGCCCGGCGGGATTGGTCGGACGAGGATTTCGCGAAACTGGTGTTCGACTCGGTGAAGGATCACGCTCGCACGCCCTTTCGCCAGGAGGTCTGGGATCGGCTCGCCGAGGGAATCCGCTTCGTGCAGGGCACCTTTGACGACGACAAGGGCTACGAACGGTTGGCCGAGTCACTCGACAAGCTCGATGCCGAACGTGGGACCGGAGGCAATCACGCCTTCTACCTGTCGATCCCGCCCAACGCCTTCCCCGTTGTCTGCGAACAGCTGAAGAAGTCCGGGCTGGCGGAAAAGCCCGAGGGTTCGTGGAGCAGGGTGGTCATCGAGAAGCCGTTCGGCCACGACCTGCAGAGCGCACAGGAGCTCAATGGTGTGGTCAACAGCATCTTCCCCGAGGAATCGGTGTTCCGCATAGACCACTACCTCGGCAAGGAGACCGTCCAGAACATCCTGGCACTGCGCTTCGCGAACGAGCTGTACGAACCGATCTGGAACAACAACTACGTCGACAGCGTCCAGATCACGATGGCCGAGGACATCGGGCTTGGCGGGCGCGGTGGCTATTACGACGGTGTCGGTGCCGCCCGCGACGTCATCCAGAATCACCTGCTGCAGCTGATGGCGCTCACAGCCATGGAGGAACCCGTCAACTTCGGGCCGGGTGATCTGCAGGCTGAGAAGATCAAGGTGCTGTCCGCCACGCAGGTCATGCAGCCGCTTGATCAGACCACCGCGCGCGGACAGTACGCAGCGGGATGGCAGGGCAGCGAGAAGGTCGTCGGTCTGCTCGAAGAGGAGGGGTTTTCGAAGGACTCGACCACCGAGACCTATGCCGCCATTGCGCTGGAGATCGACACTCGGCGGTGGGCGGGCGTGCCGTTCTTCCTTCGCACTGGAAAACGGTTGGGCCGCAGGGTCACCGAGATCGCCTTGATTTTCAAGAGGGCTCCGCATCTGCCGTTCGACAAGACGATGACCGAGGAACTCGGCCAGAACGCGTTGGTCATCCGGGTGCAACCCGACGAGGGGATCACCACGCGGTTCGGTTCCAAGGTGCCTGGCAGCGCCATGGAGGTCCGCGATGTGAACATGGACTTCTCCTACGGGTCCGCTTTCGCCGACGACTCCCCCGAGGCCTATGAGCGACTCATCCTCGATGTGCTGCTTGGCGAGCCGTCGCTGTTTCCAGTCAACCGCGAGGTCGAATTCTCTTGGGAGATACTCGATCCGGTGCTGGACTATTGGGCGTCACACGGTAAGCCGCAGGCCTACGAATCCGGCACGTGGGGGCCCGAATCGGCCGACGAGATGCTGCACCGCATGGGCCGGGAATGGAGGCGGCCGTAATGATCGTCGACTTGCCTGACACCAACACCAACGACATCAACAAGAAGATCACCGGCCTTCGCGAAGAGGGTGGCGCAATCACGCTGAGCCGGGTCCTCACGCTCGTGATCTCGCTGCATACCGATGACCTGCTCGAGGATTCGATCGAGGCGGCCACCTTCGCCAGCCGTGAGCACCCGTGCCGGGTGATCGTCGTGGTCGCGGGCGATCGTGATGCCACAGAAGCGCGCCTGGACGCTCAGCTGCGGGTCGGCGCCGACGCAGGCGCGGGCGAAGTCGTCGCGCTGCATCTGCACGGCGAGATGGCCGACCACGCCAACAGCGTGGTACTGCCCTTTCTGCTACCGGACACTCCGGTGGTGGCGTGGTGGCCGGCCGGCGGGCCCGATGATCCGTCGCGGGACCCCTTGGGGCAGTTGGCGGTTCGACGAATCACCAATGCGACCGATTGCGCCGATCCGATGGCGGCGATCAAGGGTCGGCTGGCAGGCTATACCGCCGGGGACACCGATCTGGCATGGGCGCGCATCACCTACTGGCGCGCACTGCTGACGGCGGCACTCGATCAGCCGCCTTTCGAGCCCGTCACCTCGGCAGTGGTGTCCGGACTGCACGATGAGCCGTCGCTCGACGTCCTCGCCGGGTGGCTGGCCGCCCGGATCGACGGTCCGGTGCAGCGGAAGGTCGGCGATCTGAAGGTGGAGCTCATCCGCAGCAGCGAGACGATCACGCTGCGCAGGCCGCAGACCGGTGTGACGGCGACGATCAGCAGGACCGACAAACCGGACTCGCTTGTCCCGCTGGGCCGCCGAGATGCGAAGGAGTGCCTCGCCGAGGATCTGCGCAGACTCGACGCCGACGAGATCTATCACGAGGCGCTGAAGGGAATCGAGAAGGTGCAGTACGTATGAGCACTGTCGTCGAGAAGTACCCGGACACAGACGCTTTGGTGGTCGGTGCCGGAGACCGGCTCGTCGCCGCGATCACCGGGGCGATCGACAAGCGAGGCCGCGCACTCATCGTGCTCACCGGGGGCGGCACAGGGACCGGGCTGCTCAAGCGGGTTCGCGAACAGGCCGACGGGATCGACTGGTCGAAGGTCCACTTGTACTGGGGCGACGATCGTTTCGTGCCTGCTGACGACGACGAACGCAACGAGAAACAGGCCCGTCAGGCGCTGATCGACCACGTCGACATCCCTGCGGCCAATGTCCATGCCATGGCGCCCAGTGGCGGCGAGTTCGGAGACGACCTGGACGCGGCCGCGCAAGCGTACGAGCAAGTGCTTGCCGCGGATGCCGACGACGGCTCGATACCGGATTTTGACGTCCACCTGCTGGGCATGGGCGGTGAGGGCCACATCAACTCGCTGTTCCCGGACACGCCGGCCGTGAAGGAAACCAGCCGGACGGTGATCGGCGTGACCGACTCCCCCAAACCGCCGCCGCGACGAATCACGTTGACGCTGCCCGCTGTCCAGCGGTCGCGCGAGGTGTGGTTGGTGGTCTCCGGTGAGGGCAAGGCCGACGCGGTCGCCGCGGCGATCGGAGGCGCCAACCCTGTCGACGTGCCTGCCGCCGGCGGCGTCGGTCGCGAAGCGACGGTGTGGCTACTCGACGAGGCCGCTGCTTCCAAGCTCTAGCCGCGCGTCTACACCATTTGCACCGTTTGGTGCTCACGAGAGCATCCGGCAGGTCGTCCAGCACCTCCGGTCCGGCGTCGACTAGCTGGGTGCGCCCATGACCCGCTACCCGGTCACGACATTCAGCACAAAATTGGCATCGGTCTGGTTGGGCACGTCTGGCGGCACTTGGACGGTGCCGGTGCCGTGGGCGTTCTGGTAGATCCCGGTGCCACCGACGATTGACTGCGGAACGGTATCGCCGCGAACGAACAAGGCGGCGGTGTCGGCCACGCCCTGGGTGACAATCTGGCCATCGGCCAGGTTGAACGTACTGTTGCACGCTTGCCGGCCCGTCTTGTCGTCCCCGTCAAGCCTCGTACAACTGCCGCCTACCGTGCCCAACCATGTGCCTCCGGGGCGGTCGAAAACGTCACCGGCGAAGATGAATTGGTCGCCAGGGCCGGGTCCGGGCTCCGCGAGATCCACCTGATACTGGACCGTGTCGTGCTCGAATAGCGCCAGCGTCGTATCTGCCCACGCTGTCGGGTCAGCGGCAACAGCAGAGAACAGTCCCACCCCCGCTGCCAGGATTGCTGCGCGGATCACGTACATGAGACATAGACCTTTCAGAAGACAGACGACACGGATCGCGCCTGGCGTGAAGCGCAGTATCGCAAGTCCCGCTTCGCTGTTTGACGCGTTTGCGATCACAGCGCAATGTGTTCAGTTCAGCCGAGCGAGCTGACACAGTTGCACCTGGTTATCCCCAATCGCGGTTTCATCCACAGGCTTGCGTTGAGCTGCTCGTCCGCGTCGGCAGAGTGGGCATAATCGAATGTATGTTCGATTTTGAGCGTGATCGGGGTCTCCTTGAGGTGATGGGTGAGGCCACGCGTGAGGAGTCGACGTGTATTGCGCAGCGGTTGTTGGCCGTGGCGGAGTTGTATACCCGCCATCAGGGTGCGTTGGCTGATATGGAGTGGTGTCTGGTCGATTATTGTGCCGCGACCGCTGCTGATGTGTCGGCGGTGCAGAACATCAGCCATGCCCGCGCGGTGGGGCAGGTGCAGTTCGCGTGTGCGTTGGCCTATCGGTTGCCGGCGGTGGCCAAGGTGTTCGTGCGCGGGACCATCGATTTTCGGATGGTCTCGACGATCATCAACCGCACCGACAATGTCGATGATGCGTTGATGCCGGCGGTGGATGAGGCGATCGCGCGGCATTGTGAGAAGTGGATGAAGCTGTCGCGACCCAAGTTGCGTGATCGGGTGGATCAGTGGGTGGCCAAGTTCGATCCCGCGGGGGTGCGGGTGCCGCCCAAGGTCGAGCAGAACCGCTACTTCGATGTCGATGAGGCCGCCCCGGGGATGGCGTTCGCCTCGGGGCATCTGCGCGCCGCGGATGGGGCGGCGTTGGATGCGCGGTTGGAGGCGTTGGCGGCCACGGTGTGTGAGCACGACCCGCGCAGCCGAAACCAGCGTCGTGCTGATGCCGCGGGGGCGTTGTCGCGGTTGGAAACCGCGCTGGTGTGTGAATGTGGACGCCAGGACTGCACAGCGGGCGCATCGCCGGCTGATGCGACGGCCGGGTCGACGGTGGTGATTCATGTGTTGGCCGAGCAGGGGACCCTGGATGGGTCCAGTGACAATCCGGGCTATCTGCGCGGCTTCGGGATCCTGCCGGCCGAATCGGTGCGCGCGGTGGCCCAGACCGCCACGCTCAAGCCGCTGACGGTGCCCTCGGGTGTGAGGGCGGATCCGGGGTATCGGCCGAGCGTGAAGACCAAGGAGTTTCTGGCCTGGCGGGATCTGACGTGTCGCTGGCCGGGCTGCGACAAACCCGTGGACAACTGCGACGTCGACCACACCGTGGCCTACCCGGTTGGTCCGACGCATCCGTCGAACACCAAGCATTACTGTCGGATTCATCATCTGATCAAGACATTCTGCGGGTGGAATGATCAGCAGTTGCCCGACGGCACGATCGTGCTGACCTCCCCGACGGGGTACACCTGTACCACCGAGGCTCATGGGGCGGCACTGTTCCCCACGCTGGCCACGCCCACCGGTGATCTCGACCTCCCGCCGGCTGATCCGGACCCAGCCCGAATCGCGATGATGCCGCGGCGCAAGCAGACCCGCGCTCAGGACCGCCGAGAGCGCATCAACGCCGAACGACGCGAACGCACCGAACTGATCGCCGAACAACAACGACAACACCAAGCCTGGCTCGCCGCCAACTACAAACCACCACCCTTCTGATCGCTCTCGGCATCGCGGACGCCCGCGTCGTACTCGTCGCTTTGCCTGGTGGTTCCGGTCGCGAGCACCCTGCGCCACGAGTCATTTGAGCATTGACGAGACGTCGTGCCTCCTCCGCCCGTCGTCACACCTGGTTCAGACGAGCACTTCGCTTCGGCGGTTCCCACGCGTGTGGTCAAATGACCCTCATGGCAGACAAGGGTGTGAGCAAGACCGCGCCGCGGACTGGGCGGGAGCGGATTCAGAAACTGGCCCAGGCTGCGCTGAACGCCGACGTCACGGTCGAGCAGGTCGACACCATCCTCGACGGGTTGAGCGAGACGCTCGTCGACCTCAACAGTTCGACCGGCAAGCTCGACGACACGTTGGAGCGTTTCAACGACACAATCAGCCGGATCAACGAACTCGCACCGCGTCTGATCGCAGTGGTGGACCGCCTCGAAGGCATCGTCGACCGCGTCGAACGGATCGTCGGCATCGGCGAGTCCGTCATCGGTCCGCTGGCCGCGACCGAGCAGGCGGTCCGCGGCGCCGTCAACAAGGTGCGCAAGTCCACCGGCCTTTAGTGTCCGCGAACGACCCCGTTCCGGCGCCACCGCTCGCCGTGGGGACCGGCCTACCGTGGGATGTTTGTGTTGACGACGCCGTCGCAGCGATCGCGTCCGCACGCGCTCGGCACGGAGACACCTTCGCGGTGGCCAGCGGCAACGACAACTATCTGTTCACGTTCTCCCCCGCAGGCGTGGAAGCGTTCTACCGGCTCCCCGAGGACAAGGCGAGCAAGGGCGTCGCCGACTACCTGATGTTGCGACGCAAACTTCCCGACGAAATCTTCGACGGCAGGCGGCTCCTCCCCACGTCGTTGTTCCGCCGCGACGACGTGGCCTCGTATCTGAAGAACCTCGATTGCGCGCTGACCGAGACGGTGGCCGAGTTGGGCCCCGACGGGACTGTGGATCTGTTCGGCCTCACCCGCCGTCTCGGCCACCGGATGGGCCTGGCGTCCTGGGCCGGACCCGGCTCGGCGCAGGGCACCCCCTTCGATCGACTGGTCGCCGCGTTCGAGACGCTCGACGGTTCGGATGCATTCGTCCATCCCGATTCGATGGCCGCGGTCGCGGCTGGGGGCAAACAGGCGGAGCGGGCGGCACTGGACGAGATAGTTGCCGTCATCGAAACCGCCGTGCACGCAACCGCTTCCGACCAGGTGGACGAATCGGATCTGTTCGGCCGAATCGTCCGCGCGTGGTCACAAGAACCGGATGACGTGCGTATGAGGGGTATCGCACTCGACGTCGCCCTCATCCACATCGCCTCGATGTCGAACTTGATGGCCGCGCTCGGCTGGGCCCTGGTCGACCTACTCGAGCACCCCGATGAGCAGAAGCGGGTGGCCAGCGGTGACAGCGAGTTCGCTCAGCGGTGCGCCCTGGAGAGCACGCGGCTGGCGCAGCGATCGATCATGTCTCGGGCCGTTTTGGCGCCCGTCGATCTCGACACCGGCGATGTGATCTATCGCGTACCCGCCGGCTGGACCATCGCGACACTGCTGCCGCTGCTCAACACCTCGGCCGCACCCGGCCTGCGGACCTGGGACCCCGATCGGTGGCAGCGCCACCGACTCGCCGATACCGCCGCACTGCCGTCACCCATGCTGGTGACGGCGTTCGGACACGGCAAGCATTCGTGTCCCGCGCAACCGTTCTCGCTGGCGGCCATGAGCGTGGCGATGACCCGCCTGCTCAACATCTACGAGATGACACCCGGCTGGACAAGCTATCCGAAACCGGTTCCCGCACAGATCGGCGGCGTCGCGCGATCTGTCGATCCGTGTCCGGTGTCCTACGTGCGGCGCTGACCGTCACACGAAATCGGAGCCGCCGTCGACGTTCACCGTGGCACCGGTGACATAGCCGTTGCGCCGCGATGCCAGGTAAACCGTGATCGACGCGATCTCCTCCGGCAGGCCCGCGCGTCCGAGATCACACGGCTGATGAAAGTTGTTGTCGATCCACGTCATCACATCAGTGGGATCGGTGGCGTCGAGACCGTCGGCGGCCAGGATGTCTTTGAGGGCTTCGGTGAAGCTCGCCGTGACGATCGTGCCCGGACACACGCAATTGACCAGGATGCCGTCCTTGGCAAGGCTTTTCGATAGATTCTTGGTGACGCTGCTCAACGCCGCTTTCGATGCGGTGTAGGCGACGATACGCGGATTCTGCCGCTGTATCGAATGTGCGGACAACGTCACGATCCTGCCCCACTGCGCGGCCCGCAGCATCGGCAGCGCCGCGCGGATCGACCGCACGCCCGACATCGTGCCGAGCGCGAACGTCTCCTCCCACTGCGCGTCGTCCATCTCCTCGAAGTAGCCGTCGCCCGGCCCGATCGTGTGGACCAGGCTGTTGAGCTCACCCCACCGCTGCGCGACGATCTCGAAGCCGGCGGCGATCGATGATGCATCCGACATCTCGACGCTGATCCCAACGGCATCCGGGGCACCCGCGTCGCGCAGCTTCGCCGTTGCTTCTTCGAGGGCTTCAGCGCCTCTCGCCATCACCGCAACCTTGGCGCCCTCTTCGGCGAACGTGGTGGCGATCGCCAGGCCCATGCCCTTGCTGCCGCCTGTCACCACGGCCGTCGACCCCGCCAAGCCCAAGTCCATCACGTCACCTTTCGTAGGGGCTGCGCGGCGCCGATGCCCCGCATGCAGAAACGGACGACCTGTTCACGAACGCCGTGCCGATCGCAATCGCCCGTGGCCCATTGGCGTTCGGTGCTCGCCCAGATTGCGCCGTGGATCGACAGTGCGTCGGCCGTCGGATCGATGTCGGGGAAAAGCCCTTCGGCCCTTCCCTTCTCGAGCTGCTCGACGAGCGGCTTCAAGATCTCTGCGTAGGCGTCGCCGATCAGCTCGGGGGCCGCGAACATCTGCGACTGCGCCTCCAACGACATCCGTCGCAGATCGGACCTGACCTGATCGTTGAACGCCAAGTCCAGGCGCCCGTCGATCCACGCGACCACCGCCTCGACCGGGGTGGACGCCGATGCCATCTTGCGCTTGAGCCTGCGCACCTCGATCTGCGCCATCTGCAGGAACACCGCGGACGCCAGGGCGTCCTTCGAGTCGAAGTGGCGGTAGAAGGCGCGGGTGCTCAGTGCTGCGCGGTCGAGCACCCTGGCGACGTATACCGACGCGATCCCCTCTTCCCGGACGATCTCGGCAGCCGCCTTCACCAGCGCGTCGCGTATCCCCGGGTCGGGATCCAGCTTCTTGCGGTTGCGCCTGACGACCGTGTCCATCAGGCGGTGGCGTCGTATGTCGCGAGGTAGTCGGCGAACGCGTCGTGCACCTGTTCGCGCGTCAGACCGTAGTCTGCGAGGTCATAGGCGTGTTCACCTCGAGAGCCTGGCCGGTGTCCGTCCGCCCACTCCTGCACTCGGCGGCGCGCCTCGCCGGTGAACACGAGGTCCAGCCGATCATAGCCACGCTCGAGGGTGCCGATGGGATCGGCGTTCAGGTCGGCGAACGATACGTCGACGAACCTGTTGTCCCCGAGACGCTTTCGGAAGTCCATCGCCCGACGAATCCCCTCGGCCCAGCACTCGAGTTGTTCGGCGCCCAGTTCGTGCGCGTCGTCACGATCACTGCTCCAACTGCGGACGTACTGGATCAGGCTGCACACCGACGCCAGCACTTTCGCCGGATCGCGATGGCTCCACAGGAACTTCGCGTTTGGATACGCCTCCACGAGCGCATCGAGAGAGAACATGTGTACCGGCGTCTTGAGGTGCCACAGATTCGGCGGGCAATGCCACTGCAGGAGTTTGAGCACCTGCCGGTGGAAGGTGTACGTCTCGCGCATATCGCACTGCATCAGCCAAGCCAGGTACCCGGGAACCCGCACTACCCCGTCGAAGTGGAAGGTGCGAAAGCTCATCCCCATCAGGTCCTGGCATTCGGTCGCGGCCTCGGGCTCCGAGTTCATCATGGTCCGCATGCGCGGAAACATGCTGTCCATCATGGCGATTCCCTCGGCTGCCTGCGCGATCCGCGGATCGTCGTGCTGGGTGGCGGTTTCCGGCGGCGGCGTACACGCTTGGCTCTCCCACATTCGCAGCGAACGGAACTGCGGGTCACTGGCCACCAGTTGGCTCAGCGCGGTCGTCCCGGTGCGCGGCAATCCGATCACGAATACCGGGCCTTGGATGACTTCGTCGTCGATCTCGGGATGCTGCTTGTAGGTGTCGACGATCCGCAGGCGCTGAATGAGCGCGTTGCTGATGGTCGCGTGCTGGATGATGCCGCCCATCTCGTTGAGATCAGCCTCGTTGTTCAGAGCGTCGACCGTGCGCTCGAGTCCTTCGCGGTAGTAGGGCGAGCCGAAGTCGTCGAGTCCCGTTGCGGCGCGTGCACCGTCTTCGAGTTTCTCCACTGTGAATGTCATGAGAACCTTTCGTGCACTGCGCGCCGACGCGCTTCGATGATCGCCGCCCGCTCCGCCGGGCTCACCATGGCGGTGTCGGCCGGCAGCTCCGCTGAGACGTCGGCGACCTTGACCACCCTGGCGCTCGGCGTGGGCGCGGTCTCGGTCCGCACGCAGCGCAGAATCATCGCGCCATTGCTATGCCCAGCTGTATCAAGCCAATTCGCCACTCCGGGATCGCGCGAGCTGACGACCACCCGCAGGACCCCGTCGGCATCGATCTTTGCCTGATGGGCGTTGAGGCTGGACTGGTGACGACCGTAGTGGATGGTCTCCCACCACTGGTTGCCGAGCGAGTAGCTCCAGTACACGCCCTCGGGTGGCTCGACCTCCAGGATCAGGGCCTCATCGGGTTGCAGTTCGTATCGCCCGATCACGGGCCGGTTCTCGGCAGCGGCACCCATTGCCGAGCGGTCGATCGGCGGCATGAACCCGTTGACCGGCGGACCCGCGTTGAAGTCGAGAAAAAACTTGAGATTGTCGTGCACGAACTCGCCGAGCGCGCGGATCTGCCGGGACACCGCCACATCGGCGGCCACCGACCTGTTCTTCGGTGCGGTCTCGTCCCCGATACGCTCGATCTGCAACACCGATGGCTGCTCGGCGTCCCAGTCATAGAAGAAATGGCGCACCACCAAGGTCGGATGGTCGCCCTCCACACGCATCCAGTTGCCCTCGTGTTCGTCGGCCGAGAGCACCACCTCGAAGTCGCCGTCCGCGTCCACCTCGAGTTCGTCCACCAGAGTGTTGGCCGTGGAGGCGATCCCGTTCATGGTCTGCAGACCGACATAGCGCGCGGTGCCGCGATTGCCGAAGAGTCGATACGTCTCTCCGCCCCGCAGCGTCGCTCGCAGGTAGATGCAGTCCGGACATTCCATGCCCCAGGTCAGGATGTCGTCGGTGCTGGTGCGGGTCACTGCCAGCACAGGATCGGGATCAACCCGCAGGGCCTCGTCGATACCGACGGCCAGCAGCACCATCAGGTGCCGCATGCCCGAGGCGTAGTCGACGCTGTTGCGGTTGACCTCACTGGACGCGACGAGCTCGCCCGCAGCCGTCAACCGGTCCAGCAGATACGCCCACGCGTCGGGCAGATCGCCCACGCCGCCACCGTTGCCGGACAACGCCGCTTCGGCGATCGAGAACGGCAGCCAGGCCATCGGGTTCGGCTCGCCCACGTGTCACTCCAGTCCTCTTAAATGAAAATAGGGTTTTCATTTAAGACAGACACGACTGTGACACCTCACCGTCGAAGTGTCAATCCCCTAGCCGCTGTTGCGCAGCGCGGTCGCGAGCCCACTCATCGTGAGGAGGATGCCGCGCTGGACTAGCTCGTCGTCGTCGCCGGATCGGTAACGCCGCAACAGTTCCACCTGTAGATGGTTCAGCGGCTCGAGGTACGGGAACCGGTTGAACACCGATCGCGCCAACGCCGGGTTGTCGGCGAGCAGGTCATCCTGACCGGTGATGAGCTTGTGCATCCGGATCGTGCGGGTGTGCTCGGCGACGATCTTGTCGAACACGCGCCGACGCAGTTCGGTGTCATCGACCAGCTCCGAATAGTGCGCCGCAAGTCCCATGTCGGACTTGGCGAGGACCTGGGCCATGTTCGACAGCACCGTGCGGAAGAACGGCCAGCGCTGGTACAGGTCGCGCAGCACCTCGAGGCGCCCGTCGCCCTGGTTGATCCAATCCTCGAACGCCGTCCCCGTCCCGTACCAGCCGGGCAGCATGACCCGTGATTGGCTCCAGGCCAGAACCCACGGGATCGCTCGCAGGTCGGAGATCGACGTCGTGGGTTTGCGTGAGGTCGGCCTGCTGCCGATGTTGAGTGCACCGATTTCGCTCACCGGCGTCGACGCCTTGAAGTATTCAACGAAACCCGGTGTCTCATGCACCAACTCGGCGTAGGACCGCTGCGCGCGGGCGGCGATGTCGTCGAGCACGTCGTAGGCCGGCCCCGCGGCGTCGCCCAGCCCCTCGATGTCCAGCAGCGAGGCTTCCAGGGTCGCGGCCAACAGGGTTTCGAGGTTGCGGTGCGCAATCTGCGGCTCGGCATACTTGGCCGCGATCACCTCACCCTGCTCGGTGATCCGAAGTGAACCGCGCACCGCGCCTGGCGGCTGCGCCCGGATGGCGTCGTAGCTCGGTCCGCCACCGCGTCCGACGGTCCCACCGCGACCGTGGAAGAGGCGCAACCGGATTCCCGTCTTACGCGCAGACTCGACCAGGTCGAGCTCGGCCCGGTACAACGCCCAGTTTGCCGCGAGGTATCCGCCGTCCTTGTTCGAGTCGGAATAGCCGAGCATCACTTCCTGGCTGTCCCCACGGGCAGACACGAGCGCTCGGTACACGGGAAGGTCGAGCGCCTGCTCGAGGATCGACGAGCCGCGCTGGAGGTCGTCGATGGTCTCGAACAGCGGGACGATCCGCACGGGCGCGTAGGCCTGCGAGCCGGAAACATCCAGCAGGCCCACTTCTTTGAGCAGAACCGCAACCTCGAGCATGTCGGACACCGACTGACACATCGAGATGACGTAGTTCGGCACAGCCGCAGGTCCCAACACCCTGACGGCGCGGGCGGCCGCCGCGACGATGTCGAGTTCCTTGCGCGCCAACTCCGAGAGCTCAGCGCCGTCGGACGTCAGCGGTCGGCGCGTCGCCACTTCGGCGGCGAGCAACTCGACGCGGTCCGGTTCGGACAGCGAAGCGTAGTCGGGATGCACGCCGGCCCACGCCAGCAACTCGGCAATGACCTCCTCGTGCACCTCGGAGTTCTGCCGCATGTCCAGTCCGGAGAGGTGAAACCCGAAGACATGCACGGCTTCTCGCAGCCGAGCGAGCCGATCGTCGGCCAGCACCGCGCTGCCGTTGGTACGCAGCGACTCGTCGACGACGTCGAGGTCGGCCAGCAGTTCGGCCGGAGTGTCGTAGCGGTCGAGTCCGAGGTCGAGTTCGTGTTCGGGCTGGCGGTCAAGGATGTCGTAAGCCGTCGTCGTCAGGCGCGCATGGATGGCCCGCAGCGCGCGGCGGTACGGCTCGTCGGCGCGGGCAGGCTCGCGACACTGGTCGGCAAGGGCAGTCAGCGCGTCGCTGATCTTCACCAGCCGCGCCGACATCGACAGTTCCTCTTCGAGCGCGGTGATCTCGGTGAAGTAGTGCTCCAGCGCCGTGTATGCGGCACTTCCGGTCGCCAATCGCACGACCTCGGCGGTGACGTTGGGATTGCCGTCACGGTCCCCACCGATCCACGAGCCCGGCCGCAGGATCGGTTCGGCGAGCAGGTCGGTATCGGGCCATCGGTATCGCAGCGCGTTGCGCACCTCGGCGTTGACCCGCGGCACGACCTCGAAGAAGGCTGCCGCGTAATAGCGGAGCCCGGTTTCGATCTCGTCCTGGATCTTCAACCGCGACAAGCGGATCAGTGCCGTCTGCCACAGCGTCAGGATGTTGCGGCGCAGCTCACGTTCGATCCCGCGGCCGTCGTCGGTGTGCTCATGGCCCTTCATGCGCAGTCGCATCAGTTCGGTGATGCGGTGCTGGGTGTCGAAGACGGTGCGCCGCCGGGTCTCGGTCGGATGCGCCGTGATCACCGGCGACACCAGCGCCCCGGCCAGAGCGTCGGACACTGTCGCCGCATCGAGTCTGGCCGTGTCGAGTTTGGCGTACGTCGCGGCCAAGCTGCTGTCCTGTGGCGGCTCCCCCGCGGCGACGTGGATCACGCGGCGACGTTCCCGATGGATGTCCTCGGCGACGTTGGCCAGCAACGCGAAGTGGGTGAAGGCGCGGATGACGGGGATGGCCTGGTGGATGTCGATCCCGTCGAACATCGAGGCAAGCTCGGCACGGTCGATCTCGGAGCGCCGCACGCGGAACGATTCCACACGGGCACGTTCGACGAGCTCGAATACCGCCTCGCCGTTCTGCTCGCGGACGGTCTCGCCGAGGATGGTGCCCAACAATCGGATGTCTTCACGCATCGGCTCGGTGGCTTCGCGGCCTACCTTTGTGCGCTGGACCGCACCGATGGGTTCCAGTCCGCCAACCTCTGCCATGACCCCAGTATCGGCGCGGCCCCCGTCGGCTGCAGGGCGAGCGGTCAGTATGGCGGCTTAGCTGTACTTGATCTGCAGCGCGACGCCGACGATCGACACCACCCAGATGCCGACGACGAAGTACGTCAGCCGGTCCAGGTTCTTCTCCACGACCGTCGAGCCGGACAGGCTCGACTGGACGCCGCCGCCGAACAGGGTCGACAGACCGCCACCCTTTGCACGGTGCAGTAACACGAGCAACACCACCAACAAACTGGTGATGATGAGCGTGATCTGCAGAGCGAGAACCATGGCCGACAGCCTACAGGCCGGAAAGTGCCGCTACGGCAACGGCCCACCAGCGGCGATGGCCGACAGGGTGGCGAACTGCTCGCCATCCAGCGACGCACCGCCGACGAGTGCACCGTCGACATCCTCCTGCGCGACGATCTCGCCGACGTTCTTCGCATTCACCGAGCCGCCGTACAGAATGCGGACACCGGCGGCGAGCTGCGGGGACGACAGCTTGCCCAGCTCGTCGCGAATGGCCTTGCACACCTCCTGCGCATCTGCGGCGCTGGCCACCCGACCGGTACCGATCGCCCACACCGGCTCGTAGGCGATCACGGCCTCGCCGATCTGCTCGGCCGTCAGTCCCGCCACCGAGCCGCGCAGCGACTCGACGTTGTATTCGACGTGGTTGCCCGCCTCGCGGACCTCGAGCTGCTCACCGATGCAGATGATCGGGGTGATGCCGTGCTTGAAGGCGGCCGCCGCCTTGGCGGCCACCAGGGCGTCGTCCTCGTGGTGGTAGGTGCGCCGCTCCGAGTGCCCCACAACGGCGTACGTACAGCCCAGCTTGGCGAGGAAGGCGCCGCTGATCTCGCCGGTGTAGGCGCCCGACTCGTGCTGGGAGACGTCCTGCGCCCCATACGTGAGCCGCAGCTTGTCGCCGTCGACCAGCGTCTGCACACTGCGCAGGTCGGTGAAGGGCGGCAGCACCGCGACATCGACCTTGTCGAAGTACTTGTCCGGAAGAGAGAACGCGATCTTCTGGACCAACGCGATCGCCTCGAAGTGGTTGAGGTTCATCTTCCAGTTGCCGGCGATCAGCGGGGTACGACTCATTGCGCTCCTAGGTACTCAGCACTACTGAAGAATCTGGATGCCGGGCAGTGTCTTGCCCTCAAGGTATTCCAAAGACGCCCCGCCCCCGGTGGAAATGTGGGAGAAGCCGTCCTCCGGCAGGCCGAGCTGCCGCACCGCGGCAGCGGAGTCGCCGCCGCCGACCACACTGAACCCACCCTTGCCGGTGGCCCCGATGATCGCCTCGGCGACACCCTTGGTGCCGGCGGCGAACGCGGGGAACTCGAACACGCCCATCGGGCCGTTCCAGAAGATGGTCTGGGCGTTGGAGAGCAGGCTGGTGAACCGCTCGACCGAACCGGGGCCGACGTCCAGGCCCATCTTGCCGTCGGGGATCTGGTCGGCCCGAACCACCTCGGGCGTGGAGTCGGCGGAGAATTCGTCGGCCACCACGATGTCGACAGGCAGGTGGATCACGTCGCCGTAGTCCTCGAGCAGCTTGCGGCAAGTGTCGATCATGCTTTCTTCGAGCAGCGACTTACCGACCGAAACTCCCTGGGAGGCAAGGAAGGTGAAGCACATCCCGCCGCCGATGACAATGCTGTCGGCCTTGGTCGCCAGGTTCTCGATGACCGCGAGCTTGTCCGACACCTTCGAGCCGCCGAGCACCACGGCATACGGCCGATCCGTCGAGCTGGTCAGTTGCTCGAGGACCTTGATCTCCGCGGCCACCAGCGTGCCCGCGTAGTGCGGAAGCAGAGTGGCGACGTCGTAGACCGACGCCTGCTTACGGTGCACCACCCCGAAGCCGTCGGACACGAAAGCGCCGTCATCGCCGACGAGTTCGACGAGCTGGCGGGCCAGCGCCAGCCGCTCCGCATCGTCCTTGCTGGTCTCGCGGGGGTCGAACCGGATGTTCTCCAATAGCAGGATGTCGCCGTCCGTCAGCCCCTCCGCACGCGCCAGCGCGTCGGTGCCGACGACATCACCGGCCAGTTGGACGTGCCTGCCGAGCTGATCGGAGAGCGCCGCTGCGACTGGGGCGAGCGAGAACTCGGGAGCCGGGCCGTTTTTGGGCCTGCCGAGGTGAGCGGTGACGACCACCTTCGCGCCAGCCTCCGACAACGCCTTCAGCGTCGGCACGGACGCGATGATGCGTCCCGGGTCGGTGATGTTGCCGTTGTCGAGCGGGACGTTCAGGTCGGAGCGCACGAGAACGCCCCGGCCCGAAACCCCTTCTGCCAGTAGATCGTCGAGGTTCTTGACCGCCATTGCGTCAGAGCGACTTGCCGACCAGTGCGACCAGGTCGACGAGGCGGTTCGAGTAGCCCCACTCGTTGTCGTACCAGGACACCGTCTTGGCCTGGTTGTCGATCACCTTGGTCAGACCGGCATCGAAGATCGAGCTGTGCGGGTCGGTGACGATGTCGCTCGACACGATGGGCGCGTCGTAGTACTTCAGGATGCCCTTGAGCGGACCGTCGGCGGCCGCCTTGAATGCCGCGTTGATCTCGTCGGCGGTGGCCGACTTGGAGAGCTCGGCGGTCAGGTCGGTGCACGAACCCGTGGGGATCGGAACGCGCAGCGCGTACCCGTCGAGCTTTCCCTTCAGCTCGGGCAGGACCAGCCCGATCGCCTTCGCGGCGCCGGTCGAGGTCGGCACGATGTTGAGAGCGGCGGCCCGGGCCCGGCGCAGGTCCTTGTGCGGGCCGTCCTGCAGGTTCTGATCCTGTGTGTAGGCGTGGACGGTGGTCATCAGGCCCTTGACGATGCCGAACTCGTCGTTGAGCACCTTGGCCAGCGGTCCGAGGCAGTTCGTCGTGCACGACGCGTTGGAGATGATGTTCTGGCTGCCGTCGTACTTGTCGTCGTTCACCCCGAGCACGATCGTGATGTCCTCGTCGCTGGCGGGCGCGGAGATGATGACCTTCTTGGCGCCGGCATCCAGGTGGCCCTGCGCCTTGGCGCGGGCGGTGAAGATGCCGGTGGACTCGACGACCACGTCGACACCGAGGTCACCCCACGGCAGCGCGGCCGGCCCTTCCTTGACCTCCAGCGCCTTGATCTTGGTGCTGCCGATCACGATGGTGTCTTCGCCCTCGAGGCTGATGTCCTCGGGGTAGCGGCCCAGGATCGAGTCGAATTTCAGCAGGTGCGCCAGACTGGCGTTGTCGGTCAGGTCGTTGACGGCGATGATCTCGACGTCCGTGCTCTTGCCCTCCGCCTTCTGCGCCGCCAAGGCCCGGTAGAAGTTGCGTCCGATACGGCCGAACCCGTTAACGCCAACCCGGATGGTCACGTGTTTCTCCTCTTTTTGCCTCATGCTTTAGGGCATGCTCCACGGTCAAGCCTAATGCTGTGACAGAGGCCACGCGCGGGCTGGTCAGCTGCCGGGCTTGTTGACCTGATACCGGTGACATGGGACAGCGCGACAGAGGACTTTCGTCCCTGCCGATCTTTCGCCACGACTTGCGATCCTGAGGACAACGCCTGCACGACGGCGGGAGTTCGACCGAAGGACTCGACATGACGGCCCTCTACGACGCATCTCATCGCCACGATACGGCGGAAGAAACCGGCCAAGCGCATGCGCGGGCGCGCCGAGCGCACCTGGCCTCGGCGGACCACCACGTCGCCGCCGCGGAAACGCATGACCGTGCCGCTCAGACGCACCGCCGCGCCGCGGAAGCCGGCATCGGCGACGTGAAAACCCATTGGGAAGCGGTTGTGGTGCACGAGGCCGCACGCGACGACGACTACCACGCGGCCGAGGCGGCGCGGCGACTTGCCCGCAGCGAATAGGTTCGGCTGCATACCCCTTTAGAGCACCGCGAGATTCTGGTCGGCGTACGGATTGCCGAGCCATTTCCCGCGAATCCGCTGCAGGATCCCGTCGTCCTCCAACTCGGCCTGCGCGAGGGTGAGCCGGCCGAGCAGGGCCTGGTCGCCGATCGCGACGGCGATCGCTATGTTCTCGACCGAAATTCCGCGCTGGACCACCTCGACACCCTGGACAGCCTTGACGAGCTCGGTGAGCACGGGCGCGAGCTTCATGAACGCATCGCACGCGCCGGTGGTGAGATCGGTCAGCGCAGTGCGGATGGCACCGTAGTCGTAGACCCGCACCGCAGCCGCTTTTCCCTCGGCGACGAGCCGCTCGGCGATCGGCTGGCTGGTATTGCCCTGCTGCACGCCGATGGTCAGGCCCTCGAGGTCGTCAACGGATCGGACCT
Organism: Mycolicibacterium rhodesiae NBB3; assembly: GCF_000230895.2. The sequence goes on from NC_016604.1 coordinate 5,426,133, forward strand.
GCGGCAGACGCGTGGTGTCGACGGCCAGCGCCTGTCCGGAAATGAGGTAGGGCGGGACGAACGTGGCCTGCTGTTCGCGTTCGGGCGTGACGGTGGTGCCCGCAGTGACGCAGTCGTAGGCGGAGCCCAGACCGTTGAAGATGCCGTTGAAATCGGCGCCGTCGTACGACACGAATTCGACTGCTGCGCCAAGCTTTTCCGCGATGGCCTGCATCAGGTCGATGTCGAGGCCGCTGTCGTCGGGCATCCCGTTGAACGGCGGATCGGGAAAGGCCGCACCGACCCTCAATGTCTCCATGCGTTCACATCCTCCAACTTCCGCCGAACGTGGGTTACCCGCACGCTCCGCGCTTAGAACACGTGCGTCAATCCGACACTCGACCCACTCATGGTGAAGGCTCGAGTGCGGCTCGCAAATCCTCGACATTTTCCAGGGCGTAGGTGGCGATAGCCGCGGTGGTCATGGTCGCGCCTTGACGTGCCAGGGCTTCGTACCGGTCGTCGCCGAGAACCTCACGCAGACGGGTGACGGCGTCTCGGAACTCTGGAAAGACCACGGCGGTCAGCTCGCTCGCCGCGAAACCGGCAATGACGGCCGCCTGGTCATGGAGTTGCAGCCGATCCAATATGTTCGCGAGGATCGCGAGTGGGCTCCGAAGCGCAACGATGGCCCCCGAACTGTGATTGATGCGAATCCCCAGCTTCAAATGGTCGAGCGCAGCGACCATGTCGCCTTGGGATGCCTCCAGCCGTCCGATGTTGTTGGCCAGGTACGCCTCATTGGAACGGGCACCGCTTTCGTGTGCGATGACCAACCCGCGTCGCATGCCCTCGAGCGCGGCCTCGGGATCCGCCTCGCGGAAGGTGATGCCGTACGCCAGTAGCGCAAAGGACAGCGCGTAGGGGTTACCGCTGGCGTCGGCGACATCGACGACATCGGGCGCTGCTGCCATCGCCTCATCGACACGACCGGCAAATGCAAGCGCGAGAACCCGATTTGCCCTGACAATGCCGATCGGGTCTTCGTGGTTCTCGAGATATGTGTCATACCAGGAGATTCCCCTGTCGACGTCACCGAGCGACACGTAAAGGCCACCGAACAAGCCGTCCGAGCTGAATGGCACCGCGCGGTGTGGGGATTGCATCGCGATGGTGCCGGCTTTTGTGTACGCAATTGCCTCCTCGAGTCGACCAGTCAACCAGCAGAGCGCGGCGACGACATACAAGCCCACCAGACGGGGGTGAGCGGCGGCGCGCGCGGAGTCCATGAGTTCCTCCGCCCACACGGTGGGCTCGGGATTCTCCAATGCATAGGCCAAGATCCCGAGATACGTCACGATGGTGGCGGCCACGTCGAGGTCGCCGCTATCGGCTGCCCACCGAAAAGCCGAACGCAGATTGCCCAATTCGGTCATGTACCAGACGTAGGCTTCCCGTTGGCGTGGACTGTTCCAGAGGTCCAGAATGTCGGCTTCCCGACCTGCGAAGTGGCGAGCATGTGCGTCACGCGCCTGTGCGACGTCGCCGCGGTCGGCGAGCTGTTCGTCGGCGAACTCACGGATTGTCTCGAGCATGGCGAAGCGTGTCCGTCCCGACGAGTGTTCGACAACGATCAGTGATTTGCGCACCAATGCGTCAAGCAGATCCACGATCACGTATCGGTCGGCATCGGGTCGCCCCGCTACGGCGCAAGCGCTTTCGAGGTCGAACCCACCGGCGAACACCGAACACCGTTCCAGTAGTCGCTTCTCGGCGTCGTCCAGCAAGTTATAGGACCACGCCACCGCGTGACGCAACGTCTGATGACGTCCCAAAGCACGCCTGGATCCGACGAGGAGTTTGAGACGGTGATCGAGATGGTCCCGAACCTCCACCGCCGTCATCGAAGCCATCCGCGATGCGGCCAATTCGATCGCCAACGGGATGCCGTCAAGACGTCGGCAGATCTCCGCGACAGCATCGATGTCGTCGAGTACGGCCCCTGGCGCCACCCGGTGGGCACGCTCGCTGAATAGCTGCACGGCTGCGTCGAGGGCCAAGGATCGCACGGGCCATACCTGTTCGACGGCCAAAGCCAGTCCTTCGCGGCTGGTGGCAATGATTCTCACGCTGTCGGCAGACGCGAGTATGGCCTCGGCGAGATCCGCAGCCGCGTCGAGCACATGTTCACAGTTGTCGAACACCAGAAGGCGGGACCGACCCTCGAGTGCCGCGGCTATCGACTCGGTCATGGACTTGCCGGGTTGCTGCGTGATGCCGAGAACGCCTGCTACGGCATCCGGCACAGCGTTCTCATCAGTGACGGCTGCCAGTTCGAAATAGAAAACACCGTCGGCGAACTGACTGGACATGTACGCGGCGGTTTCCATCGCTAATCGCGTCTTGCCGACGCCACCGACACCGGTCAGCGTGACCATTGGCCGAGATTCAAGCGCCGCAACGATTTCGGCGACATCGGCTTCGCGGCCGACAAAAGCGGTCGACGACCGCGGAAGATTTCCAGGAGTTCGATCGACCGTACGCAGCGGCGGGAAATCTGTGCGCAACCCGGAGCACTTGACCTGAAACACGTTGAGGGGATTGGGGACGTCGCGCAGTTGTCGCGAGCCCAGGTCCACCAGATCAACTCCACTGAGTAGACCGGCAGTCGATTCGGCGACGAGGACCTGACCACCGTGGCCAGCAGCCATCAGCCGCGCAGCGCGGTTGAGCACCGTCCCGAAATAATCGTCATCGCGCAACTCGGCTTCCCCGGTGGCGATCCCCATCCGCACCGGCAGCTGCAAGTCCCGCTGCGCATCGATCGCCGCCCCCACTGCAGACATCGGCGAGGAGAACGCGGCAGCAATTCCGTCGCCGCTGTGACTGAAGACGTACCCCCCATGGGCATCGATCGCGGTGCGCAGCACCTTGTCATGCGCCGCCAGCGCCACCCGCATGGCATCCGCGTCGGATTCCCACCGATGGGTCGAACCCTCGATATCGGTGAACAGAAACGTGACCACGCCCGAGGGCGGGTCCCCGGCGGACACCTGCACAGAATGGCACACCGAGGTTCGCTCAGTGGCTGGTTATGACACGCTTTCCGTGGATTTACGTGCGATAGCCCGTACCCGGTCCCCGATCAGGCGTCTTCGAGCAGATCCGGCGTGACGGCCGACTCGGTATCGGGAATGCCGTCCTGCTTGGCTTTGCGATCGGCCATCGACAGCAACCGCCGAATGCGGCCCGCCACAGCGTCTTTCGTCATCGGCGGATCGGCCAGCCGGCCCAGCTCTTCCAGTGATGCCTGCCGGTGCTCGACGCGCAGCTTGCCTGCGGCCGCCAGATGGTCGGGCACGGTGTCGGCGAGGATCTCCAGCGCCCGTTCCACTCGGGCTGCCGCGGCGACCGCAGCCCGTGCCGAACGCCGCAGGTTCGCGTCGTCGAAGTTGGCCAACCGGTTGGCGGTGGCACGCACCTCGCGGCGCATCCGCCGCTCTTCCCACGTCAGCCTGGTGTCCTGAGCGCCCATCCGCGTGAGCAACGCACCGATGGCCTCACCGTCGCGCACCACCACCCGGTCCGCACCCCGGACCTCGCGGGCCTTAGCGCTGACGCCCAACCGCCGCGCGGCGCCGACGAGCGCCAGCGCCGCCTCCGGCCCGGGGCAACTGACCTCGAGCGCTGAGGATCGGCCGGGTTCGGTGAGCGAGCCGTGCGCCAAAAACGCACCGCGCCAAGCGGCTTCAGCGTCGGCAACGCTGCCGCCCACAACCTGCGCCGGAAGTCCGCGCACCGGCCGGCCCCGCAGGTCGAGCAGCCCGGTCTGGCGAGCCAGGGCTTCGCCGTCTTTGGCGACCCGCAGTACGTACCGGGTGCTCTTACGGATTCCACTCGCCGAGAGCACGTGGACCACCGCGTTGTAGCCGTATAGGTCGTAGATGTCCTTGCGCAGGCGTCGGGCGATGATTCCGAGATCGACCTCAGCCTCGACGACGACCCGTCCGGAGACGATGTGCAGTCCCCCAGCGAACCGCAGCAGCGATGCCACCTCGGCGCGGCGAGCGCTCACCGAATTGACCACCAGGCGGCTGAGCTCGTCTTTGACCTCGGCTGTCATCGCCACTGGTCGTCACCTCTCGGTCCGTTCGCTGTCGGTGTGGGCACAGTCGGCACCGCGGGCGCGGGCGGCGCCGTCCCGCGCAACCGCACACCTTCCAGAGCCGCGGCCAACCTCGCCGGGTCATGTAAAGGTGTACCAGGTCTGGACACGTCAGCAAACTCCACCTGAGCATCCAGAATTTTGGCGGTACGGCGCAATTGCTCACGCTCGCGTTCACTCGGGACTCGGTTGGCGTCGACGATGATCTCGTGCACCTTGAATCCCGGCGCGTGCTGCGACAACACATGAATGTGCCGTTCCGCCGAGAACTCCGCCGTCTCCCCTGGCTCGGCCACGAGGTTCACCACCAGCGCCCTGCGCGCCGTCGTCGCCTGCAGGGCGGCTGCCAGCTGCGGAACCAGCACGTGTGGGATGACGCTGGTGAACCATGAACCGGGTCCCAGCACCACGAGATCGGCGGCCATGATCGCGTCGACGGCCTGCCGGGTGGCGGGCGGATCGCCCGGCAGCAGCCGGACCCGTCGCACCTTGCCGACGGTGGTCGCTATTGCCACCTGGCCCCGGATCACCCGACTCATCCGCGGATCGGACTCCAGACCCGCGACGTCGGCCTCGATCTCCAACGGCACCGGACACATCGGTAAGACCCGCCCGTGGATGCCCAGCACGCGACCCAACTCGTCGAGCGCCGCGACGGGGTCGGCCAACAGCTCGTTGAGGCCGGCGAGCAGCAGATTGCCGATCGGATGACCCGCGAGCGCACCGTTACCGCCGAAACGATGCTGCAGGATCGTGGCCCACAGCCGTCCGTGCGGGGTGTCAGAAGCCAACGCGGCCAGGGCCATTCGCAAATCACCCGGTGGCAGCACGTCCAGTTCGCCGCGCAGCCGACCCGATGAACCCCCGTCATCGGCTACCGTGACGATCGCGGTGACATGCGGTGTGAGTCTGCGGGCGGCCGACAGCGTCGCGTACAGGCCGTGCCCTCCCCCGAGGGCAACGATCCGTTGGCTCATTCGCGCCCCAGATCCCGGTGCAGTACCCGGACTGTGAGGCCGTCACCGCCCTGCAATCGGGCTGCCAACGCCTCGGCGATCGCGACGCTGCGATGTTTGCCTCCGGTGCAGCCGATGGCAACGGTCATGTAGCGCTTTCCCTCCCGGCGGTACCCGTCGATGACGAAGTCCAGCAGCCGATGATAGGTCTCCAGGAATTCGACGGCGCCCGGCTGGCCGAGTACGTAGTCACGGACCGCCTGGTCCTGCCCCGTGTGCGGCCGCAGCGAGTCGACCCAGTGCGGGTTGGGAAGAAAACGCACATCCATCACCGTATCCGCGTCCATCGGTAGCCCGTACTTATATCCGAAGGACTCCACGGTCACGTTGGTGTGTGCGACGGTCTCACCGCCGAAGGCCCGTTCGATGCTCTCTCGCAGCGCAGGCACAGGCAGCGTTGACGTGTCGATCACCAGGTCGGCCACAGCGCGCAACGGCGCTAGCATCGCGCGCTCGGCCGCAATACCTTCGGCAAGAGTTTGGGTGCCCTGCAATGGGTGGCTGCGGCGGTTTTGCTCATACCGGCGGATCAGGATGTCGTCGGAGGCCTCGAGAAACAGCACTCGCGGAGTGATGTTGCGGGTGGCGAGGTCGTTGCGCACCCAGTCCAGGTCTCCGGTGAACCCGCGGGAACGCACATCCATCACCACAGCGAGCTGGGTTATCCGCGAACCCGCGGCAAGACCGAGTTCCACCATCCGCGCGATGAGTTCCGGCGGCAGGTTGTCGGCGACATACCAGCCGAGGTCCTCGAGCACCTTGGCGGCAGTGCCGCGACCTGCGCCGGACAGCCCGGTGACCAGAACAACGTCGATGCCGGATTCAGCACTGTCCCCGGGCGTGGTGCCGTCTTGCAATTCTTCGCGCATTCCTCGATCTGTCATCCGGATGCTCTGCTCTGATCTTCGTCGATACCCGGTTCGGGCGCGCCGGAATCGGAAGGGACGCCGAGGGCTTCCAACACAGCTTTCGCCGTCGCGACGCCGATGCCCGGGACCGCCGTGATCTCCTCGACGCTGGCCTCCTTCAACCGCGCCACCGATCCGAAGTGTGTGACCAGCGCCTTGCGGCGGTGCTCACCCAACCCCCGGATCGAATCGAGCGCCGATGCCGTCATCCGCTTGGACCGCTTACTGCGGTGGTAGGTGATCGCGAAGCGGTGCGCCTCGTCGCGCACACGCTGCAGCAGGTACAGACCCTCGCTGTTGCGGGGCATGATCAACGGGTCGGGCTCCGAGGGCACCCACACCTCTTCGAGCCGCTTCGCCAAGCCGATGACGGCGACGTCGCCGATACCCAGATCGTCGAGCACCGCCTGAGCGGCGTTGACCTGCGGCGCGCCACCGTCGACCACGAACAGGTTCGGCGGATAGGCGAACTTTCGCGGTTTTGCCGGCGGAGCCGCGTCGGCGGCAATATTGTCTTGCGCCGCAAGCTCTGTGGGTTCCTGTAGGTCGTGCAGGTGCCGGTGGAAGCGCCGCCTTGTGACCTCGGCGATCGATCCGACGTCGTCGGAGCGGCCCTCACCCGCCGCCTCCCTGATCGCATAGTGGCGATAGTCCGACTTCCGCGGTAGCCCGTCTTCGAACACCACCAGCGAGGCGACCACATCTGTGCCCTGGACGTGACTGATGTCAATGCATTCGATACGCAGCGGCGCATCGGCGAGCCCCAGCGATTCCTGAATACTCTGCAGCGCAGCGCTTCTCGCGGTGAAATCGCCGGCTCGCTTGAGTTTGTGCTGGTTCAAGGCGTCCTGCGCGTTGCGCCGCACCGTCTCGGCGAGCGCGCGCTTGTCGCCTCGCTGCGGCACCCGCACCGACACCCGCGAACCGCGCAACTGAGACAGCCACGTCTCCAACTCTTCGGCGTTTCCCGGTAGACAGGGCACCAGCACCTGCCTGGGCACCGGCGTCAGCGACGTATCCGCTGCGCCGTCGAGTTCGGCCTGGTCGCCGTAGAACTGAGTGAGGAACTGCTCAACGAGGTGCTCCTGACCGGATTCGCCTGGTTCACCGGACTTTTCGACGATCCATCCACGCTGGCCGCGCACCCGCCCACCGCGCACGTGGAATACCTGCACAGCCGCTTCCAGGTCGTCGTCGGCGAAGGCCACCACGTCCGCGTCGGTTCCGTCGCCGAACACCACCGCCTGCTTCTCCATGGCCCGCTTCATCGCGCCGATGTTGTCCCGCAACCGAGCAGCCCGCTCGAAGTCGAGCGACTCGGCGGCCTGATTCATCTGCTGTTCCATGTCGCGGATCAGTCGGTCGGTCTTACCTGCCAGGAAGTCGCAGAAGTCCTCGACGATCTGCCGGTGTTCCTCCGCGGTCACCCGCCCGACGCAGGGGGCCGAGCACTTCTCGATGTACCCGAGCAGGCATGGCCTGTCGATCTGCCTGTGCCGCTTGAAAACTCCCGCCGAGCAGGTACGCGCCGGAAATACCCGCGTCAACAGATCGAGCGTTTCCCGGATGGCCCATGCGTGCGAGTACGGACCGAAGTAGCGGACGCCCTTACGCCGCGCCCCGCGGTAGACCATCAGTCGCGGGTACTCCTCGTTCAGCGTGACGGCGAGCACCGGGTACGACTTGTCGTCGCGGTATCGCACGTTGAACCGCGGGTCGAACTCCTTGATCCAGTTGTACTCGAGTTGCAGCGCCTCGACTTCGGTGTTGACCACCGTCCACTCGACCCCGGCGGCCGTCCTCACCATCTGGCGGGTGCGCGGCGCCAAACCGGACAGGTCGGCGAAGTAGGAGTTCAACCGGCTGCGCAGGCTCTTGGCCTTGCCGACGTAGATCACCCGGCCGTGCGGATCCCGAAACCGGTAGACACCCGGCTCGACGGGGATCGTCCCCGGAGCGGGTCGGTACGTGGCTGGATCGGGCACGGATTCCAGGTTACTGCCGTCCTCGGACGCCTCCGATGAACTACCGTCGGGTGATGCGGTTTTCGTCGCTGACTAAGGTGATGGCCCCGCTGACCGGGATCGCCGTCGTCCTTGCCGGATGTGCCGCCGAGGAGAATCCGGAGCCCGGCGCCGCAGGCCCGTGCGCAATCGTCGCCAACGGCACCCCGACACCCAAGACGGCGGCCAACCCGACCGTCACGACCTCCCACAACATGTCCACGAACCCCGAGGTCGCAGCCGGCTACCGCAAGGACATGACCGCAGTGCGCACCAGCAGCTACTCGGTGGCCACCGCCAACCCGCTGGCCACCCACGCCGCGTGCGAGGTATTGCGCGACGGCGGCACCGCCGCCGATGCGCTGGTCACCGCGCAGATGGTGCTCGGCCTGGTAGAGCCCCAGTCCTCCGGCATCGGTGGCGGCGGCTTCCTGCTGTACTACGACGCGGCCGCCGATTCGGTGCAGGCCTACGACGGCCGGGAGGCCGCACCCGCATCCGCAACCGAGAACTACCTGCGCTGGATCTCAGACACCGACCGCACCGTACCCAAGCCCGACGCCCGCGCATCCGGCCGGTCGATCGGCGTGCCGGGCATCGTGCGCCTCATGGCCGAGGTGCATGCAGAGCACGGCAAGACGGGCTGGGGTGACCTGTTCAGCCCCGCGGTCACCCTCGCCGACGACGGCTTCGACATCAGCCCGCGGATGGCCACGGCCATCGCCGACTCCGCACCGGAACTGAAAATGGACCCGCGGGCAGCCGAATACTTCCTCAACCCCGACGGCAGCCCCAAGATCGCGGGTACCCGCCTGACCAACCCGGCCTATGCAAAGACGTTGGGAGCCATCGCATCTGATCCGCAGTCGTTCTACACGGGCGCGATCGCCGACGATATCGTCGACGCGGTCGCCGACACTGCCGGCGGCCGGACACCGGGCCTGATGACTCGCGATGACCTTGCCGGATACAGCGTCAAGATGCGCGAGGCGCTGTGTACGCCGTATCGCGGCAAGGAGATCTGCGGCATGCCACCTCCGTCCTCCGGAGGGATCGCAGTCGCCGCGACGCTGGGCATGCTCGAGCACTTCGCGATGGCCGACCACAAGCCCAGCGGCACCGATCTCAACGGCGGCAGGCCATCCGTGCTGGGCGTGCACCTGATCTCCGAGGCGGAGCGGCTGGCCTACGCCGACCGGGACAAGTACGTGGCGGACACCGACTTCGTCGCACTGCCCGGCGGCTCGCCGAACACTTTGATCAGCAGCGACTACCTGGCGGGCCGCGCGACGCTGATCTCCGAGCAACGTTCGATGGGAACTGCGAAACCGGGAGAATTCGGACCCCCGACGGCCCCGGTGCCGCCGCCTCCAGAGCACGGAACGAGTCAGGTCAGCATCGTCGACGCGCGTGGCAACGCCGCGTCGATGACCACCACAGTCGAGTCTTCGTTCGGCTCGTTCCACATGGTGGACGGCTTCATCTTGAACAATCAACTCACCGACTTCTCGGCTGAACCGGTCGGACCCGACGGCGCTCCGGTAGCGAACCGGATCGAGCCCGGCAAGCGGCCGCGCAGCTCGATGGCACCCACGCTGGTCTTCGATGCCGCGGGTCAGCCGGGACGCCGGGGGCCGCTGTACGCGGTACTCGGTTCGCCAGGCGGCTCGGTCATCATCCAGTTCGTCGTCAAAACCGTTGTCGGGATGTTGGATTGGGGTCTGGATCCGCAACAGGCGGTGTCCATGGTCGACTTCGGCGCCGCCAACACGCCGAAGACCAACGTCGGCGGTGAACATCCCGTCATCGACACCTCGGATGACGGCGACCACGACCCCCTCGTCGTGGGCCTACGCAAACTGGGACATCAAGTCGACCTGGCTGATCAGACGAGCGGATTGTCCGCGATCATCCGCGACGGGTCTTCTCTGATCGGCGGCGCAGATCCTCGCCGTGAGGGGCTGGTGATGGGCGACACCAGGTGACTGCACGGATCACCCGCCTCACCGAGTCCGACTGGAGGGCCTTCGCCGTGATCCGACTGCGCGCCCTGGCCGACTCGCTGGGCGAACGCGATCCGCAGTATCAGAAGGAGATCGCGTTCACCGCAGCGCAGTGGCGACGGCGATTACGCGATCACGCGCAGTTCGCGGCGCTCACCGGTGACCGCGTGGTCGGGTTGATCGCAGCGCAGCAAGAAAGCCCCGACTCGATCTATCTCTATTCGCTGTGGTTGGACCCCATCGCCCGCGGACAGGGTCTGGCCCGCTCGCTGGTCGCCGCCGCGGTGGACTGGGCGCGCGACCAACGGGTCCGCACCGTCAGGCTGCGGGTGGCCACAGACAACTCGGCGGCACGCGCCGTGTACGAGAGCTTGGGCTTCGCCGAGGCTGCGGTGGCAGGAACAGTCGAACCGCGAGACGAAGTCGCGATGAGCCTCAGCGTGAGTTGATGGCCTTGTAGCGGCCGAGTAGCCCGCGAACGGTGGTCATCGCGTCAACCGCACGCTCCTTGTCGACCGCCTGAATCGCCAGCACCGGGACGTATTCGTCGTCGGGCAGGTCAACTCGCGCCCAGCGCGCACCCCGATGGAAGGACACGTCGACAACTTCCGACCACGGAATCAGTTTGTAGGTCAACAGGTTTCGCACCGCGATGCCCTGAGGGCCGACGCGCAGCCGTGGCCGGGCGAACAAGAGCACGACAGAGGCGATGACGACACCGAGCAGCGCGATCGCCACCTGGTCGGCGGTCTGGAAGATGACACCGGTCGACGCGATCTTCAACAGCACGCCGACAGCGACGTGCGCGACCAGGATCAGCGCCGCTGCGGCGTATGCGAAATACGGTGTGAGATGGGGCCGTATCTCCACATCCCAGTCGCTCATGATCGTGCGCGCAGGTCTCGCAGCGTCAGCGCGGTGGTGATCGCCGCCGCGGCTGCCTGCGCGCCCTTGTCCTCAGTCGAACCGGGGAGCCCGGCTCGGTCCAGAGCCTGCTCCTCGTTGTTGGTGGTCAGCACGCCGTTGGCCACCGGGGTCGAGGAGTCCAGCGACACCCGAGTCAGTCCCTGCGTGACGGCGTCGCAGACATAGTCGAAGTGCGGTGTTTGTCCGCGGATCACCACGCCCAGCGCGACGACGGCGTCGTGGTTGGCCGCCAAAGCCTGTGCAACGACGGGTATTTCGATGGCACCCAGGACACGCACCACCGTCGGGTCAGCGACCCCGGCATCGGTGGCGACCTTCAGCGCACCCTCGAGCAGCGCATCACAGATGGTTCCGTGCCAGGTGCTGGCAACGACGGCCAGCGTCAAACCCGAGGCGTCGACCTGAGGTAGATCGGGGACGCCTACCGCTGGGCTCACAGGGCTCCGCCCAGATCACGCTCGGCGGGCGGGGTACGGTCGCCGAGCAGATACACGCCCTCTTCGTACGAATCCATCGTCACTGCTTCGTGGTACTCGTCGAGGCCGATGAGATCGTGACCCATCCGGTCACGCTTGGTCATCAGGTAGCGGATGTTCTCCGCGTTGGCACGAACCGGCAGCGGCACCCGTTCGATGATGTGCAGTCCGTAGCCGTCGAGGCCGACGCGTTTGGCCGGGTTGTTGGTGAGCAGCCGCATCGACCGGACACCCAGATCGACGAGGATCTGCGCGCCGATGCCGTAGTCGCGGGCGTCAGCGGGGAGGCCGAGCTTCAGGTTGGCGTCCACCGTGTCCTCGCCGGCGTCCTGCAGCTGATACGCCTGCAGCTTGTGCATCAAGCCGATGCCGCGGCCCTCGTGTCCGCGCATGTACAACACGATTCCTCGGCCTTCGCGCGCCACCATCGCCAACGCGGCGTCCAATTGCGGGCCGCAGTCGCAGCGCCGGGAGCCGAATACGTCGCCCGTGAGGCATTCCGAGTGCACCCGCACCAGGACGTCGTGCCCGTCACTGTGGGGGCCCGCGATTTCGCCGCGGACCAGCGCCACGTGCTCGACGTCTTCGTAGATGCTGCTGTAACCAACTGCGCGGAACTCACCGTGCGCTGTCGGGATGCGCGCCTCGGCGATGCGCTCGATGTGCTTCTCGTGCTTACGGCGCCACTCGATGAGGTCCGCGATCGAGATGAGCGCAAGATCGTGCTCATCGGCGAAGACCCGAAGTTCGTCGGTCTGCGCCATCGCGCCTTCGTCTTTTTGGCTGACGATCTCGCAGATCGCACCCGCGGGCTGCAGCCCCGCGAGTCTGGCCAGGTCGACCGCGGCCTCGGTGTGGCCGGGACGGCGCAGCACGCCACCGTCCTTCGCGCGCAGCGGCACGACGTGGCCGGGCCGGGTGAAGTCGTCGGCGACAGCGGTCGGGTCGGCAAGCAGACGCATCGTGGTCGCACGGTCAGAAGCCGAAATACCCGTTCCGACACCCTTTTTCGCGTCGACGGTGACGGTGTAGGCGGTGCCGTGCTTGTCCTGGTTGACCGCATACATCGGCAGCAGACCCAGCTTGTCGCAGACCGACCCGTCGAGGGGAACGCACAGATACCCGGAGGTGTACCGCACCATGAACGCGACTAGCTCGGGAGTCGCCTTCTCGGCGGCGAAGATCAGATCACCTTCGTTCTCGCGATCTTCGTCGTCGATGACCACCACGGCCTTGCCCGCGGCGATATCGGCAACCGCCCGCTCAACGGTGTCCAGCCTCGTCACCACATCAGTATGAACCACCAAGGGTCAATTCTTATTGCCGCTCCCCTGACCTGCGGTTTCGCGCCGACCAGCGTAATCGCCGGGTCGGGCGCTTCTTGCCCATCGGACTCACCGGTCGTACGCAACCGCAGACCCCAAAGCGCGCCGATGATCCCCGACCCTGAAGACGAGTGCCTCGGCTACAACGAACCGACTGCACCGGCGCGTGCAAACTCTGTGATCAGGATCGTCACGAAGAGGCGTTTCATCGCAGATCTGGTGCTGGCGGGAAGGCACCGTAGGTGCCGCGCGGGTCGCCTTCCTTGGCAAGGTTGTGCTGGGTGTCGGCGCGGTGAGCGATGACGTCGCGGCGATAGCTCTCGAGCACCTCTAGCTTTCGCGCCTCCTTGGCGACCTTCTGCTTCCAGATCAACGCTCCGCCAGCCCCGGCCACCAAAAGTATCGGGACGAACAGCCAGGGATGGGCGATCGCCTGACCGAGGATCACCAGGGCGAGGAAAACACCGCCGACGATCAGCGCTGTACCGGGTCGGCGGGTGCTGACGACAGTGCCGCCCGGACCGCCGACGGCGACCGACGCGGTGGGCCTGCCGACGCTTCCGACGATTGCGACCAGAATCCAGATCGGCAGCCACAACCCGCAGGACAGAACTGTCAGCACGAGGTGTAGCGCGTGATTGGTTCCCCCTCCGGACACCGCAACCGCGACCGCGGGCGCTGGGGTGGCGATGTTGTTGTTGACCACCACCGACACCGGCAGGGCGGGCGATGGCCCAGGTGTGAAGTGTTCGGTCCACCGCTGGCCGTCGAAGTAGCGTTGTCCCGGCTGGCCGTGCGGATCCGGGAACCAGCCCGTCGGCCCGATCACGGGCACGTCTCTGAGTCGCGAACGACCCCGAAGTCGATTGCCGTGGTACCCGTGAAGGTTGCTCCCGGCGCAGGCGTCGAGCTGCAGACGGTCCAGTTGCGGTCCATGATCTGCGCCCGGCCCTCACCGGAGAGGTCGGTAGAGGTGCTCAGCCACACTTCGCCGTTGGACACTGACTGAATGGCATCCTGAGCGCCTTGCAGGTCGGATCCTATGAGATCGGGCATCGTCCACGAGGGTTCCGCCGCAGCCGGGATGGCGAGGGCGGTGGCGAGCAGTGCGGCGGAGATCCCGCCGACAAGTAGGTGTTTCACGTGTATGGCTTTCTTGGGTTGTTTTGGTTCGTCTCGTTCGTCAGTCCACTGCGAACCCGGTGTGGTCGTCATCGGAGGATCAACTCCAGACAGCTCCGCAGTGGTTGGGTAGCGGTGATCATTGCCCCGCATGTGACGCGAGCCGGCCCCGTCCGGGCGCGCGCTCCCGATGACGCTATGGCAACGACAGGCCCCGAGGAATCAGGTGTTTCCCTATAACTTGTTTGCTGGAGCACTTCTCCTGCAACTGAGGACGACTGACGTGGATGACTTGAGTGCCCCCACGGCTGATTGAGAAGAAGACCGCAACATAGCGGTGCTTGCAGTCAGCGGCTCGGCGAACGGTCAGCGAGCCTTTAGGGTGATGTCGCTAATTTCGGCGCGGTTCTCACCGTCAGTGGTCCCCAGGGTGGAAATCCATACCAACACATTGGAGGTCGCTGCGGCCGTGTCAACGGAGATGGTGTTGGGTCCGCGTGCCAATAGTGTCGGCGGTGTTAATTCGGTGGTCTCCGCCAGGGTGGTCGGCGTCGATGACTGCGCCGACCGGATCTGCACAACGGTGCCGATACTGGACACGCTGATAATGACCGCGCTGAGTTCGGTTGGTTGTGGCAGTTCGAGGATCAGTCCAACGCCGATCTTAAAGCCTGGGAATGGCACGGCCTCGGTATAGGTGTCGGTGGGCCAAACCGTGGCGGAATTGCCGTCGATGGCGAACCGGGCCTCCTCGGGCGCATCGGTCTCGCCCTCAGGGGAAAAGACAACTGCCTTCACGGGTTTGACGGTGGCCTCGTCTCCGGGTGTGGGGCCGCCTGTGGCTGGGATGCCGGTGGGCCGCGCGCTTGACTTGGTCGAGGCACCTGCGTCGCCCGACGGCCTGCTCAACTGGTTTGCAGCGAGGACCATCCCTGCGGCGACCAAAATCATCGCGAGGAGGGCGGGAACAACGACGCGGACCCGCCAGAGAGACCGCTTCGGCGATTCAGGTGCTGGTATCGATTGTGCGGGCGGTAAATACGAGTCGGGCGGGGTGCCTGCTGGGGCACGGTACTGAGTGGCCGCTGATCCCGAAACACCCGCCGACGTTCCTGGGCCGACCGGCGGCAGGGTGCGCACTGTGGGCGCAGTTCTGGTCGGCTGTGAAGGGGCGGACAGAGGTGGTTGTAGCGTCGATGCGCTGGCAGCGCGGGCGGCGGACGCCAATTCGATCGTAGTCGGGTAACGGCGGTCGGGGTCCTTGGCCATCCCTTTAGCAATCACCCCATCAAACTGAGCAAATGCATCGCCAGCGGACTGCGACGGTTTCGGCGGTGGTGTGTTCAGGTGAGCAGCGACGAGGCCGCCGACACTGGTCATTGCGAAAGGCGGCTGCCCGGTTAAGCACTCATATAGCACGCAGGCCAATGCGTAAATATCGGCGCGGGCGTCCTCATCCGGACGCTCGGTCAAACGCTCAGGAGCCATGTAGAGGAAGGTGCCGATGGTGTTGCCGGTTCCGGTCATCCGCGTGTCATCGGCAGCACGGGCAATGCCGAAGTCGATCAGATAGGCGAAATCGTCGTCATCGAGCAAAGACGTTGGACGGTTTGACGTCACGGTGCACCAATCCCACCTTGTGCGCCGCGTGCAACGCTTTGGCGACCTGCTCGATGATTCGCACTGCCCGGCTGGGTTGCAGCGGCCCGTCAGTCAGGACCTGCTGAAGGTCGCGGCCCTCGATCAGCCGCATGTCCACATACAGTCGGCCACCAATCTCGCCGTAGGTGTGGATCGGAATGATGTGCGGATTGTTCAGCCGGGCGGCAGCGTCAGCTTCGCGGCGGAAACGCTGCGCGAAGGTGGCGTCGTCAGCCAGGTGTGGCGGTAACACCTTGATGGCCACGGTGCGGTAGTTGGTTTCGGTGTCCAGTGCCCTCCATACCTCGCCCATACCGCCACGACCCAGCAACTCGACCAACTGGTAGCGCCCGAACGGTGTTCCCTCCACCCGACTCCCCCTGACTACTCAGTTAGTCGACGCTGGGCAACAACGTTAAGCGTTGCTGCCAGCCGGAGCGGCGAATCGGTCAGAGCCGATTGCCAGCTGGGTTCCTCGGATCGGCGTTGCTCGATTCGAGAGGCCTGTGCAACGCGCGTTCAGCTTATTTGGAGCTTTTATTCGCCGATCAGACCGTCTCGCGCATCCAGTAGCCGCTCGACATACTTCGCGATGATGTCGACTTCGAGGTTGACCGACGTGCCCACCGCCGCGCGTCCAAGCGTCGTCAGCTCCAGTGTTGTTGGAATCAGCGAGATTTCGAACCAGTCATGCCCGACGGCCGAGACCGTCAGCGACACACCGTCGACCGTGATCGAGCCTTTCTCAACCACATAGCGGGTCAGGGCCATCGGCAGCGCGATCCGCACCACCTCCCAGTGCTGCGCCGGCGTGCGCGCGATGACATGGCCCGTTCCGTCGACGTGACCCTGCACGATGTGACCACCGAGGCGACTGTTCACCGCGGCCGCGCGTTCCAGGTTCACTCGGCTGCCGACCCCGACTCCCCGCAGGCTGGATCTGTTCAGCGTTTCGCCCATGACGTCGGCGGTGAACGCACCGTCGGCACGCACTTCGACGACGGTCAGGCACACGCCGTTCACCGAAATCGAGTCGCCGTGTCCGGCGTCGGACGTGACGACAGGCCCTCGGATGGCGAACCGCGCGAAGTCCCCCATGTCTTCCTTGCCGACGACTTCGCCCATTTCTTCGACGATTCCGGTGAACACGCCGCCAGACTAATCCTCGGACCGCCGCTTCTCACCGAAAGGCCAGTTCAGCAGCCACATCAGGACATCTACCCGTGCCCGGCCGCCCTGTCGCGACGGGCCGACCCACTACGATGCAAGTCATGCAGACCCGCCTCCTGGCGATCTTCGCCGCCCTTTTCACTGCCGTCGCTCTCCTCGCAGGGTGCGGAAGTTCCGAGGACACCAAGAACCTGCCCGACGCCGCGACGCTGCTCAAGCAGTCCGTCGACACCACCAAGAGCCAGAGCAGCGTGCACCTGCTGTTGACGGTGAACGGCGAAATCCCGGAGTTCCCCATCGAGTCGCTCGAGGCCGATCTGACGACCAAGCCCGCGGTCGCCGCGCAGGGCAAGGCCAACATCCTTCTGGGGGGTCAGCGGCTGGAGGGTGTCGGTTTCGTTGTCGTCGACGGCACTCTCTATGGCGCGTTGACGGCGGGAAGCGCGTACCAGGACTTCGGCCCGGCCGCCGATATCTACGACGCCTCAGTGCTCCTGTCGCCCGACAAGGGGCTGGCCAATGTGCTGTCGAACTTCTCCGATCCCAAGGCAGAGGCTCGCGAGACCATCAACGGTGTGAAGACGGTTCGCGTGAAGGGTTCCGTCAGCCAGGACGCCGTCAACAAGATCGTTCCGCAGGTCGGGGCCACCGGAGCAGTGCCGGGTACAGCGTGGATCGCCGAGGAAGGCAACCACGAACTGATCCAGGCCAAGCTGGAGCCGAAGCCCGACACCAGCCTCACCATGACGCTGTCGGACTGGGGTAAGCCTGTGACGGTCACCAAGCCGGCGGCCTGATGCCCACATCGGCCGAAACCGTCCAGCCGGTGACGTCCGGCCGGCGCATCGCAATCAGCGCGGGCAGCCTCGCGGTATTGCTGGGCGCCCTCGACACCTATGTCGTGATCACGATCATTCGCGACATCATGTACGACGTCGGCATCGGCATCAATCAGATCCAGCGGGTCACGCCCATCATCACGTGGTATCTGCTGGGGTACATCGCGGCGATGCCATTACTCGGCCGGGCGTCGGACCGGTTCGGGCGAAAGTTGTTGCTGCAGGTCAGCCTTGCGGGTTTCGCAGTGGGCTCGGTGATCACCGCGATGTCCTCGGATCTCGACATCCTCGTGATCGGCCGACTGATCCAGGGCATTGCCAGCGGCGCGCTGCTGCCGGTCACCCTGGCCCTTGCCGCAGATCTCTGGGCGAGCCGTAACCGCGCTGCCGTGCTGGGCGGCGTCGGTGCGGCACAGGAGTTCGGCAGCGTCATCGGCCCGATGTACGGCATCGCGATGGTCGCGCTCTTCCACCACTGGCAGGCGGTCTTCTGGGTCAATGTGCCGCTCGCGGTGATCGCGATGGTGATGATCCACTTCAGCCTGCCCTCAAAGGTCAAGCCCGAGAAGCCGGAAAAGGTGGACGTTGTCGGCGGTCTGCTGCTGGCACTGACGCTGGGTCTGGCGACGTTCGGGCTGTACAACCCCGCCCCCGACGGCAAGCAAGTGCTCCCGAGCAACGGCATCCCGTTGCTCATCGGAGCGGCGGTCGCGGCCGTGGCGTTCTTCGTATGGGAACGGTTCGCGCGCACTCGGCTGATCGAACCCGCCGGCGTACATTTCCGGCCGTTCCTCGCAGCGCTGGGCGCCTCGTTGGTCACCGGCGCGGCACTGATGGTCACGCTGGTCAACGTCGAGCTGTTCGGCCAGGCTGTGCTGGGTCAGGACCAGAATCAGGCCGCGTTCCTCCTGCTGCGCTTCCTCGTCGCACTGCCGATCGGCGCTCTGCTCGGCGGCTGGATCGCAACCCGGATCGGCGATCGGATCGTGGCGTGCGTCGGGCTCCTGATCGCCGCGGGCGGCTACTACCTGGTCTCGGGATGGCCCGCGAACGTGCTCTCGGCCACCCACGACCTCGGCTTCGTCACTCTGCCGATGCTGGACACCGACCTGGTGATCGCCGGCCTGGGGCTGGGTCTGGTGATCGCCCCGCTGACGTCGGCAACGCTGCGTGTGGTCCCGGCGGCCCAGCACGGCATCGCCTCCGCGGCCGTCGTGGTCGCGCGGATGATCGGCATGCTGATCGGCGTCGCCGCGCTGTCGGCATGGGGTCTGTACAAGTTCAACCAGTACCTGCAGGAACGCCTCGCCGCGCTACCCCCCGTCAACGCGGACACCCCGGGCGGCCTGCTGATCGCCCAAACCACCCGCACGGCGCAGGCGTCCGTCGAGGCCTATGTCATGCAGTATGGCGAGATCTTCAAGATCACGGTCGTGGTGTGCGTAGTAGGCGCTGCGTTGGCGCTGCTGATCAGTGGCCGCCACGAGCACGCCGACGAGCCCGACGAACCGGCTGAGACCGTTACCCGGCGCCCGGGAAGTGCTGGTTCACCCGCCGATGACAACCCCACCCAGGCCCTCGAGACGCCCACGCAGCAGATTCCGAGTCACGCCTCCGATGAAACCGCCCGGTTGGAGCAACCGCGCGGCCAGCACCGACCGAATTAGTCTCGGCGTCAGCAGCGTTCGAGTCCGCGCCCCATCAGGGTGGGCTCGGCCAGCGGTTCCGGCCCGTCGCCGGAAAGGCCTCGGATCGCGTCCCGGATCAACGTCGTGATGGTCCGTGGATCCATGGGGCGATCGCTGAGCCAGTCCTGCAATGCAGTCATGCTCGTCGTCCTTCGTTCGTGCTCACCCGCGCAACTCGTCGGTGAAAGCGCGATTTGGTACGAGTGTACCGACGAGAACCCTCCGGTTTGCTGCTCACCACGCCGGGTATGCGTGGTTTAGGCAACAATTCAAAGGACGAAAATTCATGGCAAATTCACTGGATGGCAAGAAAATTGCGTTCTTGGTGGCCCCCGAGGGCGTCGAGCAAGTCGAGCTGACCGAACCCTGGAAGGCTGTTGAACAGGCTGGCGGTACACCCGAGCTCGTATCGACGGAAACCGGCACGGTGCAGGGGTTCAACCATCTGACGCCCGCCGACACCTTCGAGGCCGACAAGGCTGCCGAGGACGTGTCCGCATCTGACTACGCCGCGCTGGTACTGCCCGGCGGGGTGGCCAATCCCGACTTTCTGCGCACCAACAGCGATGCCGTCGCATTCGCAAAGGGCTTCTTCGACGAAGGGAAACCCGTAGCGGTCATCTGCCACGGACCGTGGACGCTGGTGGAGGCCGATGTGGTGCGCGGCCGGACGATGACCTCGTGGCCAAGTGTCAAGACCGACCTCGTCAATGCGGGCGCGAACTGGGTCGATGACGAAGTCGTCGAATGCTCGCGCGGCCCAAACACATTGGTGTCCAGCCGCAAGCCCGATGACCTGCCGGCATTCTGCAAGACGTTGGTGGGAGCCTTCTCGAAGGTCACATCGTAGCCAAACCCGACCCGCGAACGCGCCAGCGTCGGTAACGTCGCCAATATGCTGATGGCCGCGCTGCGCGACATGCAGTGGCGACGACGGCGATTCGTCATCGCAATCTTGTCCACCGCCATCATTTTCGCGATGACGCTGGTTCTGACCGGTCTCGCCAACGGTTTCCGGGTCGAGGCCGACAAGACTGTCAATTCGCTCGGTGTCGACCTGTTCCTCGTCAAGGCGGGGGCTTCGGGTCCCTTCGTCGGTGCTACGCCGTTCGCGCCAGTGGAACTGCGCAGGGTGGCACAGGCTGCCGGTGTCGATTCCGCTGCTCCCCTGGCCTACGCGGGCGGTACGGCCACCCTCGACGGTTCTACCCGAAACGTGGACATCTTCGGTGCGCCGGAGAACGGTCCGGGTATGCCAACGGTCTCCGCGGGCCGTCCGCCGTCGACGCGAGACGAGGTCGCGGTATCGAGCACTCTCGACAGGGGGATCGGCCAGGAGGTCGAGATCGCGTCGCGCACGTTGCGGATCGTCGGCATCGTGGAGAACTCCACTGCGCTCGCCAACCTGCCGAACGTGTTCCTCACCACCGAAGGCGCGCAACAACTCGTCTACGGTGGTGAGCCTCTCGTCGCATCGATCGGTATTCGCGGGACACTCGAGCAGGCTCCCCCCGGGTACCGCGCAATCGACCGGAACGGAGCCGTCGAGGACCTACTGCGCCCGCTCAAAGTGGCCGTCAACTCGATCACGATCGTGGCGATCCTGCTCTGGGTGGTGGCCGCGCTCGTCGTGGGATCGGTGATCTACCTGTCGGCCCTCGAGCGGCTGCGAGACTTCGCGGTGTTCAAGGCAATTGGGGTGCCGACCAAGAGTATCGCCGCCGGACTCGCGATGCAGGCCATCATCGTGGCGCTGCTCGCGGCACTCGTCGGCGCCGGACTCTCCATGTTGTTGGGGCCGCTTTTTCCCATGCAGGTGATCGTTCCTGTCCAGGCCTTCATCGCACTTCCGGTCATCGCGATCGTCATCGGCCTGATCGCCAGCGCCTCCGGTCTGCACCGGGCCGTTGCGGTCGACCCCGCCCTCGCATTCGGGGGGCCTTGAGCCATGGGCGATCTCAGCATTCAGGATCTGGTGGTCGAATACGCCAGCGGCGCCGATACCGTCCGCCCCATCGACGGCTTCGATCTCGATGTGGCCGCCGGGTCACTCGTCATCCTGCTCGGCCCAAGCGGTTGCGGTAAGACGACACTGCTGTCCTGCCTCGGCGGGATCCTGAAACCCAGCGGCGGGGCGATCAAGTTCGGCGACGTCGACGTGACATCGCTTCAGGGGCACGAACTGTCGAACTACCGTCGGGAAACGGTCGGCATCGTGTTCCAGGCGTTCAATCTCGTGCCGAGTCTCACCGCACTCGAGAACGTGATGGTGCCGCTGCTGGCGGCGGGCGAGTCACGTCGCGCGGCTCGTAAGCGCGCCGGTCAACTGCTGTCGCGAGTCGGCTTGGAGGATCGGGTATCTCACCGGCCCGGCGATCTCAGCGGCGGTCAGCAACAACGAGTCGCGGTCGCACGTGCGATCGCCCTCGACCCGCCCCTCATACTGGCCGACGAGCCCACCGCGCATCTGGATTTCATCCAGGTCGAGGAGGTACTGCGGTTGATCCGCGAACTCGCTTCCGGTGACCGGATGGTGGTCGTGGCGACCCACGACAGCCGGATTCTCCCGTTGGCCGATCGCGTGGTCGAACTCGTCCCCGACTTCGCGGTGACGGAACGACCTCCCGACACCGTCGAGTTGAAGGCCGGCGACGTGCTGTTCGAACAGGGGACGATGGGCGATCTGATCTACGTCGTTGCCGACGGCGAGCTCGAGATCGTGCGCGAAATGGCCAGCGGCGGTGAGGAACTCCAGAAGGTGGCCAAGAGCGGAGACTACCTCGGCGAGATCGGTCCAGTGTTCCACCTGCCGCGCTCGGCGACGGTGCGAGCGCGAACCGACGCGACCGTCATCGGTTACACCGTGCGCGCCTTCCGGGAACGCCTCGGCGTGGGCGGTATTCGCGACCTGATCGAACACCGGCCGCTGGAACCGGCTAACCCGGAACCAGACTGAGCAGTACGTCGGGTCCGATCGACTCGACACCGTCGAACCTCCAGCGCTGCGCATGCGCGATGGACAACACTCCGACGTCGTCGATCGCAGTGATCGGACCGCCCAGCAGAATCGGTCCAATGTAGGCAAGAATGCGGTCGATCACCCCGGCCCGCAGAAATGCGCCCGCCAGTGTCGGGCCACCCTCGAGCAGTAGATCGGTGCGGTCCGACAACGCCTTGATGACCTCATGCGGATCCCGGGTGCGGATGACCATCGTCCGCGAGTCGTCGTTCAGAACCTTTGCCTCCGGCGAGATCTCGCGTTCACCGACCACGACGCGCAACGGCTGACGCTCCGCGAGCGAACCGTCCGGCAGTCGCGCGGTCAGCAAGGGATCGTCGACGAACACCGTGCCGGTGCCGACGAGCACCGCGTCGGCGACCGCCCGCCTGCGATGCACATCGGCTCGCGCAGCGTCACTGGTGATCCACTGGCTCGAGCCGTCCGCTGCGGCGCTGCGGCCGTCGACGCTGGTGGCGAACTTCCATGTCACGTGCGGTGATCCCGTGCGCTGCTTGTGCAACCACTCCCGCAACGGTCCGCCGACGACCTGATCGGCCAGCACACCGGCAGTCACCTGCAGACCTGCTTCAGTCAGTCGCGACGCCCCACCCGCCGCCACTGGATTGGGATCCGCCACTGCATACGCCACCGCTGAAACACCTGCTGCGACAAGCGCATCCACGCAGGGCGGCGTACGGCCGTGATGGTTGCACGGTTCCAGAGTCACCACCGCGGTGCCGCCGACGGCGCGCTCCCCCGCTCTGCGCAGGGCCAGCACCTCAGCGTGCGGTCCCCCTGGCGGCTCTGTGGCCCCCACGCCCGCGACATCGTTGTCGCTGTCCAGGATCACCGCGCCGACAGGTGGATTCGGGTAGGTACTCCCTTTTACCCGATCAGCCTGTTCGATCGCCAGGCGCATCGCGGCGTCGAGGTTCATAGCTGCAAGTGTTTGGACGCCGCACCCGCCTGACGGCGCAACGACTCCACAGCGGCGGCGGGATCGTCGGCGCTGTACACCGCCGAGCCGGCCACGAAACAATCCACCCCGGCGAGCGCCGCCTGCTCGATGGTGTCGGCGTTGATGCCGCCGTCGATCTCGACCACGATCGTCAACTCACCCGAGTCGACGAGGCGGCGCACAATGCCCACCTTCGGCAATACCTCGGCAATGAACTTCTGGCCACCGAAACCAGGTTCGACGGACATGATCAGCACCGTGTCGAACTCCGGCAGGATCTCCAGGTAGGGATCGATCGGCGTACCGGGCTTGACGGACAGTCCCGCCTTGGCGCCCGCCGCGCGGATGTCGCGGGCCACGCCGACGGGGTTGTCGGTCGCCTCGGCGTGAAAGGTGACGTTGTAGGCGCCCGCCTCCGCGTAGGGCGGCGCCCAGCGCTCGGGGTTGTCGATCATCAGATGGCAGTCCATCGGGATGTCGGTCCGTTTGAGCAGGGCTTCGACGACCGGCAGTCCGATGGTGAGGTTCGGCACGAAGTGGTTGTCCATGACGTCGACGTGCAGCCAGTCCGCGCCGGCGACCGCGGCGGCCTCGTCACCCAGTTCGGCGAAGTCAGCGGCCAGAATCGACGGCGCTATCAGCGGCTTCGGCATGGCTTCACCCTACTTTGAGGCATGCCGCGAACATCGCATCGGTGCCGTGCCGGTGTGGCCACAACTGCACGTAGGGCCCGTCACCGAGGCCGTCGACCGGGTCGAAGAGCGGCCGGGTATCCAGCGCCGTCACCGGATGACGACGCAGCGCGTCGGCGACAATGCCGACGGTCTCGACCAGGTGCGGCGAACAGGTCGCGTAGAGCACGACGCCGCCGGGCCTGGTCAGTCGGATCGCCGAGGCCAACAGTTCGCGTTGCAGTTTGGCCAGCTGCGGCACATCGGCGGGCACCCGGCGCCAACGTGCCTCG
Source organism: Mycolicibacterium rhodesiae NBB3 (assembly GCF_000230895.2). The sequence goes on from NC_016604.1 coordinate 5,450,318, forward strand.
GGCCTGCGGCGCAGCGCGCCGAGACCGGTGCACGGCGCATCGACGAGGACCCGGTCGAAGCCGGCGTCCAGGCCGGGGTCGCGGCCGTCGACGCGCACGACGTCGACGGGAAGACCGGCGGTGTTCTGCTCGACCAACGCCGCGCGCCGCTCGGCCGGCTCGACGGCGGTGACCCGCCCGCCGTCGGCAAGGGCGGCCAGCAGCGCCGTTTTGCCGCCCGGGCCGGCACAGAGGTCCAGCCAGCGCCCGCCGTCGGGACCGTCCAGCTCGGCGTGGGTCAGCGCGCGGGCCACCAGTTGGCTGCCCTCGTCCTGCACGAGCGCGACGCCGTCGCGGATCGGCGCCAGCTGGCCCGGATCGCCGCCTGCCAGGTACACCGCGTACGGCGAGTAGCGGCCCACGGTGCCGTCCACCTGCTCGGCCAGCTGCTCCGCGGTCAATACGCCGGGCCGCGCGGCCAGATGAACCGAGGGCCGTTCGTCGTCGCTGGCAAGCAGTGCGTTCAGCTGCCCGGCATCTGTGCCGAGTGCATCGGCGAACGCCTGCGCGATCCACCGCGGATGGGCGTGCACGAATGCGGCGTGCCCGATCGGGTCGGCGGCAACGTCGGGCGCCAGCTCCGCGACCCAGCTCTGCTCGTCGCGACCTGCGATGGTGCGCAACACACCATTGACGAAACCGGCTCGCGCCGAGTCGAATTCGATCCCTGCCTGCTCCACGGTGGTGGACACCGCCGCATGCTGTTCGACGCGGGTGCGCAGGAGCTGATAAGCGCCCAGACGCAGTAGGTCCAACAGCACGGGGTCGATCTTGTCCGTCGAACGGCCCGCCGCCGCAGCGATGATCGCGTCCAGCAGCCCGCGCGTACGGCACGTGCCGTAGGTGAGTTCGGTCGCGAATGCGGCGTCACGACCGGTGATCCCGCGATCACGCAACAACGCGGGCAGTGCAAGGTTGGCGTACGCGTCCTTCTCCGAGACCGCCCGCAGAACATCGAACGCGGCGCGGCGGGCAGGGTCGAGTTGCTTACGTCGGGTAGGGCGTTTGTTGTTGCGAGGCTTCGTCATTCGGCTCGGGTCGATTCATCGAGCCTGGCGCCGCGCGCCCAGTCGGTGGCGTTCATCGGCTTCTTTCCGGGGGGTTGCACGACGCCGAGCGCCACCGGCTGCGATCCGGTGCCCACGAGCACGGCCTTGCGCTCGACGCGGATGGCGCCGGGGGGAAGGGGTTCGGCTGTGTCCGCAGGGGCGACCGGCCCCAATTTCACGCGAAGATCCCCGATCATCGTCCACGCGCCGGGATTGGGTGTGACGGCGCGGATCCGTCGTTCGACGACGTGGGCAGGCAGGTGCCAGCGCACGCGGGCCTCCTCGACGGTGACCTTGGGCGCGATGGTGACGCCGTCGGGCGGCTGCGGCACGGGTGTCAGCGTCCCGTCGGCGATGCCGTCGAGGGTGGTCGCCAACAGTGCGGCACCCGAGATCGAGAGTCGCTCGAGGAGTTCCCCGGTGGTGTCGGTCGGGCGCACGGTCTCGGTGACGACGCCGTAGACCGGTCCGGAGTCGAGCGCGGGTTCGATCTGGAAGGTCGTCGCTCCGGTGACCGTGTCCCCCGCGGCGATGGCCGCCTGCACCGGGGCGGCCCCGCGCCAGGCCGGTAGTAGCGAGAAATGCAGATTGATCCAACCGTGCGTGGGCACGGCGAGCAGTCCCTCACGTAGCAGCGCGCCGTATGCGACAACCGCGCAGCACTCGGGTTCCAGTGCCGCCAGCTCGTTGATGAACTCGTCCGAGTTGGGCTTGGTCGGCCGCAGCACCGGTATGTCGTGTTCGGCCGCGAACCGGGCCACCGGTGACGGCGACGGCTTGCCGCGCCTGCCGGATGCGGCGTCGGGGCGGGTCAGGACGGCGACGACGTCGTGACGTGGCGATTCGACGAGCCGCGCCAGCGAGGGCACAGCGGGCTCGGGGGTGCCGGCGAAGACGAGACGCACCGCGCCAGTGTAGAAGCGCCGTTGACCGGGTCCAATTCAGCGAGGCGTCTGGTAGTACTCGTGCTCGGCCACCCCGGTCAGCGGTGCGACGAACATCCACGGGATGGTGCTCAGCAATCCGTTGAGGGTGGCGACCGAATCGTTGTAGTACTGCCGGGCGAACGCCAGCTTGTTCTCGGTGTCGGCCAGATTGTCCTGCAGGTTCAAGAAGTTGTTCGACGAGTTGAGCTGCGGATAGCTCTGGCCCAGCGCCAGCAGCGGCACCAGTGCGGTGTCGAGGTCTTTCTCGGCGGCGCTGCGTTGCGCGACCGATTTTCCGCTCGTCGCCGACGTGACCGCGGCGCGGGCGGAGGTGACGTGATCGAGGATGCCCTTTTCGTGGACGGCGAAGGTCTGCACCGTGTGCACCAGGCTGGGGATCAGCGAGGCCCGCCGCGTCAGCTCGACGTCGATGCCGGACAGTGCCTCGGCCACCCGCACTTCCGCTGAGCGGATCCTGTTGTAGCCCAGGACGAATATGACCAGCGCCGCGAGTGCGAGCGCCAGCACGATTACGAGCAGCAACCTCACCATGATCCGCCTCCGCCTCCTCCACCGCCGCCGCCACCACCGCCGCTGCTGAAGCTGCTGCCACTGCTGCTGCCACTCGAGGAGGACGACTGCGACGCCGTATATGCGCCGATGGATGACGATAACGCCGATTCGAAACTGTCGAAACTGGGTCCGCTGGAGCCTGAAGCGAAGGCCGCACCGCTATACGGCGAGGACGAGTGGTACCAATCTGGTTGCGGCGCAGCCGTGCCCGTGGTCGTCTCGTACTTCTTCGCCCACAGCGCCGCGGCGCCGGCAGCGACCGCGAACGGCACATACGCCGAGTAGAGGTCCTTGCGGGCGCCGAAGTCGAAGCGCGCCTCCGCGGAGTCGGTGGTCAGCATCCGGTGGAAACCGCCTGCGCGCGACCATAGTTCGCGACCGGCCGCGGTTCGCCGGATGCCCACACCGTCCTTCCAGGACGCTGCGGAGAACAGGAAAAACGCCGCAAACGGTAGTGCCCACATCGTTTCGGGGAAGAGCCATCGGAAGAAGCCGAAGATCATGAGCAGGAACGCGATCGCATTGGCGGTGCGCACCCACAGCTCCTTCTTGCGCTTGACCATGAACCCGTCGTCGAAGGCCCACTTCTGCACCGCCGCGCTCATATCCGTCTTGGCCTTGTCGAGTTTCTTGCCCGCCTTGACGGTCGCTTTGGCCTCGAACTCGCGGCCAGGGCCCATCACGTTGAGCGCCGACGCGACCGCCACGCTGACCGGGTCAACGTCGGCCCATGGTCCCCAGTCGTCGACCTTGCTGCGCAACTTCCAGTGCTTCTCGCTGATCTGCCGCATATCGATCAGATTGCGTTCCGCGAGATAGAACAGCGTGGCCGTCAGACCCTTCTTCGGCACGCTCTCGGTGCGGATGTACTCGGTCTGCACCGGCCCCAAACCAGGCGGCGGTGCGTATTGCAGCGGAAATCCGGGTGAGGGTTCAACGGTGCTGCGGTAGTAGAGGATCGCGCCCAGGGCGCCCGCCAAGGTGAGGGCCAGCACCCACAACACGCCCGTCACGGACTGGCCGAGGACGCGGTCCCATGCGAAGGACCACGGCACCTCGGATCGCGGCGGGGTCGGCACGTCGACACCGGCGCGCAGCGTCACCGGAGTGCGTGGCGCCAAATCCGTCGCCGACAGTTCGACCTTGTTTCCCGCGATGGTCAGGTCTTCGCACGCCCTGCCGACGCCGAAGCCGACAGAGCACTGCGCCTGGCCGACTCGGCCAGGCATGCTGACTGTGATCTCGGCGCGCTCGATCTCGTTGTTCCACGCCTGCGCGACGACGTTCCAGTAGAAGACCGAGCGTGACTCCACCGGGTCGCCGGTCGAGTCGGCGAACGTCTTGTTCGCGCCGGTCGTCGGAGGGTCGAGGACCCCGTCGATGGTGTAGCGGATCTCGAAGACGTGCGTCCCGGGGTCGAGGTAGGTGTCCGGATCACCGATCTTGGCGACCCGGAATCGCTCGCCGCCCTCCCAGAGCATCTGGTAGGACACCCCCTGCCCGTCGAGCAGGATCGAGGTGACCTCGGGTATCTGCCGCACGCCGGCATCGTTCTGGTTGTCCACCGCCCAATACTTGAAAAGCCCGTGCCGCCCGCTGGGGAATTCCGCGGTAATGGTCTCGACCGCGTCGAGACGACCGCCCGCGCTGACGATCAGGTCGACGTCGTAGTTGCTGAAGACCACCGGATCGGATACGTCAGAAGCGTCGGATCCCGGCCGGAACAGCACCGGCCACAGGACGCCAACGGCGATGAGCGCCAACGGAATCAGCATCAGAAAGAACCGCCGCACGGCCTTACCCTATGTGCAACGGGTCGATTTGGACACGAACCGGCTCGTGATCGCGCCGCGCGCTGAGCACGCCCGCCGCGCGCCGCAATGCCGCCGCAAGTGGCAGGCCCGCGTCACGCCGCACTCGAATCAGCATCCGACTGACCGGTTTGTCCGGCGGTGTGCCCGGCGGTCGACGCACGCCGAGCGGCAGGTCGACGGGTCCCAGCAGGTCAGCGCCCTCGGGTAGCTCGGCGGTGTCGATCATCGCGTGCACCGCATCGGGTGCGCCGTCGATGGCCGCCATGTGCACCGCAGGCGGCAGTCCCACCTCTGCGCGGGAGTCGAGTTCGGCATCGGCGTGGCCGACGGGATCCCAACGGATCAGCGACTGCACGGTGGGGATCGCCGACTCGGCCACCACAGCGACGACTCCGCCCTCGCTGCGGCCGCGGACCAGCGCGGCGGCGGCCATCCAGCGCCGCAGCGCGTCTTCGGACGCCCTGAGGTCCTGGCGGCCGAGCAGGGCCCAGGTGTCCAGCAGCAGGGCGGCGCCGTACCCGCCGGCGGCGACCGGTTCCGCACCGGGTGTCGACACCACGACGGCCGGTTCGTCGGACACGGCAGCGACCATCGAATCACCGCCCGACGTGACGACGTGGACGCCGGGGAATGCGCGGCCCAGTTCCTCGGCGGTGCGACGGGCCCCCACGACGACGGCGCGGACGGCGTCGGACCCGCAGCGGGTGCACCGCAGCGAAAGCTCTTCGCGGCCGCACCACCGACACACCACGCCCGCGGTGTCCCGTGCCGGCAACGACAGCGGACCGGTGCAATGCCTGCAGCGGGCGATCGCGCGGCACCGACCGCAGGCCAGTGCGGGCACATAACCGCGGCGCGGCACCTGGACGAGCACCGGCCGCCCGCTCTGCAGTGCGGTGCGGGCGGCCTGCAGCGCCATGGACGGCAACCGGGCCGTCCGCGCGGCAGGGTCGCGCTCCTGCGCGTATCCACTGTCCTCGAGCGCGACGACCCGCGGCGAGCGTGCGCGGACCTCCTGCCGGGTGCCCACCAGATCGTGCGCCCAACCGCTGCGGACCAGCGCCTGCGCCTCGGCGGTGCGGGCGTAGCCGCCGATGAGTGCCGCGCAGCGAAGCTGGTGTGCGCGCAGCATCGCCACTTCCCTGGCATGTGGGTAGGGCGCGCGAGGCTCGGCGAGCGTGTCGTCGCCGTCGTCCCACACCATCAACAGGCCGAGACTCGCCACCGGCGCAAAGACCGCGCTGCGGGTCCCGATGACGATGCGCGCCTGGCCGCGCAACACCGACAGCCATCGCCGATAACGCTGTGCGGGGCCGAGTCCGGCCGACAACGCCACCACCCACGGCTCCCCGACCAGTCTGATGGCCTCGGCATACAGCGCGTCCACGTCGCGCTGATCCGGCACGATCGCAAGGGCCCCGCGGCCGGAGTTCGCCGTCACGGCCGCCAGCTCCGCGAGTCGATCGGCCCAGTGCTCGCCCGGCAGCGCCTGCCACACGGCGCGCGCGGCACGCGCATCGTCCAGCGCAGAGCAGTACTGCTCGCCCCCTCGGTAGGCGCTCCATGCTGTGGTGTCCACGACAGCAGGCGTGAAGGCGGCGGATTCCGGCGGCGGCTGCTTCTCGACGTTGGCATGTCGCGGGGGGACGGCGAGCCGCAACACGTCCGCCCGGGTGCCCGCATAGCGTGCGGCGATGGCGTCGGTGAGCCTGCGCACGTCCGGCGTCAACACCTGTTGAGGTGACACGACACGGTCCAGCCAGCCAAGCTTGCCGACATGGTCTGTCTCCGAACGTCTCTCGAGGACGAACGCGTCGACCAGCCGGCCGTGGAATCGTATGCGCACCCGTACGCCGGGCTGCGCGTCGTCGGATTGGTCCGCGGAGACCAGATAGTCGAATTCGCGATCCAGGTGCGGAACCGTCAGCATCGGGAGCACGCGCGCAATCGGCTCGTGCTCGGCCTGCTGCCGCGTGGCGCCCGGCCGAGCCGGGCTATTCAGCTCCGTCACCTATGCAGTGGTAGCAGACGGTGCCGACGGCTGCGCCGCACGACCGAAGAAGAGGCCGGCGGTGATGAGTAGCAGCGACGTCGCATAGGCCCACCAGATGGGCACGGCGAGGGTCTCGTCACCCAGCACGAACTTTGAGATGCCGATCATGCCGTCGGACACCGCAAAACACACTGCCCCCAGTGCGGTCCAGGGTGTCGGCAGCCGCGCCATCAGTGCGGTGCACACCATCGCGCCGAGCACCGCGATGTAGAGCGTGACGGGTACGGCCATGCCCTCGGCGATCAGTTTCGGCCAGAACCACACGAGCAGCGCAAGGCACGCCGCGACGGTGACCGCAGCGGCCACCAGCCGGGGTCCCGAACGCCTTGCCAGCGGAAGCAGTGCGGCCAGAAAGCACAAGTGCGCCAACAGGAATGCGCCGAGGCCGAGCACGAACGACGGCTCCCACCGCGGCATGGCCAGTAGAAAGTCGCCAGCGGCCGACAGCAACAGGGCCGCGACGAGCCATCGCCGCTCACGCGCGAGGGGATGTGTCAACGCGGCCGCGGCGAGTAACACCGCCGTCGCGGCCTTGACCACGGGTTGCAGGGCGAACTGGCCGGTCAGCTCGGCGCCCGACGGTAGCCGCAGCGCGGTCACGATCAGAAATATGCCGTAACAGGCGCCGACGACCGCGGCCGTCACCCACAGAAGCCTGGTTCGCGGGTGTGCGTACCGTGTCCCCATGCCAGTCGCTGAGGACAAGCCGGCCGTCGACGCCATCCTGCTGAAGGTAATCGAAGCCGTCCCGTTTCAGTTGTCAACCGACGGAGGCGTCGAGGAAGCGCGCCGGCGTTTCCGCGATATGCCCCGTCGCGAGGTTCATCCCGAGGTGCGCAGCGAGGATCGGGTCATCGACGGGCCTGCGGGCTCGATGCCGATCCGGGTCTACCGGCCGCCGACCGACACCCACGCGCCCTGGCCCGTGGTCGTGTTCATCCACGGCGGTGGCTGGTCGGTCGGTGACCTGGACACCTACGACGGGCTGGCGCGCCGTCATGTGGTCGGCGCTGAGGCGGTCGTCGTCTCGATCGACTACCGGCTCGCGCCCGAGCACCCCTACCCCGCTGCCGTCGACGACGCGTGGGCCGCCACCCGCTGGGTGGCCGAGCATGCTGCCGAGCTGGGTGGCGATCCGGACCGGCTGTCCGTCGCCGGCGACTCCGCAGGCGGCAACCTAGCCGCGGTCGTCACGCAGCTGGCGCGCGACTCAGGCGGACCGCGAATTGCGTTTCAGCTGTTGTGGTATCCGTCGACGACGTTCGACACGTCGTTGCCGTCGTTCACCGAGAACGCCGACGCACCGATCCTCGACATCGAGGGTTGTAAAGGCTGCACCCGGTGGTACATCGGCGATTTCGACCTGTCCGACATGCCCTCGACTCTGGCGCCCGCCCGTGCGCAAGACCTGACCGGACTGCCGCCGGCGTACATCGCAGTGGCGGGCCACGATCCACTGCGCGATGACGGCATGCGTTATGCCGAACTGCTCGGCGCCGCAGGGGTGCCCGTCGAACTGCACAATGCCGAGACGCTCGTCCACGGTTACGCCGGCTACGACGGCGTGGTACCGGCGGCGACCGAGGCGGTGGAGAAGGGTCTGTACGCCCTGCGACGGGCGTTGCACCCGGCCTGATCGGAGCCTTGCACTCCTCGACATGGCCCCCCACCATGGGTAGAACCCCAACGACGGGCTCGCGGACGAGAGGAGCACTGCTCGATGAAGGCAGCGCCCCAGTACGACACCGTCATCGTCGGCGCCGGTTTCTCCGGAATCGGCGCCGCGATCAAACTCGACAAGGCCAGGATGAGCAACTACCTGGTGATCGAGGCGGGCGAGGGACCGGGCGGCACCTGGTACTGGAACACGTATCCCGGTATCGCGGTGGACATTCCGTCGTTCTCCTACCAGTTCTCCTTCGAGAAGAGCCCCGACTGGACGCGCACTTACGCTCCGGGACGGGAACTGAGGGCCTACGCCGAGCACTGCGTCGACAAGTACGGCCTGCGTCGCAAGATCCGGTTCAACACCAAGGTGCTCGGCGCGACCTTCGACGATGACGACAGTCTGTGGCGTGTCGAGCTCGACTCGGGCGAGACGGTGACCACCCGATTCCTCGTCAATGCGAGCGGCGTTCTGATCACCCCCAACATGCCGGACATCGACGGTGTCGACTCGTTCGCGGGCGCGACGATGCACACCGCGCGGTGGGATCACGATCTGGATCTGACGGGCAAGCGGGTCGCCATCATCGGGACGGGCGCCTCGGCGGTCCAGGTCATTCCCGAGATCGCGCCGATCGCGGAGCGCCTCACCGTATTTCAGCGCACTCCGATCTGGTGTTTGCCCAAACCCGATGTGCCGCTGTCACCGCTGACGCGTCGCTTGATGCGGCTGCCGGGGGGTCACACCGTGCAGCGCGTGCTCAGCCAGGCCTACGTCGAACTCACCTTCACACTGCCCGCGCAGTACTTCACCCTCAACCCGATGGCCAGGAACATGTCGAAGGTCGGCGAGTCGTATCTGCGCAAGCAGGTCCGCGACCCCGAGGTGCGCGACAAGCTGACGCCCCGCTACGCGGTCGGCTGCAAGCGGCCTGGCTTCCACAACACGTATCTCTCGACGTTCAACCGCGACAACGTCGAGTTGGTGACCGAGCCGATTGACAAGATCACCGGATCGGGTGTGGCGACCGTCGACGGCGAAACCCGCGACATCGACGTGCTGATCCTGGCCACCGGCTTCAAGGTGATGGACATCGAAGACAACCCGACCTATCCGGTGACCGGGTCGGGCGGCCGCTCGTGGAGCCAACACTTCAGCGAGAACCGGTTGCAGTCCTACGAAGGCGTCGCCGTTCCGGGCTTCCCGAACTTCTTCACCGTGTTCGGCCCGTACGGCTATGTGGGGAACTCGTACTTCGCGCTGATCGAGACGCAGACCCACCACATCGTGCGCTGCCTCAAACACGCCAGGAGCAAACGCGCCTACCGCGTCGAGGTGAAACAAGAGGCCAACGACCGCTACTTCGCCGAGATGATGCGCAAGCGGCATCGGCAGATCTTCTGGCAGGACTCGTGCAAGGACGCCAGAAGCTACTACTTCGACAAGAACGGCGATGTGCCGCTGCGGCCGGCGAGCACGCTTCACACGTTCTGGCGCGCCCGCAGCTTCCCGCTCGACGATTACGAGTTCACCGCGTAAATGCGCGCGGTCTGGTGTTCTACCGGGTTGATTGCACGCATCTGATGCCCGAAATCAACCCGTTAAGCGGGCTGCGAGGTCTGCCGAGCAGAAGAAACTAGACGGCAGCCTTGAGGTCCTCGACCTTGTCGAGCCGCTCCCAGGGCAGGTCGACGTCGGTGCGGCCGAAGTGGCCGTACGCCGCGGTCTGCGCATAGATGGGACGCAGCAGCTCCAGGTCGCGGACGATCGCACCAGGCCGCAGGTCGAACACCGACGTGATGGCCTTCTCGATGCGGGCCGGGTCGACCGATTCGCTGCCGAAGGTCTCGACGAACAGGCCGACGGGCGCCGCCTTGCCGATCGCGTAGGCGACCTGCACCTCGATGCGCTCGGCCAGCCCGGCTGCTACCACGTTCTTTGCCACCCAGCGCATCGCATACGCCGCGGAACGGTCGACCTTGGACGGATCCTTGCCCGAGAACGCGCCGCCGCCGTGACGGGCCCATCCGCCGTAGGTGTCGACGATGATCTTGCGGCCGGTCAGTCCGGCGTCGCCCATCGGGCCGCCGAGGACGAACTTGCCGGTGGGGTTGACCAGCAGCCGGAAGTCGGAGGTGTCCATCGACTCGTGGTTCAGGTCCGCGAGCACGGTGTTGACGACCTTCTCCCGGATGTCGGGAGCCAGCGTCGCCTCCAGGTCGATACCTGCGGCGTGCTGGGTCGACAGCACCACGGTGTCAAGCCGCACCGGAGTGGTCCCGTCGTACTGGACGGTGACCTGGGTCTTGCCGTCGGGGCGCAGGTAGTCCAGCACACCGTTCTTGCGAACCTCGGTCAGCCGGCGGGACAGCCGGTGGGCCAGGGCGATCGGCAACGGCATCAGCTCAGGCGTGTCCCTGATGGCGTAGCCGAACATCAGGCCCTGGTCGCCGGCGCCCTGCAGGTCCAGCGGATCGCCCGCGCCCTCGACTCGCGTCTCGTGGGCGGTGTCGACACCCTGTGCGATATCGGGTGACTGCGCGCCGATGCCGATGTTCACGCCGCACGTCTCGCCGTCGAAGCCCTTCTCCGAGGAGTCGTAGCCGATGTCGAGGATGCGGGCCCGCACGATGTTGGAGATGTCGGCGAAGGCTTCCCTGGCCGTCGTGGTGACCTCGCCGACCACGTGCACCTGCCCGGTCGTCACGAGAGTCTCGACGGCGACGCGGGATTTGGGATCGTCCGCGAGCAACGCGTCGAGCACCGAGTCGCTGATGGCGTCGCAGATCTTGTCGGGGTGGCCTTCGGTCACCGACTCACTGGTAAACAGCCGAGCTTCACTCACGGTGTGGATCCTTCCGCCCAAGTCATCTTGAGATAGTTAGTTAGTCAAATTGTATGCGGGTCTCGTTGCACCCAAACGTGTGCGCCGGTTTCCCACAACCCTTAGACCCAGCCAGTCGCGTGATTCGCGTTACCCGCCACCGCTCTGCAGGATCGCCCCGATCGCGTCAACGATACGGCTGGCCATCAAGGTCTTCGAACCGTGTTCCAAGGCGGACTCCGCGCCGTCGGCCGCAAGCAGCCATCCGTCGTTGTTGTCCACTTCGAACGCCCGATTCTCCCCGACGGCGTTGACCACGAGCAAATCGCACCCCTTGCGCTTCAATTTGGCCCGGGCGTGGAAGAGCACGTCGCCGTTCGCGTCGCCGGTCTCGGCGGCGAATCCGACGATCGCGCGCATATTGGGCAACTGACCGTCGGTCCGCGCGCGCACAGCGCCCGCGAGGACGTCATCGGTGCGGGTCAGTTCGATCACGGGCGCCGCCGCATCGGGGTCGGCGGACTTCTTGATCTTGTTGGTCTGCACCTCAGTGGGCCGGAAGTCGGCGACCGCGGCGGCCATCACCAGCACATGCGCGTCCGGCGCGTGCTTGGCGACGGCGTCGGAGAGCTGGGCGGCCGAGCCGATGTGGACCACGTCGACTCCCGCCGGATCGATCAGGCCCGCCGTATTGCCCGCGATCAGGGTGACTTCGGCGCCGCGCTGAGCCATCACCCGCGCCATCGCGTAGCCCTGCTTGCCCGAACTGCGGTTGCCGATGAACCGGACCGGGTCGATCGGTTCGCGGGTGCCGCCCGCGGTCACAAGGACCCGCACACCGGCCAGGTCATAGGGCAGCGCGTCGCCGCGCTCCAGCAGCAGGTTGGCGAGCGTGGAGATCTCCTCGGCCTCGGGCAGCCGCCCCGCGCCACTGTCGGCGCCGGTGAGCCGGCCCGACGCCGGTTCCAGAACCACCGCGCCCCGGCGGCGCAACGTGGCCACGTTGTCGACGGTGGCCGGGTGAAACCACATCTCGGTGTGCATCGCGGGCGCGAAGAGCACCGGACATCGCGCGGTGAGCAGGGTGGCGGTCAGCAGGTCGTCGGCACGCCCCGAAACGGCCCGGGCCAGAAGGTCCGCGGTGGCCGGAGCAACCACGACCAGGTCGGCCTCCTGCCCGATGCGGACATGGGGCACCTCGTGGACGTCATCCCAGACGCCGGTGTGAACCGGGTTTCCGGAGAGGGCTTCGAAAGTCGCCGCGCCGATGAAGCGCAGGGCGGACTCGGTCGGAACGACCCGGACGGTATGGCCCGCCTCGGTCAGCTGACGCACGAGCGTGGCCGCCTTGTAGGCGGCGATGCCACCGGCGACGCCGACGATGATCCGCTTGCGTTCGGTCATTTCAGCTCTTCGCCACGAGGCTCATCGGGCCCGGATCCCTCCGCTACTCGCCTTCGGTGTGCTCGAGCAGGTCGCCGTGGATCTCGCGCATCGCGATCGACAGCGGCTTCTCCTGCAGACCGGGCTCGACCAGCGGCCCGACGTATTCGAGGATGCCGTCGCCGAGCTGGTTGTAGTAGTCGTTGATCTGGCGCGCGCGCTTGGCCGCGTAGATCACCAACGCGTACTTGCTGGACGCGCGGTCGAGCAGCTCGTCGATGGGCGGATTGGTGATGCCCAGCGGGGTGTCGTAGGCGCCGGCGCCGGACTCGATGTCATCGACAGCGGTCAGCTGGGCGTCGGCGTGGGGGGTACTCACGTAGAAGATCTCCTGGCGGTTATCTGTGAAATTCGGGTGGCTCACCATGGGCCACCAGCAAGGATACCAATTCGGAGCAGGCAGACTCCAATTCGCTGTTCACGACCACGACGTCGAACTCATTCTGAGCTGCCAGTTCCTCGCGCGCTGTGGCGAGGCGGCGGTCCATCACCTGTTGGGTTTCGGTGCCGCGCCCGGTCAACCGGCTCTCCAATGCGTCCCAGCTGGGCGGTGCGAGGAACACCGAGACCACCTCGGGCATGGACTGCTTGACGGCGCGGGCCCCGGCCAGGTCCACCTCGATGAGAACAGGCCGACCAGCGCGGGCGGCGTCGAGGACCGGCTGCGCGGGGGTGCCCGAACGGTGCAGGCCACCGTGGATTTCCGCCCACTCCAGCAGGGCGCCGTGATCGATCAGCTCCTGAAACCGATCGGCGGTGACGAACGAATAGTCGACGCCGTCGACCTCGCCCGGACGCGGGGCCCGGGTGGTGACGGACACGCTGAAGAACAGGTCGGGAACGCGGTCACGCAGACAGCGGACAACAGTCGATTTCCCGACGGCAGAGGGGCCGGACAGCACGATCACCCGTCCGGCCCCCCGGCCGGCGCTCAACTTATGCGCCCGGGATTACTGGTCGAACTTTTCCAGCAGCGCCTTGCGCTGGCGATCGCCCAGTCCGCGCAGGCGGCGGGTGGGGGCGATCTCGAGTTCGGTCATGATCTCCTGCGCCTTGACCTTGCCGACCTTGGGCAGGGCTTCCAGCAGCGCAGAAACCTTCATCTTGCCCAGGACCTCGTCGGACTCGGCGTCCTTGAGGACCTGCTTGAGGTTGGTGCCGCCACGCTTGAGCCGATCCTTGAGCTCAGCTCGCGCTCGACGAGCGGCAGCAGCCTTCTCCAACGCTGCCGCGCGCTGTTCGTCGGTCAACTGGGGAAGGGCCACGGGTTCCTCCGTCTCTCACACCATCATTGTTTTCATCACGGCTGAGCGGAAAAAATTCCGCAACAGCCAGCGACGACGACCGTACCCACGCAACCTGATGAAAGCGAACGCCACCCCCTGGTTACGGCGTCAAAAGCCCAGCGTGTACGGCGGTGCAAGGTGAGGCCGTCAAACACCCGATACCGCCCGAAAGCGGTATCCAACGCTGCGGCAGAGCCGGATGTGCCTGCATATCAAGGCTTTTCGATGGTTTGGGACGTGGCCACTCCCCACTTCGCGGTGTGGCCTGGACCACACGCGAGCGACGGACGGACGTGTGAAAAGAAAATTTTGCCTGGTCATCGCGTGTCGGGCGTGTCGCCGCCCGTCCCGTCGCCGGAGTTGGAGGCGATCGGGACTGATCGGGGTCTATGAATTCAAAGGTTGTGACTGAGGGGGTTGGCGGGTCTGGTGTTGCAGAAGGGGCCGATGTTGTTTGCTCGTCGAGGCGTCGAGCGGGACCGGCTGCGAAATATGATTCGCCAGAAGGAGGTCGTCGTGGTCGTACGTGCCTGTAGGTCGCTCATCATGGTATTCACAGTGTTGGCCGGGGCATTGCTGTTCAGCGTCGCCAGCCCGGCATGGGCCTGCGGCTGCGGCGCCTACGTTCCCGACCACCCCGGCTCCTCGGTCGCCGACGAGCGTGCGCTGATCGCCTGGGACGGCAGTACCGAGGACATTCTGATGTCGTTGTCGGTGACGGGGTCGTCGGATCGCGCCGCGTGGGTGATGCCGGTGCCGTCCGCCGCGCGCATCACCCTCGGCGACACCGAGGTGTTCTCCGAACTCGCCAGGATCACCGCACCGCGGATCGAGTACCGCGATTCGTGGTGGCCGACCATTCCGTGGCTCGTGTGGGCCGGATCGGCGTCGGACACCGCCGGCGCACCGGCCGGGGCGGTCAACGTGCTCGGTCGCCAGCGTCTTGGACCGTTCGACGTCACCCGACTCGCGGCCAACGACCCGACCGCGTTGGCGAATTGGTTGAGCGACAACGGCTTTCCTCACCCTGATGGGCTCGACGACAACCTCGCACCGTATGTCGCCGACGGCTGGGAGGTCGTCGCCGTCCAACTGGTGCCCGCAGAAGAGGGCGGTTCGCTGAGCGGAGCGCTTCAGCCACTACGGCTTTCATTCGCCTCCGACACCGTCATCTACCCGATGCGACTGTCACGATCGGCGACGACGTCGCAGTACATCGACCTGTACGTGCTCGCCGATCACCGGATGGACCCCTCGGCGGTACCCGTCGCAGGCGACAGGCCGACACTGGAATTCGCCGGACGCATCGAGCGCAGCGACTCCCCCGCCTTGGCCGACTACGTCGACGACGGCGCATTTCTGACCCGGTGGAAGAACACGATCTGGGATCCGGCGGCGATCGGAGGTGACTACGTCTTCGAGCAGGCCGCCTCGGACACCCCGTTTCAGCAGGTCACCTACCGCACACGCGACCGCGGACACATCACATACCTGATCCTCGTCGCGTCGATCGGCGTCTTGGGACTGGCGGGCGCCGTGCTCGTGATCCGACGGATGATGCGCAGTGGACGCTAGCGCTTGATCTCGACGACCAGCACCCACGCGTTCGCGGTTGCCGCCACGAAACCGGTTGTCACGGCTGCCGTGACCCAGTACAGGCCGCCGCCGCGCTCACTCCACAGCGAAACGGCCGCGACCAAGAGCAGCAGCGCGGGCAGCAGCAGCATCAGCATCGACGTCAGGGCTCTACCCCGGTGCGCGCCCGCGCGCTGATGCCGCATCGCCTCTGACACCAGCGCGGCCGTCGCGAGGCCCAGCACCGCGATTTCGATCGACAGCGCGTACCTGCTCTGCCCCGGCGTCGCCACGAAGATCGCGGTCAGCAGGATCGCCACCGTCAGGCCCAGCGTGGCACCCGCGCGTGACGGCACACCTTGATATCGGAGAACCTCGGACAGGTTCAGCGACAGTCCGACGAACAGCAGCCCCGCCAGCGCAGCCGCTCCCCCGGCGACCGTATTGGCGAAATCCGTCCACGCCGCCAGGTCGTATGCGCTCATGCCAGATAGGCCACCGCGTCGCGGAACCTCTCGGCCGCCGCACGCAGCGCGGCGACGTCGGGCCCGGCCCGCAGCACCTCACGCGACACCGCGGGCAGCAGTTGGCCGCGCTGCGCCCCGCCGAGGCCGCCCAGCGCCTCGGGACGTCCGCCCTGCGCACCGACGCCGGGCACCAGCACCGGGCCGCCCAACGCGCTGACGTCGGGTGGTGCGGCGAGGGTGGCGCCAACGACCACGCCGACCGCGCCCGCCGCGCGATCACGGTTGACCGTGGCCGCGGCGTCGACGATCGACTGGGCGACGGTGCGCCCATTGATATCGGCACTCTGGATGTCAGCGCCCTCAGGGTTGGACGTCGCCGCGAGAACGAACACCCCGCGGCCGTTGTCGTGCGCGGTGTCGAGCAGCGGTTGCAGCGATCCGAAGCCCAGGTACGGCGAAGCCGTCACAGCGTCGGCCGCCAGTGGCGAGTGCCCCGCCCACGCCTGCGCGTAGGCGGCCATCGTCGACCCGATGTCACCCCGTTTGGCGTCGGCGAGCACCAGCACACCGGCGTCGCGAAGTGCGCGCGTGGTTCGTTCCAGCACCGCGTATCCCGCGGCGCCGTACGCCTCGAAGAACGCCACCTGCGGTTTGACGATCGCGAAGCCGGCGAACGCCTCGACGCAGATGTCGCAGAAGCGCGCCAATCCGTCGGCGTCCACCGCAAGCCCCCACGCGCTGAGCAGTTCGGGATGGGGATCGATACCGGGACACAGCGGGCCGCGGGCCGTGATCGCCGCGGTCAGGCGGGCTCCGAAACCCGTCACGGCCCCAGCACGCTGTGCAGCTCTTGCAGCGACATCACGCCGATGTCCCCTCTGATACCCGCCTCGATCCCCTGCACCGCAGCCGATGCGCCCTGCACGGTGGTGACGCACGGGATGTTCATCGACACCGCGGCCGAGCGAATCTCGTAGCCGTCGATGCGCGGCCCCGAGTTGCCGTACGGCGTGTTGATGACCATGTCCACTTCACCCGACCGGATCAGGTCCACCGCAGACGAGGCGGGCCGTCCCTCTCCCGGCTGCTCGAAATGCTTGCGCACCTCGTCGCAGGGAATACCGTTGCGCCGCAACATCTCCGCCGTCCCCGCGGTGGCCAGCACGCGGAATCCCAAGTCGGCGAGCCGCTTCACCGGGAACACCAGTGAGCGTTTGTCACGGTTGGCCACCGAGACGAAGACCGTGCCCTCGGCCGGCAGCGACCCGTAGGCCGCGGTCTGGCTCTTGGCGAAGGCGCTGCCGAAGTCGTGTGCGATACCCATCACCTCACCCGTCGACTTCATCTCCGGACCGAGCAGCGAATCGATCTGCGCGCCGTCGGCTTTCCGGAAGCGGTGAAACGGCAGGACCGCTTCCTTGACCGCCACCGGCGCATTGCGTGCCGTCGTCGCGCCGTCACCGCTGTGGGCGAGCACACCTTCGGTGCGCAGTTGGGCGATGCTGGCGCCGAGCATGATCCGCGCGCAGGCTTTTGCGAGTGGCACCGCCGTGGCTTTGGATACGAACGGCACAGTCCGGCTGGCGCGCGGATTCGCCTCCAGCACGTAGAGCACGTCGTCCTTCAACGCGTACTGCACGTTGAGCAGGCCGATCACCCCGATGCCGTGTGCGATCGCCTCGGTGGCGCGCCGCACGGACTCGATGTCGCTGCGGCCCAGGGTCACCGGCGGCAGCGCACACGCCGAGTCGCCGGAATGAATGCCGGCCTCCTCGATGTGCTCCATGATGCCGCCGATGTACACCTCGGTGCCGTCGCACAGCGCATCGACGTCGATCTCGATGGCATCCTCGAGGAATCGGTCGACGAGCACCGGGTGTTCGGGCGAGAGTTCGGTGGCCCTGGTGATGTAGCCCTGCAGCGTCTCTTCGTCGTAGACGATCTCCATGCCACGGCCACCCAGGACATAGGACGGCCGGACCAGCACCGGATAACCGATGTCGGCGGCGATGCGGCGGGCCTGCTCGAAGCTGGTCGCGGTGCCGAATCGTGGCGCAGGCAACCCGGCTATGTTGAGGACCTCACCGAACGCGCCGCGGTCTTCGGCCAGGTCGATCGCCTTGGGGCTGGTGCCGACGATCGGCACACCCGCCTTCTCCAACCGCTCCGCCAGGCCCAGTGGTGTCTGTCCGCCGAGCTGCACGATGACCCCGACGACGCCGGGGCCGCCTGCGCCGGAAGCGGACTCGGCGTAATACACCTCGAGCACGTCCTCGAACGTCAATGGCTCGAAGTACAGCCGGTCGGCGGTGTCATAGTCGGTCGAGACCGTTTCCGGGTTGCAGTTGACCATGATCGTCTCGAACCCCGCCTCGCTCAGCGTGGTGGCGGCGTGCACGCAGCTGTAGTCGAACTCGATGCCCTGACCGATGCGGTTGGGACCGGAGCCGAGGATGAGCACCTTGGGCTTCTCGGTCTGGGGAGCGACCTCGGTCTCCGCGGCGGGATCGAGTTCGTAGGTGCTGTAGTGGTAAGGCGTCTTGGCCTCGAACTCGGCAGCACAGGTGTCGACGGTCTTGTACACGGGGTGGATGCCGAGCCTGGTGCGTAGTGCCCGCACGCCGATTTCACCGGCCAATTCGGGCCGCAGCGAAGCGATTTGACGGTCGGAAAGCCCGTGGTACTTGCCGCGCCGCAGTAGCTGCTCATCGAGCACCGGCGCGTCCAGCAGCTCGGCTCGCAGCGTGACGAGTCCGGCGATCTGTTCGACGAACCAGGGATCGACGCCCGAGGCCTGCGCCACCTGCTCGACTGTCGCACCCTTCCGCAACGCCAACTCCAGGTCGTACAGCCGCCCGTCGGTCGGCGTCCGCAACGCCTCGAGCAGCTCGTCGACGGACACCTCGGGATCCGGTTTGGTCCAGAACCCGGCCCGGGTGGTCTCCAACGACCGCATCACCTTGCCGAGTGCCTCGATGAAGTTGCGGCCCAACGACATCGCCTCGCCGACAGATTTCATGGTCGTCGTCAACGTGGCATCCGCGCCGGGAAACTTCTCGAACGCGAAGCGCGGCGCCTTGACGACGACGTAGTCCAGCGTGGGCTCGAAGCAGGCGGGCGTCTCCTTGGTGATGTCGTTGACGATCTCGTCGAGCGTGTAACCGATGGCGAGTTTGGCGGCGATCTTGGCGATCGGGAAGCCGGTCGCCTTCGACGCCAGCGCACTGGACCGCGACACCCGGGGATTCATCTCGATGACGATGAGCCGGCCGTCGGCCGGATTGACGGCGAACTGGATGTTGCAGCCGCCGGTGTCGACACCGACCTCGCGCAGGATGTCGATCCCCAGGCTGCGCATCTTCTGGTATTCGCGGTCGGTGAGCGTCATCGCGGGTGCCACCGTGACGGAGTCACCGGTGTGCACACCCATCGGGTCGAAGTTCTCGATCGAGCACACCACCACGACGTTGTCATGGCCGTCGCGCATCAGCTCGAGCTCGAATTCCTTCCAGCCGAAGATGGATTCCTCGATGAGCACGTTGGCACTCGGCGATGCGGCCAGCCCCTCGCCGGCCATCCGGTCCACGTCCTCGGCCGAGTAGGCCATGCCCGATCCGAGGCCGCCCATCGTGAACGACGGCCGCACGACGACGGGCAGACCGAGCTCCGCAACGGTCTCGCGCACCTCGTCCATGGTGAAACACACCCGCGAGCGCGCGGATTCGCCGCCGACCTTGCTGACGATGTCCTTGAACTTCTGCCGGTCCTCGCCCCGCTGGATCGCCTCGAAGTCCGCACCGATCAGCTCGACGCCCCAGCGCTCGAGTGCACCGTTCTCATAGAGCGCAACGGCGGTGTTGAGCGCGGTCTGTCCGCCCAGCGTGGCCAGCAGCGCGTCGATCTTGTTGCCGCGCTCGGCATGCTGAGCGAAGATCTTCTCGACGAACGCCGCGGTGATCGGTTCGACGTAGGTGTGGTCGGCGTACTCCGGATCGGTCATGATCGTCGCCGGATTGGAGTTGATGAGGCTCACCTGCAGGCCCTCGGCGCGCAGCACACGGCAGGCCTGGGTTCCCGAGTAGTCGAACTCGCAGGCCTGGCCGATGATGATCGGGCCGGAGCCGATCACCAGCACGTGGTTGAGGTCGGTGCGCTTCGGCATCAGCGACCTCCTTCCATCAGGTCGACGAACTGGTCGAACAGGTAGTTCGCATCGTGCGGGCCCGCCGCCGCCTCAGGGTGATATTGCACCGAAAAGGCTCTCCCTCCAACCAGTTTGATGCCCTCGACGACGCCGTCGTTGGCGCAGGTGTGACTGACGATCGCGGATCCGAACGGCGTGTCGAACGTCTCGCCGGCCTCACCCTCGAGCGCGAACCCGTGGTTCTGCGCGGTCACCGCGACGCGTCCGGTGGCGTGGTCGATGACGGGAACGTTGATGCCGCGGTGACCGAAGACCATCTTGTACGTCGACCGACCCAACGCGCGGCCGAGGATCTGGTTGCCGAAGCAGATGCCGAAGAGCGGAATGCCGGCGCCGAGGACTTCTCGTGTCACGCCGACGATGTGGTCGGCGGTCGCAGGGTCGCCGGGTCCGTTGGAGAGGAATACGCCGTCCGGCTTGAGGTCGGCGATCTGGTCGAAGGTGACCGTCGACGGCAGTACGTGGCTGCGGATGCCGCGGCCGGCGAAGTTGCGCGGAGTGTTGGTCTTGATGCCGAGGTCGATCGCGGCGACGGTGAACCGTTGCGGCCCATCTGGTTCCACGACGTAGGTGACGTCGGTGCTGACCTCACCGGCCAGGTTGGCGCCCAGCATCGACGGCTGCTCCCGCACGCGCGCCAGCAGTTCGTCGGGGTGTGCCAACGCATCACCGGAGAAGACGCCGGCCTTCATCGACCCGAGGCTGCGCAGGTGGCGCACCACGGCGCGGGTGTCGATCCCGGCGATACCCACGATCCCCTGCCGGACCAGCTCGTCGTCGAGAGTGCCTGTCGCGCGCCAATTCGACGCCCGTGGCGACGGGTCGCGTACCGCGTAGCCCGCCACCCAGATCTTGTCGCCACGACTCTCTGCGTCCTCGTCGTTCCAGCCGGTGTTGCCGATCTGCGGCGCCGTGGCGATGACGATCTGACCGTGGTAGCTCGGGTCGGTCAAGGTCTCCTGGTAACCGGACATGCCGGTGGAGAACACAGCCTCACCGAGGGTCTGACCGATTGCCCCGAAGGCGGTACCGGTGAAGATGCGTCCGTCGGCCAGAACCAGCAGCGCTTTGGTCATGCCGCCTCCAGCCATGGCGTGTACGCCGCGCGGTTGTCGGCGCGGAACCCGGTGTCGATCTCCGTACCCGACGGCAGCCGCCACCTGATCGCCAGGATCCCCTCATGGGTCATCGCTTTCCCCGCGACTCCACGCTCGGTGCGGATCGCCGTGATCGACTCTTCGGGTATCCAGATCGGTCCTGCGCCACTGCGCTGCAACATGATTCCTTCGGGGTAACGGGTCAGCACCGCCTTGTGGCGGAACCCGAGTTCACCGACCGCGACGCGGTCGTTCCAGTTCGGGACGAGCGTGCTGCCGACATACAGACCCCTGGTGGCGGGAATGATCGCCGATCCGACGGTGTCGGGCAGCGGTGGCAGCGTGCCGATGAGTTCAGCCTGACGTTCAGCACGGCGCCGCCAGCCGCGCAGCATCGCCTGGATGATGAACGCGATCAGCACCGCCAGCACGGCAGCCATGATGAGCGACCCGACGAGTGTTCCGGTGTTCATGCGCGATCCGCCTGCGCTACTCGCTTGCCATTCACGTCGGGCTCTTCCCGTCACGGGCGGTGACCTTGCCGCGCAACAAGGTCAGCGTGACCGTCGCCGGCAACGTCATCGATTCGTACGGGGTGTTGTCGGAACGACTCGCCAACTCGGATCCCTCGACCGTCCAGGTGGCGTCGGGATCGACGACGGTGAGGTTCGCCGGCTCGCCGACCTCCAGTGGGCGGCCCTGGTCAGGCAAGCCGACGATGCGGGCCGGGTTCTCGCTCATGACGCGGGCGACGTCGCGCCACGTCAGCAGCCCCGAACGCACCATCGTCTCGACGACCACCGACAGCGCGGTCTGCAACCCGAGCATGCCCGGGCGCGCATGGGCGAACTCACACATTTTCTCGTGCTCCGCATGCGGCGCGTGGTCGGTGGCGACGCAGTCGATCACTCCGTCGGCAAGCGCCTGGCGCAGGGCCTCGGCGTCGGTCGCCTCGCGAAGCGGTGGGTTCACCCGGTTGCGGCCGTCGTAGGACGCCAGGCGGCGATCGTCGAGCAGGAGGTGGTGCGGTGTCACCTCGGCGGTGATCGAAATGCCTTGTTCTTTGGCCCATCTGACGATCTCGACGGTGCCTGCCGTGGACGCGTGGCAGATGTGCACGCGGGCGCCGGCATCGCGGGCCAGCAACGCGTCCCTGGCGACGATGGATTCCTCGGCCGCCCTTGGCCAGCCCGCGAGGCCCAGCACGGCGGCGTTGGGCCCCTCGTGTGCGACCGCGCCGACGGTGAGCCGGGGTTCCTCGGCATGCTGGGCGATGAGGACGCCGAGGCCCGTCGCATATTCCAGCGCTCGGCGCATGATCAGCGGGTCGTGCACGCAGATGCCGTCGTCGGAGAACATCCGCACCTTGCCGACACCGGCGGCCATCATGCCCATCTCGGTGAGCTGGGCCCCCGCGAGGCCCATCGTGACGGCGCCCACCGGATGTACATCGACGAGCCCGACCTGCTGACCGCGGTGCCACACGTGGTCGGTGACCACCGGGCTGTCGGCGACGGGGTTGGTGTTGGCCATCGCGAAGACGGCGGTGTAGCCGCCCAACGCCGCTGCCGCCGAACCGGTTTCGATGTCCTCGGCGTACTCCCTGCCGGGCTCACGCAGGTGGGTGTGCAGGTCGACGAACCCAGGCAGCAGAATCTGGCCATGTGCGTCGACCACGTCAGAGACACTGCCATCGTCGGGCACGGCAAGGTCTGCACCGATATCGGCGATCTGCCCGTCCGACACCAGCACGTCGACCCGGTCACCTTCGCCGTAGAGCCGCACCCCGCGGATCAGAACACTCATGCGGAAATCGCTTCCGTTTCAGCGCCCACCAGCAGGTGGAACAGCACCGCCATCCGGATATGCACACCGTTGGAAACCTGTTGCAGGACAGCCGATTGCGGTGAGTCAGCTACCGAGAACGCGATCTCCATACCGCGGACCATCGGCCCCGGATGCAGCACCACCGCATTACCGGGGAGCATCGCCTGCCGCTTCTCCGAGAGGCCGTAGAGCACCGAGTACTCGCGAGCAGACGGGAAGAAGCCGCCGTTCATCCGCTCAGCCTGCACACGCAGCATCAGCACCGCATCGGCAACGGGCAGTTCGGCGTCGAGATCGTGCGAGACGGTCACCGGCCAGCCGGCGACCCCGACCGGCAGCAGCGTGGGCGGTGCGACGAGCACCACTTCGGCACCGAGCGTGTGCAGCAGTAGCACGTTGGACCGCGCCACCCGGCTGTGCAGGACGTCGCCGACGATGACCACGCGCTTGCCCTCGATGTCGCCCAGCCGCTGACGAATAGTCAGCGCATCGAGCAGGGCCTGCGTCGGGTGCTCGTGCGTGCCGTCGCCGGCGTTGATCACCGCGGGGCCAGTCGCATCGGTGCCAGAAGGGCGAGTCCACTCGGCGAGCTGCTGGGCCGCCCCCGACGCGGGGTGGCGGATGATGAGGGCGTCAGCGCCTGCCGCGCGCAGGGTGAGTGCGGTGTCACGGAGCGATTCACCTTTGGAGACAGAGGATCCCGATGAGCTGACGTTGATGACGTCGGCGCTCATCCACTTGCCCGCCACCTCGAACGACACCCGGGTGCGAGTGGAGTTCTCGTAGAACATCGTGATGATGGTGCGGCCGCGCAGCGTCGGCAGCTTCTTCACCTCACGGCCGAGCAGGGCTTGGCTGAACCGGTCCGCGTTGTCGAGAATCGCCACGGCGTCCTCGCGGGACAGGTCGGCGGCCGAGAGCAGGTGCTTCATAGTCGTCTCTTCTTCGCGCAAGCGCTCATCAGCGTGGCGGCCCTCCTTGCGGTGCGATCCAGATGCCCTCGACCTCGTCGTCCTCCATGAGCCGCACCTTGACGTTCTCGCTGCGAGACGTCGGCACGTTCTTGCCGACATAGTCGGCGCGCAGCGGGAGCTCGCGGTGTCCCCGGTCGACGAGGACGGCGAGTTGGACCGCGCGCGGCCTGCCGATGTCGCGTAGTGCGTCCAGCGCCGCGCGCACGGAGCGGCCGGTGTAGAGCACGTCGTCAACCAGGATCACGAGCGTGCCGTCGACGCCGCCCTCGGGAATCGACGTGTCCTCCAGCGGCCGCGGGGGCTTGCTGTCGAGGTCGTCGCGGTAGAGCGTGTTGTCGAGCGCGCCGCGAGCCACTGTGACGTCGGCGAACTCCGTGATCTTCTCCGCGAGCCGCGCGGCCAGCGTCACACCGCGGGTGGGGATGCCGAGCAGGATGACGGGGGGTGCATCGGGACCGTCGAGTGCGGTCTTCTCGATGATTTGATGGGCAATACGGGAGATGGTCCGGCTGACGTCCGCTGCGGACATCAGTTCCCGGTCGGTGCCAGGCGCGCCCAAGTGACCCTGACCTCCTTCTCCGCCTCTCGGGACGGCTCTTTAAAGGATGTCGAAACTTCCGCGGAAGCTTAGCACCAGCGTTCGGGGGCGCATTGAGCGACACCAATCGGCACGGACGTTTCAGTACGCTGTCGCCGATGAAGCTCGACGACAACCACGCGTCCATCCGCGAGGCGATCGACGCCGGCCTGCTCGCAGGCGCGGTGACATTGGTGTGGCGGTCCGGCGAGGTCCTGCAAGTCAACGAACTCGGTCACCGGGACGTCGACGCGGGCCTGCCCATGGAACGCGACACCATCTTCCGGATCGCATCGATGACCAAACCCGTCACCATCGCCGCCGCGATGAGCCTGATCGAGGAAGGCAGAGTCGCGCTGTCCGATCCGGTGGCGACCTGGCTACCCGAGCTGTCGGACATGGAGGTGCTGCTCGAACCGCGCGGCCCCCTCGACAAGACCACGCCTGCCCGTCGTCAGATCACGATCGAGGATCTGATGACCCACCGCAGCGGACTGGCCTACTCGTTCTCCGTGCTCGGACCGCTCAGCAAGGCCTACGGGCGAATGTCCTTCCGCCAGGACCAGGACCGCTGGCTCTCCGAGCTCGTGACGTTGCCGCTGGTCCACCAGCCCGGTGAGCGGCTCACCTACAGCCACGCCACCGACGTGCTGGGTATCGCGCTGTCGCGAATTGAGGGCAAGTCGCTGGCGGATGTCCTGTCCGAGCGCATCTTCGGGCCGCTCGGCATGGTCGACACCGGGTTCTCGGTGGGCACCGCCGGGCGGCGCCGGGCCGCGACGATGTACCAACTCGACGCGGATCTGAAGCTGCGGCACGACGTAATGGGGCCGGCGCACATCGTGGATCCGCCGTTCTGCGCCGGCGGCGCCGGTCTGTGGTCGACCGTCGACGACTACCTGCGTTTCGCCCGGATGCTGCTTGCGGGCGGCACGCTCGACGGTGTCCGGGTGCTGTCCGAAGAGTCCGTGCGGCAGATGCGCACCGACCGCCTGACCGACGAGCAGAAGCGGCAACCCTTTCTGGGGTCGCCGTTCTGGGTCGGCCGCGGCTTCGGACTCAACCTCTCTGTCGTGACCGACCCCTCGAAGTCACGCCAACTGTTCGGACCGGGTGGACTCGGCACATTCGGCTGGCCCGGCGCGTACGGCACCTGGTGGCAGGCCGATCCGAGCGCCGACCTCATCCTCATCTACCTGATCCAGAACCTGCCCGAGCTCAACGCCGACGCCGCCGCAGCCATCGCAGGCAACACCTCGTTGGCCAAACTGCAAAGTGCGCAACCGAAATTCGTCCGCAGGACCTACCAGGCGCTCGACGTCTAGAGAGTTGACGTGACGCCATGACACAGCGCACCGTCGTGATCAGCGGCGCCGGAATCGCGGGACCATCGCTCGCGTTCTGGCTGACCCGCAACGGCTATCGCGTCGTCATCGCGGAGATCGGACCAGGGATCCGTCCCGGCGGGCAGACTGTCGACCTGCGCGGCGCAGGCGGTGATGTCGTCGAGCGGATGGGCCTGATCGACGAGATGCGCGCCCGCGCACTGGAACAACGCGGTGCGGCGTGGGTCAGATCAGACGGCAGCCGGCGCGCCGAGATGCCGGTGACCGCCTTCGGCGGCAACGGCCTGGTGTCCAAGTTGGAAATTCTGCGCGGCGATCTGGTCGACGTGCTCTACCAAGTCACCAGGGACAGCGTCGAATACCGCTTCAACACGAGCATTTCGAATATCGATCACGGTGCCGACGGTGCCGAAGTCGCCTTCGCCGACGGAACGGTGCTGCGGGCGGACCTCGTCGTCGGCGCGGACGGCCCGCACTCGGCGGTGCGGCGGTTGGTGTTCGGACCCGAAGACCAGTTCGTCGAGCCGATCGGCGGTTACAACGCGTGGTTCTCGGCTCCGGACCGTGTCGGTCTGGACGGCTGGTTTCTGCTGTACCAGGCGCCGGGCGGCTTGAACGCCTCGATGCGGCCCTCGCACGATCCGTCGATCGCGAAGGCGGGGTTGGCTTTCCAGTCCGAACCCCTTGCCTACGATCGGCATGACACCGACGAGCAGCGCCAGATCCTCATCGAGCGGTTCGCCGGCGCGGGCTGGGAGTGCGACGCGCTGCTTGCCGCCGCCCAGGACGCCGACGATTTCTACTTCGATTCGTTCGCCCAGGTGCACATGCCGACGTGGTCCTCGGACCGCGTCACGCTCGTCGGTGATGCCGGGTACTGCGCGTCGCCGCTGAGCGGGATGGGAACCAGCCTTGCGCTCGTCGGCGCCTACGTGCTGGCCGGTGAACTCGGAGCGGCGGATGCGTTTGACGCCGAACGCCTTTCGGCGAAGCTGTCCCGATACGAGACCGTCATGCGCCCGTACGTCGACAAGTGCCAGGACCTGCCCAACAGTATCGATCGGTACGCCCCGATGAAAGAGTCCGACATCGCGATCACCGCGCAGGTGATGAAGTGGATGCAGCGCTGGCCGCTGCGGCCCATCGCCTCCCGGCTCTGGTTCACCGCCGCGGACTCGATTGTGTTACCGGACTACCCCGGCTAGCCGCTACATGCGGTTTTGAGGGCGGCGCTTTCCCCGCCACCGTGCGCAAACTCGGCCTCCTGAACGGGGCGGATTCAGGCGGTGGCTGCAGCGTATGCGGACGGGTTTGAGAGTAGTCGGTGGAGTTCTTCGGCGGGTGTGCGGAACCCGTGGCGTTTGCGGGGCCGTCCGTTGAGCTCGGTGGCTACTTGATCGAGGAACCCGGGTCCCCAGAACGACAGGTCAGTCCCTTTCGGGAAGTACTGACGCAGTAAGCCGTTGGTGTTCTCGTTGGTGGCACGTTGCCAGGGGCTGTGCGGATCGCAGAAGTAGATCGGCAGACCGGTGGCTTTGGTGATCGCGCTGTGTTGGGCCATTTCGGTGCCTTGGTCCCAGGTCAGCGAGCGACGCAGTATTTCGGGGATCTCCACGATCTTGGCGGTCATCGCGGCAGCGACGGTCTCGGCAGTGTGATCGACGGGCAGATGCAGAAGCAGGACAAAACCGGTCGTGCGTTCCACCAGGGTGCCGATCGCGCTGGCGTTGGCGCTGCCCATGATCAGGTCGCCTTCCCAGTGTCCGGGGATGGCGCGGTCATCGGCCTCAGCGGGGCGTTCGGTGATACTGACCATGCCCTCTTTGAACCGTCTCCGCTCAGCTATCTGATTGCGTCCGTGTGGCTTTCGCTTGATCCGACCGGTCCGCAATGCCGACTTGAGGTCTTTGGTCAACTCGCCGCGCAGTTGAACGTAGAGACCCTGGTAGATCGTTTCGTGGGACACCCACATCTCCGAATCGTCGGGAAAGTCCAGTCGCAGACGACCCGCGATCTGCTCCGGGCTGCACCGCTGTTGCAAGCCTTGCAGAACCTCGGCCAGCAGTGCCGGATTCCTGACCAGCTTGCGCACTTTGGGTCGCTTCCGATTGGCATCGGCCACGTCTTGACCGACTCTGGCGCGATACCCCGACGCGGTCTGTCCCCGGGCGATCTCCCGACTGATCGTGTCTTGATGCCGGCCCAGTAGATCCACCAATTGCGCAGCTGTGTAGCCGTTCTCCAGCAGCATCTCCAGACGGCATCGCTCGGTGAATGTCAACGCACGACGACAGCGAGCACTCCCATCGACGACGGTAAGAACCTCGGCTGCAGCGATGGGAACTGTGGTTCTGGGCACATAACCAGCCTGTTTGACCCAGCGTCGGCCGGCGATCTCCGACACGCCGGCGCCGAGCGCAGCCTGCGTCACTGACGCCCCAGCTCTCATCGCCGCCCAGAACGCCTCCCGCGCCTGCGCGGAGTACCTCGTACCGAAGTGCCTGGTTTGCGCCTGATAACCAGCGGCGCGAGCCCATCTGTCGCCCGTGTCGCGAGCCACCCCGGCCACGGTCGCCGCCGCAGCCCACGACGATCCCGCATTCACCGCCTCAAAGAACGCCAACCGAGCCGACGCCGGTGCTTGCTGGCCCTGCCCTCGAAAACCCATCGCAACAACACCCCTAACCAATCAGGTGCTGCAGCGACCACTTGAGCCTGCCCGGCGTGTCGTCCTCAAACACGCACGTTCGCGCACATGAGGCCTACTCCATACAGCGCGACAGCACGCGACCGAACTGCAGCAGGCGCTGCATCTGGGCCAGTCCCCCGTTGTCGACGGACTTGTAGTAGCGGAACGATTCGCAATAGATGTCGGTCTCGGTGAGCGACCTGTGCCGCGACCGCGTGATGAGCTGGGTGTACATCCGCAGCCGGACCTCGGAGAGCCGGCGGGTTCCGTCGTCGAACACCTCGTACTCGGTGGTGAGCACGTGGTCGGTGATCGTCGACAGCAGAATCGTGCGGACCGAGGCATTGAGTACGCGGCGCTCGCGGTCGTCGACGGTCGTCACTTCGTCGTCGGCCCGCCAGATGATCAGCCGGTGCCCGTCGGTGAGCACGACCTCCTGCCACAGTGGATTCTCATCGGTGTCGCCCCACGACCCGTCGCTGAAACCGCGGGACATGATGAAGGATCTGATCGCGGGAAGGTCGACGACAGAACGCAATTGGTCGAGTGCGAGTTCGGGATCGCGCAGGTATACCTTGGCCGCCTCGTCCACGCTCGAATACGGCGCCCAGTCCTGCGGTGCTCCCATTACGACCCCGCGCCCGAATCACCGGCCCCGCGGACAGCCTGCGCGGCGGCCCGGATCTGTGGTGTCACCAGCATCACCTGGCCGAGCACACCGTTGACGAAACCCGGCGAGTCGTCGGTGGACAACTGTTTGGCCAGCTCGACCGCCTCGTCGACCGCGACGGGTTCGGGCACGTCGTCGGCATGCAGCAGCTCCCACACCGCCACGCGCAGGATCGCGCGGTCGACGGCCGGCAGCCGGTCCAGCGTCCAGCCCTGCAGATGCGCCGAGATCAGGTCGTCGACGTGCGCGGTGTGCTCGGTGACGCCCTGCGCCACCGTCACCGTGTACGGGTTCAGCGGCGAGACGTCGGACTGTGTCTGCGCCAGCGCATTTCGCGCCTCTGCGACATCGGCGGGAGTGAGGCCGCGCGCCTCGGCCTCGAAGAGCAGGTCGACGGCCCGCTTGCGGGCCTGGTGGCGGCCACGATCGCCCCGCCGGTCAGGCATTCACCCTTCCCAGGTAGCTGCCGTCACGTGAGTCCACCTTCAGCTTGTCGCCGGTGTTGATGAACAGGGGCACCTGGATCTCGGCGCCGGTTTCCACGGTGGCCGGCTTGGTGCCTGCGCTGGAGCGGTCGCCCTGCAGCCCGGGTTCGGTGTGGGTGACCTCGAGCTCGACGGTGACGGGCAGTTCCAGGTACAGCGGGGCGCCGTTGTGGAACGCGATCTGCACCGGCAGGCTTTCGAGCAGGAACTTGGCAGCGTCGCCGACCAGGGCCTCCGACAGCGGATGCTGCTCGTAGTCCTCGGAATCCATGAAGACGAAGTCGGAGCCATCGCGATACAGGTAGGTGGCATCGCGGCGGTCGACCGTCGCGGTCTCCACCTTCACGCCTGCGTTGTAGGTCTTGTCGACGACCTTGCCCGACAGCACGTTCTTCAGCTTGGTCCGGACGAACGCCGGCCCCTTGCCGGGCTTGACGTGCTGGAATTCGATGATCTGCCAGAGTTGGCCGTCAATCTGAAGGACGAGCCCGTTCTTGAAGTCGGCGGTCGATGCCACGGTCGGTTGTTCTCCTGTTCAGAGGATCGCCAGTTCCCTGGGGAACCGGGTGAGCAAGTCAGCGGCCTCATGTCGCCGGCTGCCCGGCTCCGAGGTCTGGTGTGAGTCACTGCCGACGACCAGCGTGTCCTCGATTCGGACGCCGCCGCGGTCGGGCAGATAGACACCGGGTTCCACGGTCACCGCGGAACCAGCAAGAAGTGTACCGGCGGAGGAGGCGCTGATCCCCGGCGCTTCGTGAATCTGCAACCCCACCCCGTGACCCAGTCCGTGCCCGAAGTTCTCTGCGTACCCGGCGTCGGCGATGATCTGCCGCGCCGCTGCGTCGACATCGGAAAGCGGCACGCCCGGTGCAAGCGCGTCTCGGCCGGCCCGCTGCGCGGTTGCCACCAGATCGTAGATGTCGTGCTGCCACTGGGCGGCCGGCGACAGGACGAACGTGCGGGTCATGTCCGAGTGGTAGCCGCACACCAGAGCGCCGAAGTCGATCTTGACGAAGTCCCCCGCCGCCAGCACCGCGTCCGTCGGCCGGTGGTGTGGGATCGCCGAATTGGCGCCGGCCGCCACGATGGTCTCGAAGGACACGCCATCGGCGCCGTGGTCGAGCATCAGCGCCTCGAGTTCGCGACCCACCTCTTTCTCGGTACGGCCCGGTCGCAGTCCCCCACGCTCGACCAGATCGTGCAGCGCCGCATCGGCTGCTTCACAGGCCAGCCGCAGCAGGGCGATCTCGCCGGCGTCCTTGACCTCGCGTAACGCCTCCACCGTGCCGGAGGCCCGCACCAGTTCGGTCAGTTCACCGGCGGCCTTGGTGAGCACACTGAACGCGTCGACGGTCACGACGTGACTCTCGAAGCCGAGGCGCGACACCCCGTCGGCCGCAGCGCGCGCAACCAGGTGCGGTCCGCATGCCCGCTCGATGACGAGCTCGGCGTCGGGTGCCTGCTGCGCGGCCTGGGTGCGGTAGCGCCCGTCGGTGGCGAGGACCGGTGTCGGGTCCTCCGCGCGCACCAACAGCGCGGCGTTGGATCCGGTGAATCCCGACAGATAACGGACGTTGACCAGGTCCGACACCAGGATCGCATCCAGGTCGGCGGCGACGAGTCGCTGACGCAGTCGGTCCCGACGCTGTGAAATAGTCACGGTTGATGAACCTACTCGCTAAGGTGTGGCCTCATGAGTAAGTGGTTGCTGCGCGGACTGGTGTTCGCCGCCCTGATGGTGATCGTGCGATTGCTGCAGGGAGCGTTGATCAACGCGTGGGAGACCAGGGCCGGGCTGATCAGCATCGTGCTCGTGACCCTCTTCGCCGTCGCGGTCTTCATCTGGGGGCTGGCCGACGGTCGCGCGGACGCACGCGCCAACCCGGATCCGGACCGCCGTGGCGACCTCGCGATGACGTGGCTGCTGGCCGGTCTGTTCGCCGGCATCGTCAGCGGCGCCGTCGCCTGGGTGATCCATCTCGTCTACAAGGCCCTCTACGTCGAGGGGCTGATCAACGAGCTCACCACGTTCGCAGCGTTCACCGCGCTGCTGGTGTTCCTGGTGTCCCTCCTGGGCGTCACCCTCGGCCGCTGGCTCGTCGACCGCAACGCACCCCCGGTGACCCGGCACCGTTCCGGAGACGACGAACGAGCGGACACGGACGTGTTCGCGGCGGTCCGCCATCCCGACGGCGAGCAGACCGAGGAGTACGAGACGACCGAAGCGCGCCGCGAAAGCTAGCTTTCGCCTGACGTCGGCGACCGTGAGTCTCGGGCCCCAGTGAACCCGGACGAATTCTGCACGTCCGACCAGTGGAGCGTGCTGACGTCGGCGGCGTCGCACTCCCAGTTCGCCGGGGTGCTCGGCGGCTTCCTCATCACCGCCATCGCGCTGCTGATGGACAAGAAGAGCCGCGAAAGCATCCACACCCTCGCGCTGTTCTCCGCCGCGGTGCTGATCCTGATGCTGGACAGCTTCCTGTTCAGCTTGATCACCGGGACGCAGACGCCCGAAGGCGACCGGCGGGGCATCTGCGCGATCGCCTGGACGCAGGGCGCAGTGTCGACCGGCATGCTGGCCGCGGGAGCGACTGCACTGTTCGGCGGGCTCGGCTGGATGCTGGCCAGTCACGCGGTCAACAGGCTGGCCGAGCAAGATCCCGACGACGCGGGCGCCTATGGCTTTCTCGCCGATCTGGGTGGCTGGCTGACCTTCGCCGCGACGATGGCCACGACGCTGATCCTGTCCGAGACGACCATCGACTACCTGCATTTCATGTTCGGTCGCCGTCCGGACCTCTGGGCGACCGGCCTCATCGTCGTCAGCGCCGCGGTCGTCATCGGAGTGAACTTCGCGCTGGTGTACGTCCGCACCAAGACGCTGCGCAGGTCGTTGGCCGACACCTCAGAGCCGACCCGCCTGGCGCTGCGTTCGATCAAGGTCGCGACCGTGACGACGATGGGGCTTGCCATAGCCGCCTCCTGGCTGGCCGTGAGCCTCGCCCGATTCCCGCAGGGTTGGCTGACCGAACCGAACATCGTGTTCGTCGTTTTCGTCGCGATACTGACGTTCGTGCTGCCCACGATCGTCGCGACCGCGATCTGCTACTCGGTGGCCAGCACCGAGGGAGGCCTGTCTATCCGAGGGTTGCGAGGTACTTCAGGGCAAGGACGTAGCCCTGCGTCCCGAGCCCGACGATGACGCCGGTGGCCACGCCGCTGATGTAGGAGTGGTGCCGAAACTCCTCGCGCTTGTGGACATTCGAGATGTGCACCTCGATGAGCGGCCCGGTGAGCTCGGCGCACGCATCGCGTAGCGCGACCGACGTGTGGGTCAGCGCACCTGCGTTGAGGATCACCGGGTCGCCGGCGTCGGCGGCGGCGTGAATGAAGTTCAGCAGCTCTGCTTCGGAGTCGCTCTGTCGCACAACCGCTTTCATGCCGAGGTCCTCGGCTTCATTCTCAATCAGGGTGACGAGTTCGTCGTGGGTGGTGCTGCCGTAGACCTCCGGCTCGCGCTTGCCGAGCCTGGCCAGGTTGGGTCCGTTGAGTACGAGCACGGTCGTCATGCCGCCCCCTTTCCGATCACCGAGTACGCCGCCGCCAGCAGCGAGGGATCCGGCCCCTCCAGGCGTCCGGGCTTACCGAGTCCGTCGAGCACGACGAAACGCAACACCCCGGCGCGGGTCTTCTTGTCACCCGCCATGTACTCCAGCAGCTGCGGCAGCGCGTCGGCGTCGTATTCGACCGGCAGGCCCAGCGCCTGCAGGACGTTCCGGTGTCGGTCCGCGGTGTCGTCGTCCAGACGGCCGGCGAGCCGGCCGAGTTCGGCGGCGAACACCAGGCCGACCGACACTGCGGCACCGTGGCGCCATTCGTAGCGTTCCCGCCGCTCGATCGCGTGCGCGAGAGTGTGCCCGTAGTTGAGGATCTCGCGCAGCTGCGATTCCTTCTCGTCGGCCGCGACGACCTCTGCCTTCACCGCGATTGCCCGCCGGATCAACTCGGGCAGCACCTGTCCCTTCGGGTCCACTGCCGCCTGCGGGTCGGACTCGATCATGTCGAGGATGACGGGGTCGGCGATGAAGCCGGCTTTCACGATTTCGGCCATACCCGCCACAAGTTCGTTGCGCGGCAACGTTTCCAGCGTCGCGATGTCGACGAGCACGGCGGCCGGCTGATGGAACGCGCCCACCAGGTTTTTGCCCGCATCGGTGTTGATGCCGGTCTTACCGCCGACCGCAGCGTCGACCATGCCCAGCAACGTGGTCGGGACATGCACGATGTCGATGCCTCGCAGCCAGGTCGCGGCCGCGAAACCGGCGACGTCGGTGGCCGCGCCGCCACCCAGACTGACGATCGCGTCCTTGCGGCCGATGCCGATGCGGCCCAGCACTTCCCAGATGAAGCCGAGCACCGGCAGGTCCTTACCCTTCTCGGCATCGGGAATCTCGATGCGGTGTGCGTCGATTCCCTTCTCCGACAAGGTATGCCGAATGGCTTCCGCGGTCTCGCCAAGCGTCGGCTGATGCAGGATGGCGACCTTGTGTCTGCCGGCGAGAGTGCGCTCCAGTTCACCGAGCAGACCGGTGCCGATGATCACGGGGTACGGCGGGTCGACGAGGACGTCTACGGTTACGGGCTCAGGCATGTGGACCGGGCGCTTTCTTGGCCGCCAGTTCCGCGGGCGACGGAGGCGCCTCGGTTGTCGGGGCCGGTGTCAGCGTCGTGGGGGTTCGACGCCATGGTGGACGACGGCGACGTCGCTGATGGCGCGACGTCTCGGAGTTCTCGAGCCGCTCGACGATGTAACGGACGACCGCGCCGGGGTTACGCCGGTTGGTGTTGACCCGCAGTGTGGCCACCCGCCGGTACAGCGGAACGCGTTGAGTCATCAGCGCTTTGAATTTCTCGCCGCGGTCAGGGCCGGCCAGCAACGGCCGCACCGTGGGTCCGCTGGTGCGGCGTACGCCCTCCGCGGCGTTGATCTCCAGGTAGATGACGGTGTGGCCGGCGAGCGCGTCGCGGACACCCGCGGTTGTCACTGCTCCCCCGCCGAGGGACAGCACTCCGTCGTGGGTCTTCAGCGCGGACCGGATGACGTTCTCCTCGATGCGACGGAACTCTTCTTCACCGTCGGTGGCGAAGATGTCGGCGATGGTGCGGCCGGTGGTCTCCTCGATCGCGGCGTCGGTGTCGAGCAGCGTGAGATTCATCGCCTTGGCCAGCCGACGGCCGATCGTCGACTTACCCGATCCGGGCAATCCGATCAGGACGGCTTTCGGCGCCATCAGCCCGGCGCCTGCACCGGCTGCGCTGTGCTGATTCCCGGGTCGCTTCGCTTCTGCCCGCCGGCAGGTTCGCGCTCGGTGACCGCCCGCAGGTAGTTGTCGACGTTGGCACGCGTCTCGGTCAGGGAGTCGCCACCGAACTTCTCCAGGGTCGCGCGCGCCAGCACCAGTGCCACCATGGTCTCGACGACGACACCTGCGGCGGGCACCGCGCACACGTCGGAGCGCTGATGGATCGCGACGGCCTCGTCGCCGGTAGCCATGTCGACAGTGGCCAACGCCCGCGGCACGGTCGAGATCGGCTTCATCGCCGCCCGTACTCGCAGCGGCTGACCGTTGGTCATCCCGCCTTCCAGACCGCCGGCCCGGTTCGTCGAACGCATCACACCGTCGGCGCCGGGGTACATCTCGTCGTGCGCGACGCTGCCGCGACGGCGTGCCGTTTCGAAGCCGTCGCCGATCTCCACACCCTTGATGGCCTGGATGCCCATCACCGCGCCGGCCAGTTGGCTGTCGAGGCGGTTGTCACCGCTGGTGAACGAGCCGAGTCCGACGGGCAGGCCGTGGACCACGACCTCGACGATTCCGCCGAGTGTGTCACCGTCCTTCTTGGCGGCCTCGATCTCGGCGATCATCGACTGCGCGGCCGCCTCATCGAAGGCGCGCACGGGGCTCTCATCGATGGCCGGCAGATCGGAGAACTGTGGCGGCGGCCCGTCATAGGGTTTCGACGCGCCGATCGAGATGACATGCGACAGCACCTCGACGCCGAGCGCCTCCCGCAGCAGCGCCCTGGCGAAGGTACCGGCCGCGACCCGGGCGGCCGTCTCGCGCGCGCTGGCGCGCTCCAGCACGGGTCGAGCGTCGTCGAAGCCGTATTTGAGCATGCCCGCGTAGTCGGCGTGGCCCGGCCGCGGCCGCGTCAGCGGGGCGTTGCGGGCGCTCTCCGCGAGCACGGCCTCGTCGACGGGGTCGGCCGCCATCACCGTCTCCCACTTCGGCCACTCGGTGTTGCCGACTTCGATGGCGATCGGACCACCCAGCGTGACGCCGTGGCGCACGCCGGCGAGCATCGTGACCTGGTCTTGCTCGAATTTCATCCGGGCGCCGCGGCCGTAACCCAGCCGCCGCCGGGCCAGCTGCCCGGCGATGTCGTCGGTGGTGACGTGGACGCCGGCGATCATGCCTTCGACCACCGCCACCAAGGCGCGGCCGTGTGATTCACCAGCTGTAGTCCATCGCAACACGCGTCCCATCTTCCCATAGCGCGCTCCCTGCGATTTCGGTGCGGATACCGTCGCTGAGCGGCCGTTCGCGCGCCGAAATCGCAACTTCGGCGTCACGCGCGGGAAACAGGGCCGCGTCAACCTACTTTCCATGGATTCACGATCCGCATTGACACTGAGCATCGGGGTGCTCGGCGGGCTGGCGGTGGCCCTGACCGCAGAGGTCATCACCGTCCCGATTTGGGTGGTCTTCCTGACGTGGGCGTCGTTCTTCTTCGTCGGCGGCGGAGTCACCGGATGGGTGCGCTCACTGTCCAGCAATCTCGTCGGGGTGCTGATCGCGTCGGCGAGCCTGTACGCCGCCCACCTGATGGGCGGTGGCCTCTGGATGACCGCGCTTGCGGTCGGTGTCGGCAGCGCGGTGATGGTCCAGGCGTCCTGGGTGCCGCTGCTGTCGACGACGCCCGCGGTGGTCGTCGGGTTCGCGAGCACCGTGTCGACGGTCGCCGGGACCGGCAACACCATCACCGTGACGTCGATTTCGCATCCCGGACTCGTCGCGGCCATGGCGTGCCTGCTCGGTGCGTCGTTCGGGCTGCTGTCCGAATACCTGGCCAACGCCCTGACCCGTGAACCCGCGAAGGAAGGTAGCCCCGCGCAATGAAACTGCAGCACTATCTCGGCGGTCTGGAAGGGCTGCCCGAACCGCTGAACCTCGAGAAGCGGGTGTTCGTCGAGGACTGGGAAGAACGGATCTTCGGCATTCACGTGGCGATGATGGGACTGTCCAACCATCTCGGGTCTGCGTTGCCGCAGTACCCGATCGACGATGTGCCGACGGCGTTCAAGGACGAGTGGACATGGGCGAGCCTGCGCACCGGCGCGGAGGCGATGAACCCCTTCGACTACTTCAAGTTCCGCTACTACGAGAAGTGGCTCGGCGGCATCACGCAGTTCTTCGTCGACCAGGGCTACATCACCGAGCACGAGTTGTCCTCGCGGCAGGCCGAATTGGCGGACGCTCCGGCGGCAACCGCGGACGGCACGAGCGCCATCGACGACCAGGTGGTCGAATACCTGCGCAAGGGTGACAGTCCGCGCCGCGACGTCGCTCATCCGAAGTTCGCAGTCGGTGATCGGGTTCGGATCACCAACGTGCCCGCGGCGGCGCATACCCGGTTGCCCGGTTATCTGCGGGCGCGCGAAGGCACCATCGAGCGGATCTTCGAAGGTGACTACGGCTACTTCGTGCACACCGGCGACGGTATCGGCGATCCGATGCCCATCTACATCGTTGCCTTCTCCCCCGATGAACTGTTCGGCGAACGTGCTGAGGGGGGACCACTGACGATCTATGCGGAGCTGTTCGAGGCGTACCTGGAAGGAGTTCGATGAGCGACCAGTTTCAGTATCCGGCGGACCGGGAGTCGGCCAGCGCAGCGAAAGTCGCTGCGCTGGAATCACTTCTGATCGAGAAGGGCGTGATCACCGGCCAGACCGTCGACAAGGTGCTGTCGTACTTCGAATCGGAGATGACGCCGCTGAACGGACGCAAGATCGTGGTGAAGGCATGGACGGATCCCGGCTTCGCCGCACGGGTGGTCGTCGACACGCCCGCCGCGATCGCCGAACTCGATCTGCCCGAGGGCATGGCGGGCGCCGAAGGTGAGCACCTGCAGGCCGTCGCGAACACTCCCGGCGTGCACAACCTGATCATCTGCACGCTCTGCTCGTGCTTCCCGTGGCCGGTGCTCGGACTGCCGCCGTACTGGTACAAGGACCCGGTGTTCAGGTCAAGGGCCGCGCGCGAGCCTCGCAAGGTGCTCGGGGAGATCGGCGTCGACCTCCCCGCCGAGACCGAGATCAAGGTCTGGGACAGCAGCGGACACTCACGCTGGTTCGTGATTCCCGAACGCCCCTCCGACACCGATGATTTCACCGACGAGATGCTGATGGATCTGGTGACGACGGAATCGATGATGGGCGTGGCGCTCGCGGGGCCGGTCAAATGACGCTGCATGAGACGTGCACGACCGACCAGGCGGCGCCACAGTTCGAGCACGAATGGCAACGGCGGGCATTCGGGCTGGCTTTGGCGCTGTCGGAGTTCGGTCACTACGAGTGGAGCGACTTCCAGCAGAGCCTGATCGACACGATCGGCCGGTGGGAGCACACGCCCGAGGCCGAGCGCGGCGAGTGGGACTACTACGACCACTGGGTGACCGCGCTCGCCAAGGTGGTCGACGACCACCATCTGTTGACCAATCCGGCGATCGCGAACGGAGACGACCATGACTGAGGCCCGGCCGATCAGTGCCGCACGCATCGATGTCAGCGCCGTGGCGGCCGCCGCCTGGCTGACCGGAACCGCGTTCTTAGCGCTACTGGTGCTGTACGTGGTCGGACTGGATCAGGGCGCCACGTCAATCCTCGGCTCGGACACCCACATTCACGAATTCGTCCACGACGCGCGGCACCTGCTGGGCTATCCCTGTCACTGATCGATCGCCAGGCTGTCCAGGACGCGGCCGATCTCGGCGAGGGCCTGCCGCTGCGCGGTCCTCTGGTCGTCGGCCCGCGCCACGATCATCGCCACCTCGCAGGTCGCACCGAAGAGGAAGTGAGCGAGCGGGCCGGGCGGTCGCGCGGCGATGCGTCCGGCGTCCACCGCACGGGAGATCGCCAGTTCCATCATGTCCAGCAGCGGGGCCTCGAGCCGGCGGATACCCTCCCAGCCGATCGCCGCGGGTGCATCCAGCAGGACGATGCGCTGCAGTCCGGGGTCCAGACATTCGTCGAGGAAGGCGCGGCTCGCGGCCTTGAAGGCGTCCCACGGGTCCTTCTTGCGGGTGTAGGCGGTCGCGAGGGGAGTCGTCATACGGTCGATTTCGCGGCTGAACACGGCCTCGAACAGCTGCCGCTTACCGTCGAAGTGGTGGTAGACGGCACCCTTCGTCATGCCGGCGCGCGCCGCCACCGCATCGAGCGACGTCGCCTCATAGCCGTCGCGTGCGAACAGTTCGCGCGCGGCGTCGACGAGCGCAGCGGTCGTCGCCTCGGTGCGCTGCGCCTGAGTACGTTTGGCTACCCGTGTCGCCACGGGCCGACCATAGCCCAACACCACTACCGGATGCTGGTCACAACACCCGATAGATGCGGTAGTCGATGTGGTTGGGCGACAGGACGTTGTAGCCGACGGCGACCAGCTCGGACAGCCACGCGTAGCGTTCGTCTGCGGTCTCGAACGTCGGCGTGGTCCGCACATAGGTCTGGTCGAACGGCAGCACCTCGCCGGCGGCGAGCCGCTGCAGCCCGTCGGCGGGGACCTTGATGATCCCGCGCGCCTCGTAGTGGATCAGCACGCCGTCGTGGGTCTTCAGGGTGGCGCGGACGTCGACGCGGCCCGCCCCGTCGCCGCCGACCAGCAGCCAGTCGCCACCGCCGGGCAGGACCTCTCCCTGCAGTCGAGGCCCGTCGATGACGCCGCCCGTCGTGATGAAGGTCATCCGCGCACCGACCGGTGTCGTGATCGGTTGCGCGGGAGCGAGATCGACGTGCATGTCGAAGAGGTACTCGACCGGCAATGTGTCGATCAGCGGCAACTGGTCGACCGGGGCTACCGCCGTCATGCGGTCACGCCCAGCGCTGCCTGCACCTGCGCGGCGTCGACGAAGGTGTCCTTGCGGGCGACGAGCCCGTCCGGCGACACGTTGACCACGTCGAGGCAGTCGAAGCGGATGTCGCCGGAGATCAGGGCCCAGTCGAGAATCCAATGGTCCTCGCCGAAGATCACGCGGTAGGTCTGGAACGTGAAATCGGGGAACTGGGCGAAGATCTCGGCGAAGGTGTCCCTGACCGCGTCGCGGCCGACGACGGGTTCACCACCCATATGCATCCAGAATCGGGTGTCCGGCGTGTGCAACGCCACAATGGCGTCGGGATCGTGAGCCGCCCACGCGGCGAAGTAGCGCTCAGATATTGCTGGCAGGTCTTGCTGTCTTATTTGCATACTCTGAGTATGCATTAACCTACTTGGAGTATGCAAGGGGTCGCTCACACCATGACGGGCGCCGCGGCTAGGGCCGCCGTCACGCACATCGACGGCCCGTGTGGCACGGTTCTCACCGCGCTGCCCAGCTTGACGACGATGGCCCAGGCCGCCGTCACCAGCGGCGCAGCCAGTGCGGCGAGCACCCATACGTCGACGCCGAATGCACCGGTCAGCGCCCCGATTCCGATCGCGAGCTTGACGTCCCCGGCGCCCATCGCCGCCGGGGCGATCAGGTGCAGCGCGAGGTAGATCGCGAACAGCGTTGCGGCACCGGCGAAAGCAGGCACACCGTGGCCCGTCGCGGCGGCCCAGGCCAGAACCGCGACCGCACCGGGCACCGTCAACCAATTCGGCAGCCGCCGCTGTGTGACGTCATACCAGCAGAGCACGACGAACCAGACCAGCACGCAGATACTCCCCGCCCCCATACCTCGAGGTTAAGGCCGCGCGACGCGCCCCCCGGTCACCAACTTCACCGTGCGGCATAGTCGAGTGCGTGCTCGCTGTGAGCGGGTACGTCACGATCGTGCTCGTCACTGTGGCGTGTATCGGCGCCGCGCGGTCGACTAGCGGTCGTCGATCGCCGCCCGCATCGCGTCCCTGGGCGCAGGCAGGCCCGTGAACTGTTCGACTTGGGCGAAGGCCTGGTTCAGCAGCATCTCCAGACCGCTGATCACCCTCCCGCCCGCGGCCTCGACGGCCGCCGCCAGCGGGGTGGGCCACGGATCGTAGATCGCGTCCAGCAGAACGGGCACCGCGGCCAGCGTGTCGACGTGCGCCGCAGCGACGTCGGCGGGGATGGTGCTGACGACCACATCGATGTCGGTCAGCGGTGTGCCCAACTCGATCCAACGCGCCTGCGCACCGACACTCGCCGCGAGCGCCAGCAGCGGCTCCGCTTTGTCCCTGTTGCGCGCGACGACCGAAATATCCTGCACGCCAAGCTCTGCCAGACCCACAACCACGGCTGGCGCGGTACCGCCCGAACCGAGCACTGCTGCTCTACCCGACGCCTGTCCCAACGCGCCCGTGACGCCGTCGACATCGGTGTTGTCGGCACGCCATCCGTTGTCCGAGCGCACCAGAGTATTGGCCGAGCCCACCAATTCGGCACGTGGAGTGCGTTCGTCGGCGAATCGCAATGCCGCGAACTTGCCGGGCATCGTCACCGACACACCCACCCACTCGGGACCGAAGTCGCCTACCAGAACGGGTAACTGATCCGCGGTGCACTCGATCCGCTCATAGGTCCAGCCGTCCAAGCCGAGGGCGCGGTAGGCGGCGAGATGCAGCTGCGGTGATCGGGAATGCGCGATGGGTGACCCGAGTACAGCGGCCTTGCGTGCGGCGATCACCGCGAGGAGTCGAGGACACCGTTGCGCATCGCGAGTTCGATATTCGCCAGATGCTGCTGATAGTCCCGGGTGAACAAGGTGGTGCCCTGCTTGTCGATGGTGACGAAGTACAGCCAGTCTCCCGGCTCGGGCTTCTCCGCCGCCGCGAGCGCGGGCTGTCCCGGCGAACAGATGGGCGTGGCCGGAAGTCCCGGCCGCACATAGGTGTTCCAGGACGTGTGCTGCCCACGGTCACCGTCGGTGGTCGCCACTTCGATCCTGTCTAGCGGGTAGTTCACCGTGGAGTCGAATTCCAGCGTGCGGTTCTCCCCCAGCCGGTTGTAGATGACCCGCGCCACCTTGGCGAAGTCTTCCGGGGTGGCCTCCCGCTGCACCAGCGACCCGACGGTCAGGATCTGATACGGCGACATGTTCATCGCCTTCGCGGTGTCGAGCAGCCCGCCCTGCGCGTATTGCGTTGCGCTGGCGTCGATCAACGTCGAGAGGATGTCCTGTGGCGGCGCGGACGGATCGATGTTCCACGATCCCGGGGCGATCAACCCCTCCAGCCTGCGGTGGTCATCGCCCATCGCGTTGACCGGACCGATGGCCCATTCAGGAACCGACAGCGCCGACGGCTCGGCCGTTTTCGCCGACTCTTTGAGCGCGTCCGCGGCGACACAGTTGCGCTCACCGTCGAGGTCCACACACGTCGCCTTGGATATCAGGCTGAGAATGCCGTCGGTGACGGCGTTGGTCTTCACATCCCGGATGTCGTCGAGCTGACGCCCTTCTGGGATCACCAGTTTGCCCACCCGGTTCTGCGGATCGGCAAGCCGCTCAACGGCGTTGGCGGCAGGAATTTCGGTGCGGACCTTGTAAAAGCCGGGCTGGATCGCCGAGATGGCGGCGTTTCCCTGAGCGGCGGAGACGAATGCGGCTGACGTGGCCACCACGTTCTGGTCCTGAAGGGTCTGCCCGATCGCTGTCGTGGAATCCCCTTCATGGACCTGAATCACCACGTCGCTGACGCCGTCACCGGTGAAGTCGCTGCCCGTGCCGAACACCCCATGCCACAGTTTCGATCCGAGGAAGACCACGCCGAGAACGACCACGATCAGGATCCCGAGGGCCAATCCGCTGGCCAGTCGGCGCTTACGCCGCCCGCGCGCCTCCCGCAACCGGTCCGCGCGGGTCCTTCGGCGCCGTGGTGGGCCGACGGCCATCGGCTCCACCCGTTCGGATCGCCAGTCGGGCTCTACGCGTTCGCGGCCCCAATCGTCAGACATCCCCGACCTCGTCTCTGAAGTCACTGTGCGCGGCCAACGCCGCGCGTCGCTGGTCCAGCCAGTTCTGCAAGATCCCGACAGCTGCGACCTGGTCGATCATCGATCGCTGCCCCTTCGCGCGTACGCCTGCCTCGCGCAGGGCTCGCTGAGCCGCAACGGTAGTCAGTCGCTCGTCGGCCAGCCGCACCGGTACCGGCGCGATGCGTGCGGCCAGTTGATCGGCCAGAGCGATCGCATCCTGCGCGGCCGAACCCGACCGGTCCGCGAGCGTCCGCGGCAATCCGACCACCGCTTCGACGGCCTCGTACTCACCGACGAGTGCCGCGAGCCGTCGCACATGCTTGTCCGACCCTTTTCGCCGGTCGACCGTTTCCACCGGCGTCGCGAGAATTCCATCGGGGTCGCTGACC
This sequence comes from Mycolicibacterium rhodesiae NBB3, assembly GCF_000230895.2. The sequence goes on from NC_016604.1 coordinate 5,493,503, forward strand.
GCTACGCCGATGCGGACACGTCCCGCGTCGATGCCCAACCGGCGACCGCGTCCCGGATCCGGGGGGTGCAGCGTCGGTCCGGGCCGATCCGGGAGACGGTCAACGGATTCGGTCGGCACGCGTCAGCTCCGGCCCAGTTCGGCGCGCAGCGCAGCCAATGCCGCGTCGATCCCCGCCGCCCCTTTGCCGGAACCCTGTGCCAGATCGGCCTTGCCGCCCCCGCGGCCGTTGACCTGCGCGCCCAGCTGCTTCACCAGATCATTGGCGCTCAAGCCCAGATCCTGTGCCGCCGGATTGACGGCCACCACGTACGGAACCGCGTCGTCGTCGCCCTCGGCGATCAGCGCCACGACCGAGGGTTCGCTGCTCAGCCTGCCCTTGATGTCACCGACGAGCGCCCGCAGGTCGCCCGCCGACATACCGCCGGCCATCCGCTGCGCCACGAGGTGGACCTTACCGACCTGCTCGGCGCCGGCGGCCGCATTGACAGCCGCGGCGCGCGCGTTCGCCAGCCGCATCTTGTCGAGTTCCTTCTCGGCGGCCCGCAACCGTTCCACGAGGTTGGCCACCCTTGCGGGCACCTCCTCGGACGGCACCTTCAGCGACGACGCCAGCCCGGCCATCAGCGCGCGTTCCTTGGCCAGGTGCCGGAACGAGTCCAGGCCGACATAGGCCTCGACGCGACGCACGCCTGAGCCGACCGAGGATTCGCCGAGGATGGTGACGGGACCGATCTGTGCAGAACTGTTGACGTGGGTGCCGCCGCAGAGTTCGAGCGAGAAGGGGCCGCCGATCTCGACGACTCGGACCTCATCGGGGTAGGCCTCGCCGAACAGTGCCATCGCGCCCATCGACTTGGCCTTCTCCAGATCGGTGGTGAAACTGTGCACTTCGAAGTTGGCTTCAACCGCCTCGTTGGTGACTTCTTCGATCTGGGTCCGCTGGTCCTCGGACAGCCCGCCCTGCCAGTTGAAGTCGAACCGCAGATAGCCGGGGCGGTTAAGCGATCCTGCCTGAACTGCGTTGGGCCCCAACACCTGCCGAAGGGCTGCGTGCACCATGTGGGTTCCGGAATGCCCCTGGGTCGCACCATGGCGCCACCTCGGGTCGACGGCGGCCACCACAGTGTCGCCCTCCACGAACTCGCCGGATTCGACGTTGATTCGGTGTGCCCACAGGGTTTTGGCGATCTTCTGGACGTCGGTCACCGCGGCCTTGGCCGCTGCGGACGCACCCGCGCCGGTGATCGTGCCCTCATCGGCGATCTGCCCGCCGGACTCCGCGTAGAAGGGGCTGCGATCGAGAACGAGTTCCACGCGGTCGGCGTCGTGCGTCCCGTGGCCGATGACGGGTACCCGCTTGCCGTCGACGAAGATGCCGAGAATCCTTGCCTCGGTGGTCAACTCGTCGAAGCCGGTGAACTCGGTGGGGGCGGTGTCGACGAGTTCGCGGTACGCCGACAGGTCGGAGTGCGCCTGCTTGCGTGCCGCCGCGTCTGCCTTGGCGCGCCGGCGCTGCTCGGCCATCAAACCGCGGAAGCCCTCTTCGTCGACGCTCAGGTCGGCTTCAGCGGCCATCTCCAGCGTCAGTTCCAGCGGGAAGCCGTACGTGTCGTGCAGGGTGAACGCATCGGTTCCGGAGATCGTCGACTTGCCCGAGCGCTTGGTCGTGGCGGCCGCCTCGTCGAACAGCCGCGACCCCGACGCGAGCGTCCGGTTGAACGCGGTCTCCTCGGCGATGGCGATCCGCTGAATCCGATCGAAGTCGCTGACCAGTTCGGGGTACGACGGGCCCATCGTGTCGCGCACCGTGTCCATCAACTGCGCCATGATCGGCTGCTCGACACCCAGCAGCTTCGCGGCCCGGATGATGCGGCGCAGCAACCGGCGCAGAACATAACCTCGGCCCTCATTACCTGGGCTGATGCCGTCTCCGATGATGATCGCGGCGGTACGGCTGTGATCGGCGATGATCCGGTAACGGACGTCGTCGGAGTGGTTGCCCTGGCCGTATCCGCGCGGCGCGACGGCCACGATCACGTCGATGACCGGACGCAGGAGGTCGGTCTCGTAAACGTTGTCCACGTCCTGCAGCAGGCAGGCGACCCGTTCGACGCCCATCCCGGTGTCGATGTTCTTGCGCGGCAGCGGGCCGAGGATCTCGAAGTTCTCCTTCGAGGTGCCCTCGCCGCGTTCGTTCTGCATGAACACGAGATTCCAGATCTCTATGTAGCGGTCCTCGTTGGCCTCGGGTCCACCCTCGATGCCGTACTCCGGCCCGCGGTCGTAGTAGATCTCCGATGAGGGCCCGCATGGTCCGGGGATGCCCATCGACCAGTAGTTGTCGGCCATGCCGCGGCGCTGAATTCGCTCCGGCGGCAATCCGGCGACGTCCTGCCACAGGCCGATCGCCTCGTCATCGTCCAGATAGACCGTCGCCCAGAGTTTTTCGGGATCCAGGCCGTACCCACCCTGCTCGACACTGTTGGTCAGCAGGGTCCAGGCGAATTCGATGGCGCCCTTCTTGAAGTAGTCGCCGAAACTGAAGTTGCCCGCCATCTGAAAGAACGTGTTGTGCCGGGTCGTGATGCCGACCTCGTCGATGTCGGGCGTGCGGATGCACTTCTGAACGCTGACCGCGCGATTCCACGGCGGTGTGCGCTGCCCAAGGAAGTAGGGGACGAACTGCACCATGCCGGCATTGACGAACAGCAGATTGGGGTCGTCGAGGATCACCGAGGCACTCGGCACCTCGGTGTGACCTGCCTTCACGAAATGATCAAGGAAGCGCTTCCTGATCTCGTGTGTCTGCACGTTTCTACTGTTCCTCGCACTCTGGGTGTTCTGCGGTTACCTGCGACTATTCGACCGCACCACAGTACCGGTCGTTGTTGTCGCACCTGAAAGGCCAACGAACCGGCGGCGCGCGTGGTGCCTGCTATCCGGAAATGAAGCTCAGCCGCACCTTGCGCTGCGGATTGTCACTGTTCAGATCGACGAGCACCACACTCTGCCAGGTTCCCAACAGCGGCTCGCCGCCCTGTACCGGCAGGGTCACCGACGGAGAGATCAGCGCGGGCAGCACATGGTCGGCTCCGTGTCCAGGGGAGCCGTGGGCATGGCGGTAGCGGTCGTCGCGTGGCAGCAGTCGTTCCAGGGTGTCGAGAAGATCGTCGTCGGAGCCGGCGCCGGTCTCGATGATGGCGACACCAGCGGTGGCGTGCGGGACGAACACGTTGCACAGGCCGTCCCGGTCGCCGCTGCAGAACGAGCGCACCGCGTCGGTGAGGTCGACGATGCGGCGGCGCGTGGTGTCGATATCGAGTACGTCGGTGTCCACACCGTCGAGCCTACGGCCGTCCGGGGGCATTGACGCGAGCGTTTATTACGACTGGGGCCCGGGTATGTCCTGCTTCATCAGGGTGATCTACACAACAGCCCTAACTGACAAGACCTTGGAGGCATCGTGACCGTCACCGGCATCATCACCGCAATACTCATCGGCATCGTAATTGGCGTATTGGCCAGGTTGCTGCTACCGGGAAAGCAGCCTATCGGGATGCTTGTCACGATCCTGGTCGGCATCGTCGCAGCGTTAATCGGTACCTGGCTTGCCCGGCAGCTTGGCATTTCAACCACAACGCCCGGCGTCGACTGGGGCGAACTGCTCGTTCAGCTTGTCGTGGCCGTGATCGGAGTCGCGCTCGTCGCAGCGTTGATGGGACGCCGGCACACCGGTGTGATGGGACGCAGGCGTTCGGGTCTCATGCGCTGACCCACGCCACCGGAATGGCGATCCCGGCTGTACCCCTGCAGCCGGGATCGCCCCATTTCGTCTAGAGGTTTTTGAGCAGCTCGTCGAGTTTCTCGTAGCCCTCGGTCATCCCGCCCTCCATGCCGGAAGACAGCAGCGCGTCGCGCGCCTCAGTGTTGGGACAGATCGAACGGCCACGTAGCCGCGAACGACCGTTGCCGAGATCCTCGAACCACATGTATTCGATGTTGACCATGTCCGGTGCGCCCTCGAATTCGAAGGTCTGCACGATGAATTCGTTGTCGCGCACGGTGTGGAATGTGCCGTTGAACCCGAATGTCCCTTGATCGTTTGAATGCGTGTAGCGGTAGCCGCCATGGCTTGTGAAGTTCCACTCGCTGATCTCCATCTCCAGACCGTGGGGACCGAGCCACTGCTTCACCAGCTCAGGGTCGGCGTGTGCCCGGAAGAGCGCCTCGACGGGTGCGTCGAACTCGCGGGTGAACTCCATGGCCAAGGTGTCGACCGGCGCGGTGAGGTCGAGTGCGTTCGTCATGTCTTCGTTCCCTTCTCGTTGGTATCGGTCATGTCAGCCAGCAGGGCGTCCAGCCGGCGGTAACTGCGTTCGGCGTCGAGCCGGTAGCGGTCGATCCATGCCGTCAGCCTCTCCAGCGCGGCGGCGTCGAGATGGACGGGCCGGCGCTGCGCATCGCGGGTCCGGGTGACCAACCCTGCGTGCTCGAGCACCTGAATGTGCTTGGAAACCGCCTGTTTGGTGATGTCGAAGGGAGCCGCGAGCTCGTTGACCGTGGCCGGCCCCCTCGACAACCGCGCGACGATGGCGCGCCGAACGGGATCCGCCAGCGCCAGAAACGCACGGTCAAGTCGATCGTCCGCATCTCCACCACGCTCCATTATCAACCTTGTGTTTGATCAACATTTTGGTTGACTACAACGGTAGGAGGGTCAGGAGCAGGTGTCAAGGGGCGGGATCTGCGTCGAAATCCCACTTTTGTAGAGAAAGTGCGAGTAGCCGTCTACAAAATTCGGATTTCGGCGTCAGCGTTTCTTGCGGATGATCGCGCGCAACTTGTCCAGGCGGGTCGCGATTTCGCGTTCCGCGCCGTGCGTCGTGGGGCGGTAATAGTCGATGCCTACGAGATCGTCGGGCGGATACTGCTGCGGCACAACACCATCGGGATCATCGTGGGCATACTTGTAGCCGATCGCGTTTCCGAGCTTCTCAGCGCCCGAGTAGTGGCCGTCGCGCAGGTGGGTCGGGACCTGGCCGGCCTTACCGGCGCGGATGTCGGCCATCGCGGCGCCCAGTGCCGTGGTGACCGCGTTGGACTTCGGCGCGGTGGCGAGGTGAACGGTGGCGTGGGCCAGCGTGAGTTGCGCCTCCGGCATCCCGATCAGCTGCACGGTCTGCGCCGCGGCGACAGCTGTCTGCAGAGCCGTCGGATCGGCCATGCCGACGTCCTCGCTGGCCAGGATCATCAGGCGCCTGGCGACGAAACGCGGATCCTCCCCCGCGATCAGCATCCGCGAAAGGTAGTGCAGCGCGGCGTCGACGTCGGAACCGCGGACGGACTTGATGAACGCACTGATGACGTCGTAGTGCTGATCGCCGTCGCGGTCATAGCGCACAGCGGCCTTGTCGAGCGACTGCTCGATGACCTCGACGGTCACCTCCTCCCCGGCTTCGGACGCGACCTCGAGCGCCGTCAACGCGCGACGGGCATCTCCTGCGGACAACTGCACAAGGAGTTCGACCGCCTCATCGGCGACGGCGACCTTGCCGCCGAGACCGCGCTCGTCGTCGATCGCGCGGCGCACCACGGCGCGCACGGCGTTGGCATCGAGAGGCTGCAGTTGCAGGATCAGCGACCGCGAGAGTAGCGGCGCGACAACGGAAAACGACGGGTTCTCCGTGGTGGCGGCAACGA